>DASRSR010000151.1:0-13799 GCA_035656355.1 Edaphobacter sp.
CCCACGCCAGCTCAGGTTTCCGCAAAGCCCAGCAAAGCCGATACCGCAATTCAGCAATAAGGAACATCTCGATCTACGTCATTTCGACCGAAGCTGCACGATATATAGTCGCGCGGCAAGCGGAGAAACCCCTGGATTTCATCTATCTTTACGAGAAATGCGTGTCGGCTCAAACGGAAAACAATACAGAGATTTCTCCACTACGGCCTGTGGCCTTCGGTCGAAATGACGTGCTTCTTTGCGCCCTGGCAACAGAAATCCTAAAAGTCATCGTGAAAGACGACTTCCCCCGCCACCGCGACCTGATACGCCGAGACGCGCCGCTCAAAAAAATTCGCCAGCTCCTGTACGTCCTGCAGTTCCATAAACGCGAATGGATTTTTCGCCCCGAAGATCGGCTGCATCCCCAGCCGCACCACGCGCGAATCGGCGACGTACTCCAGATATTGCCGCATCTCGCGCACCGACAGACCGGCGACTCCGCCCGAGAGCAGATCTTCGGCAAACTGCAGCTCGCAGTCGACTGCCTCCTTCATCATCGCTACAACATCGGCCTCAAGCGCCGCATCGAACAGCTCCGGATGCTGTCCCCGAACGACGTTCACCACCTCGAACGCGAACTCCAGATGGCAGCTCTCATCGCGGAAGACCCAGTTGGTGCCTGCGGCCAGACCGTTCAGCAGGCCGCGCGACCGCAGAAAATAAACGTAGGCAAACGCCGCAAAGAAGAACAGCCCTTCGATGCAGCCGGCAAAGCAGATCAGGTTCAACACAAACTGCTTCTGCTCTTCCGGCGTGCGCAGCTCGTCGAGCTTCTGGATCGAGTCCATCCAGCGCATACAGAACTGCGCCTTCTTGGTGATGGACGGAATGTTCTCGACCGCCGCAAACGCCGCCGCCCGCGCATCCGGATCGGGAACGTAGTTGTCCAGCAGCGTCAGGTAGAACTGCACATGCACGGCTTCTTCATAGAGCTGCCGCGAGAGATAGAGCCGCGCCTCCGGCGAGTTGATGTGTTTGTAGAGGTTCAACACAAGGTTGTTGGAGACGATGGAATCTCCCGTGGCAAAGAACGCGACCAGCCGCTGAATTAGGTGAGTCTCCGCCGGAGTCAGACGCGAGCGCAGATCGACCAGATCGGTGGAGAAATCGACCTCTTCTACCGTCCACGTGTTTTTTATTCCGTCCTTGAACATCTCAAAGAACACGGGATACCGCATAGGTCGCAGCGTAAGCGACAGGCCAGGATCGAGGATGGAGGTGGGCACGTTCGTTGACATAAGAATCTCCTAGTTTGTGGTCTTTAGGGCCGAAGGCCCGTTTCATACCAGCCTGGGGCGAAGCCCCAGGTAACAATGCACAGCAATAGCCAAGCGCTGAAAGCGCGACATATCCGACAGCTACTGGCAAGCTTCGCAGGACTCCGGATTGTCGAGCGAGCAGCTCACCTTTGCGCTCGCCGCCACCTGTATATCCACGCGGTTGCCCACAGCGACGGTCGTCTTCGCAATCTTCGTCGCCGGACGTGAACGCAGATAATACGTCGTCTTGATACCGCGCTTCCACGCATACATATACATCGAGCTGAGCCGCCCGATGTTCGGCGACTCGGCAAACAAATTCAGCGATTGGCTCTGGTCGATGTATGCGCCGCGGTCGGCCGCCATATCGATCAGCGAGCGCATCGGCACCTCCCAAACCGTGCGATAGATCATCTTCAGTTCTTCGGGAATCTCAGCAATCTTCTGAATCGAGCCTTCGGCCAGCTTGATGCGCGAGCGCATCTCCTCGGACCACAGCCCCAGCTGCTTCAGCTCGGCCACGAGGTATTTGTTGATCTGCATGAACTCGCCGGAGAGCGTCTCACGCTTGAACAAATTCGAGACCTGCGGCTCAATGCACTCATAGCAGCCGACGATAGAGGCGATCGTTGCCGTCGGCGCAATCGCAATCAGCAGCGAGTTGCGCAGGCCGATGCTCTTCATGCGCTCACGCAGCAACTCCCAACGCTCTTTGTCCGCCGGTATTGCGCCCCACAGATCGAACTGGAACTCGCCCTTGGCGGCCCGCGTCTCCTGGAACGCGGCGTGAGGCCCATGCAGCTCGGCGAGATCACATGACGCGCTCAGCGCATGGAAGTAGATCTCCTCCTGAATCTTCGCCGAGAGCACACGCGCCTCCGCTGAATCGAAGGGGATGCGCATCTGGAAGAAGACATCCTGCAGCCCCATCACGCCCAGGCCCACTGGCCGCCAGCGGCTGTTCGCCGTTGCCGCCTGCGATACCGGATAGTAGTTGATGTCGATGACCCGATCGAGCATGGGCACGGCATGGCGCACCGTCGCCGCCAGCTTCTCAAAGTCGAAGACGCCATCGGTCATGTGACGCGCCAGGTTGATCGAGCCCAGATTGCACACCGCCGTCTCCGCCGAAGAGGTCACCTCGGTGATCTCGGTGCACAGGTTCGACAGGTGAACGACGTTGCCGCTAGTACCGGTCTGGTTGCACTTGATGTTGCAGGCGTCCTTGAACACCATCCATCCGTTGCCGGTCTCGGCCAGGGTGCGCATCATGCGCGCATACAGGTCGCGCGCCTTCACCTGCCGCCTGTAAAGCTGCTTTTCCTCTGCTTCCACATAGGCGCGGTCAAACTCCTCGCCATATAGATCGGTCAGATGTGGAACGTCCTTCGGATCGAAGAGCGACCACATGCCGTCCTCGTCTGACCGCCGCATGAACAGGTCGGGAATCCAGTTGGCAAGGTTCAGATTGTAAGTCCGCCGGGCGGCGTCGCCAGTGTTGTCGCGCATCTCCAGAAACGACTCGACATCAGCATGCCACGGCTCCAGGTATACGCAGCACGCGCCCTTGCGCTTGCCGCCCTGATTCACTGCCGCTACCGACGCATCGAGCGTCCGCAGCCAGGGCACAATGCCGTTTGAAATTCCGTTTGTCGCCCGGATCAACGAACCCTCCGCCCGCACGCGATGGAACGCCAGCCCAATGCCGCCGGAAAACTTCGAGAGCAGCGCGACCTGCTTGTAAGTGTCGTAGATCGCGTCGAGTGAGTCTGCCGGCGAATCCAGCAGATAGCACGACGACATCTGCGAGTGCTTCGTGCCGCTGTTGAACAGCGTCGGCGAACTTGGCATGTAGTCGTGCGAGGCCAGCAGCTTGTAAAACTCTACCGCCTCGTTCACCCGCACCGACACCCCCGCCGATACGCGCATAAAGAAGTGCTGCGGCGTCTCAATCACCTGCCGCGTGATGGGATGACGCAGCAGGTAGCGGTCGTACACCGTCCGCAGGCCGAAGTATTCGAACCGGTCGGAGAAGCGGTCATCGATGGCGCTGTTCAGCTTGCGCACATTCGCGCCGACAAACTCCGCCGTGTCCTTCGAAATCACACCCTCGCGATGTCCCACCTCGATCGACTGCGAGAACGAGTAGATATTCTGCCCGCTCACCTCCTTGGCAATCGTCGCCAGCAGCAGCCGCGCCGCCAGCTTCGAGTACTCCGGCTCTTCCGCGATCAGCGCGGCCGCCGTCTGAATGGATATGGAGTCCAGCTCGCGCGTTGTCGCTCCATCGAACAGGCCGCCGATGGTCTTGCTGGCCACGCGGATCGCGTCGACATGAGGCAGCCCATGGCAGCACCGCTCCACCGCGCGGACGATCTTATTGACATCTACCGGTTCGAGCGCGCCGCTGCGCTTGCGAACCTGCATCTGCGGAACGACATCGGCGGAAGGGAATTGAGGATCGAGGTCTGAGAGCGTCGTCTGTACGGTTGCCACGGGGAGGGTCCTTTCGCTCCGGGAAGCAGAGACGGAACGATCGCCGGGACAGACGCCGATCACCCCATCCTCCCCTCGGAGGCTGCGTGAATTTCGTGCCCTATCGGCACGTCTCATGGCAGGTCTTCGGACTTGCAGGCTGCCTACTTGACCCAGCTTCCCAGTCCATTATCGAACCAGTGCTTTCGTCGGGACGTTCGTTCCTGCTTACCGCTGCGGGGCAGTTCCGGACTCTCACCGGATTCCCTATTAAGCCCGGTCTCGCAACCGGACACCGTGAAGTAAAACGACTATAGCAAGGGTTTTTATGGAGGTCAACCGCAATATGTAGTATTGCGCATACATTTCTCCCTCTTTCAGGGGGTTGACCTGAACACGATGAAAGTCGACAATCGAATGCGCAGCATTTTTCGTTAAAAGAGGTTTTTATGGCCGCCTATCTCGTGCTTTTGTTTGCAGTCTTCAGCCGTTTTTTACCCCATCTTTTCAACACTACAGCCATCGGATTCACCGCTGTTGGCGGCGGCCTTCTCTATTTCGGCGCGCGTCGTAGCCGCTGGCAGACGATCATTGCTGTTCTCGCTTTGATGGGCGCAGACTATTACCTCACCGTCTTTGCCTATGGATACGCCTGGCATACCAGCGCATATCTCGTTACCTGGGTCTGGTATGCAGCCATCTGTCTCTTCGGACATCAGGTGCTTCGCGGCAAGCCCTCAGCACTACGCGTCACCGCTGGTATCTTCACCTCGGCTACGTCTTTCTTCGTTCTTAGCAATTTTGCTGTATGGATCGGTGGAACGATGTATCCGCACACTGCTGCGGGCCTCGGGGCCTGCTTCGTTGCAGGAATCCCGTTCTATGCCAACGATCTCATCTCCACCGCGATCACCGCGGGCGCGCTCTTTGGCCTTCCCGCACTGGCTGCCAACATCGCCCAGACCGTGCGCGAAGCGCAGCAGAACCACATCGCGTAAAAAGTTGTAACTCTGTTCTGTCACAGACGCTCGGGTGCCCCATTCATCGCAACAGTTTCATCGCTGCGATGGATGGGAGAGTACACTCTCAACCCACGTCATCTCGACCGAAGGCCCAAGGGGCCGCAGCGGAGAGACCTCCTGTATTTTTCCCCACACCGTTGAAATTACGCGCGCCACTAGACCGCTATCCTTATCGATATGGACATTCGCAACATTGCTGTTTTCTGCGCTTCGGCCAGTGGAGCTAATCCCGTTTATCAGACTGCCGCTGAAGAGCTCGGCCGTGCTCTCGCCGATGCCAATATCGGCGTTATCTATGGCGGGGCAAAGGTCGGCCTCATGTGTGCTGTGGCAGAGTCGGCGTTAGCTCACGGCGGCCGCGTGGTCGGGGTCATCCCAGAGGCCCTCGTCGATCTCGAAGTCGCACATAGCGGAGTCTCCGAGCTGCACGTTGTAGACACCATGCACACGCGCAAGGCGCTCATGGGAGAGAAGGCCGATGCCTTTCTCATCATGCCTGGTGGCTTCGGCACGCTCGAAGAGATGTTTGAGGTCCTCGCCTGGCAGACGCTCCGGCTCCATAACAAGCCGATCGTTCTACTCAATATTCATGGTTTCTACGATCAGCTTCTCGCCTTTCTCGATCACGCCGTAGAGCAGGGAATGCTCAAACGCAAGAGTCGAGAGATATTGCTTGTCAGCGATACCGTCGAAAGGTCCCTGTCATTGCTGAAGATTACTGCCTAACATCGCCACGCATTGCACGGCATACTTGCGGAAAGATACTGAGACGTCTGTGATCAGAGTACTTTTCGTTTATTTCCGATAATGGACGCCGATTCACACAAACGGACAGTCCGCGTTCTTCTGTCGATGCAAGTTGTTGAAACTAAAATCTCGATAACGGCACAATAAATGCAATGGTACGGGCCTAGCACGGAAACTTATCTGCACCTGGCAGACAAGTCTCAGCGCATATGAATAGGAGACAATCCTCAATGAACAAGGTCCGTCGCACACTCATTGCTCTCGTCTTAACGGCTGTTAGCGCATCTGCACCGATAGCTATCAATGCTGCGCCCTTCCCTCATTTTTTCCATCTTCATCCGCAACCTGCTGTAGCACAGGTCACCCGCTACACCTTTACCATCTTCAACAACACTTATGCGTTCCAGCAATTTAAAATCAACGGAATAACCCATACGGTTCCGTCTCACTACAACCTGGTTGTTAAGGCTCCAGCTGGGACCAGAATTTATGCCGCAAGCAAAATCGGCGATAATCCGCGCGGCTCTTTGCTCTTCACGGTAACCCCACAGTACGATGCGCAACAATTTATCGTTGAGTAATCAGATCGATGTTGTATTGCATGAGCGGTGAGAGATTATTGGACTCAATACTCTCACCGCTCTTAATCCACTTTGGGGTGGGCACTTCATAAATGGAAGAAAATCGTGCTGGCATTCCCAGAGACAGCATCACACATGTCATGAGGTCTCGAAAGCATGCACAGACAAGCCCTTCGCCAGTGCCGGTGGCGCTATTGTTGATTGATGTAGTGACAACATTTCAGTTCCCGGATGGTGATGCGATTCTGCAAGGTGCGCTGGCAATGCGCGATGCATTAGTCCGTTTGAAGGCGCGTGCGCGTGCTCTCAGCATCCCGGTCCTGTATGTAAACGACAACTTTGGCGATTGGCGCAGCGAGAAGGAGGTGTTGATGGGGCGTTGCCTTGAGGCAAAAGGTGCGCAGTTTGTGCGGCCGCTACTCCCGGACAGCGAAGATTACTTTGTGCTGAAGCCCATGCACTCCGCCTTTTACATGACACCATTAGAGGTGCTATTAGAGCATTTGCAGGTAGAAACCCTAATCCTGACCGGTCTGACATCCAACAGTTGCATCACGGTAACGGCACATGATGCGAACATGCGTGGGTTTGACATCTTCGTTCCTTCAGACTGCTCATGTGCTCGCAATCCGAAAGAACACATTCAGGCGCTGACACAGCTGGAAGCAATGGCTGGTGCGAATGTCAGAGCTTCAACCTCATTGAAATTACCAAACCTCATCCGTGCGGCACGAACTTCGCAGCGAACGAACATTACCCATTAATTTAGAAACATTCGTTGAGGGAAGACTTCTTGGCTGTTCATCAATAAAGCTGTCGTTTTATTTATGCGGCAAATATTCTGAATCGATATTCCAGAACGATGTTTCCGAAAGAGGTAGTCATGCGGCGCGCGGAGATGATTGAGATTCAGGACCTTTCCTGGTTTCCCGCCCGGTTTCGGAATCTAGCCACCGATGCCCTCCAAATCCTATGGCAATTCAGCACTTTGTATGATCCCATCGTTCCCCGGCTATACGCTGCTATTGCAGCAGCGTCTACGGCCATACCAGCCGATGTACTCGACCTTTGCTCCGGAGGCGGGGGACCATGGTTACGCATCTTGCATCAGCTCGAGTCAAACTACGGGTTCGCCGTCAATGTATGCCTGACGGACAAATTCCCTAATTATGAAGCATTCAAGCAGATCCATCGGTATAAACAGAACTCACGTGACTTTCGCAGCCAGGTTACGTTTATTTCAAACTCAATCGATGCTGTGCATATTCCAGCAGAGTTGCAAGGCTTCCGATGCATGTTTTCCTCGTTTCATCACTTCCGTCCATTTGAAGCAGTAAATATTTTTCGTAATGCAATCGAGAATGGTTATGGTATCGGCATCTTTGAACTTGCAAATCGTGGCCCAAAAACACTACTCAGCCTCTGCTTTATACCTTTTCTAATTCTCCTGCTTACCCCGTTCATTCGTCCTTTCCAGTGCTCTCGTCTGCTTTGGACGTATGTCATTCCCGTTGTTCCTTTTGTGATTTGTATTGACGGGCTAATTTCCTGTTTGCGAGCTTATGATCTTTCGGAATTGCACCAAATTGTCGAACAGGCTATGCAAGCCTCTTTGCTATCGCGTTACGAATGGGAAATGGGGGAAGAGCGCAATGGATTGCTTCCGGTAACTTACATCATTGGACACCCGGTCAATGTTGCATCCGAAGGGGCATCGTAGGTAGTCTTCTCGCCCAGATGAATGCCAAGCATTGACCTGAATAGATAGGGTTGTATCGAGAAGAGCTTCAATAGATGGCGCCTTAGCGCGGTGTGGCGGTCCATCAGCAGAAGTACACGTGCCATTCGGTGTGGCAATCGCGTGATATCAGCGTGCTTTAGCTGATACTGTTCCAGTCCACCAGCGAGAATTGAGTCGCGAAGTAAGATTGCTTGACGAAACCCCATCGCCAGCCCATCCCCTGTGATTGCATCCACTGAACCAGAAGCATCGCCTATCAAAGCAATATTTCGGGTCGCCACTCTATCAAGACTCGACGTTGTCGTTACTGATCCGCGTTGAGAAGTAACTTGCCTTGCTCGTGAGATTCTTCGCTGGAGAACAGGAATGCTTTCGATGATCTGCCGGAATATGCCTGGCGACTTTGAGCGAGAGGTAACTGCGACACACACCATACATTCTCGAACAGGTGTTACATATGCTTGTCCTGCATCGCACCAATAGACCTCGACATAATGATCACCTTGCACGTCTTCCAAGTTTCGATATGGAAATTCAAAATGGGCACGAAAGCCATAACGCCGGCTATGAAGAATCCGCTGCTCAAATCCTGCCCATGCGCGCGTCGGGGAAGATTCGCCGTCAGCTCCAACCAGATAGCGATATCGCAGAGTTCTGCCATCAAGGGAAAGACCTTCTCCATGACACATTGAAATTTTGGTACGCCATCGAAATCGAACACCCAGAATGGCTGCGTAATTGAATAATGCCTGATGCAGGCTTACTCTGCGCACGCCCAGACCGTCCCCATGAAGAAATGCTGCACTTGCCTCCGAGTGAATGTCAGAAAAACGGATTCCCATAAATCGAATTCCGCACAGCGATTCAGTATCAATTCCCAGGAGGGATAAGCTCGCGATTGCCCCAGGCATAAGTCCCTCACCACAGGCTTTATCGATAGGAGGAGCTTGCACATCCACCATAAGAACATCCAGCCCGGTCCTCTTCAGTGCAATGGCTGCGGCCAGGCCAACTGGCCCAGCTCCAATCATCAGGACATCTGCAGAGTAGAAACCCATGTCTCTCCTGTACTTTGAGTGACGGATTAAATCCACGAGCGCGATTATCGAACTGCTCTCTCTAATTAATAAGATGCGATGCGTCATTAAGAGAGCATTCTGCAGTGTCTCCCTGCCTTTGTCCGTGATACTTGCAAGCGTGCTGCATCATCTGCCAACGAACTCAGGTCTGGTTTATCCACCCACTGTAGGCTAAATCTGGTTGCATGCCTGCTGAAAGGCGCGCTCGACAGTGCCTATGCTGCTTTCCTGGATAAGCTCGATCATTACACTCTTGCCGAAGTTGCACGCACGCCACGATTGCAGAAGCTTGTTTATCTCAAGCCTGCATCGGTTAGCGTTTTTCCGCGCACTCCGCGCACTGGCAGACGCGCCGCAAATACTCCCACGAATAAATCCCGGCCTCGTGTCCGTCGTTCCATTTGAATTTCAGAGCATATCTGCCTACCGGAGTTACATCCACAGGCCGCGCCGGAGCTTCATACATCTGCAGCAGGGCCTGTGGTTTGGGTTTTGGCTCTCCCGGCTTGCGTCCGGTCTTCTCTCGTTCTTCATGGCACGTAGCGCAGGGGCACGCATTCCGCAGCCAGACGAAGTCCCACGCGCTTCGATGACCGTCTTTCCAGTCGATCTCCACTCCTGTGCCTTCGGTCTTCATCACGCGGACCTTCCTGGGAGTCACAGCATCCGTGGGCAGGTGTCGCTCTTCATTCGCTTCGCGCTGAGCATCTTCTGCGTTGACAATCCGAATTCCTTCATGGCTCATACGCCGGTCACCTCTTTTGCGGCACTGCGATCAAAGCGCAGTTTCAGTACCAGGATGCTTCCTGCCAGCACCAGCGTTACTGTATTGGCTGCAAACACTGGTTTGGAGTGCACCAACGCACCATAAGCCATCCACAGCGCGGTTCCGGTTGAGAAGATGGAAAACATCCCCAGCGAAATCTCGCGGGCGGAACGCAGCCGCAACACGCGGATTAACTGGGGCAGAAAAGATACTGTTGTGCACGTTGCCGCAACGTAGCCAATAAAATTAATCGTCTCTTGCCGCATTCTGCCCGTCTCCGAAAGAAGCCTCTCTTCCATTGTATGGGCTTGTCTGCCGGCGCTACTCTGCAAAGACTGGCATCTCTGGAGTCGCAGCAATCAGCTTGCGCGTGTACTCATGCTGCGGAGCATCGCACACCTGCTCGCACTCGCCCTGCTCCACCAGCCTGCCCTGCTGCATCACCGCTACTCGATCACAGAGATAGCGCACCAGCGGCATCGAATGCGAAATGAAAAGATAAGTGAGGTTATATTTCTGCTGTAGATCATGTAGCAGGTTCACTACCTGCGCACCTACCGAAACATCCAGCGCGCTCACCGGCTCATCCAGCACCAGAAACTCAGGACGTAGCGCCAGCGCTCGCGCAATATTGATCCTCTGTCGCTGCCCTCCGCTGAACTCATGCGGATAGCGTTCCATCGCGCTCGCATCTAGTCCTACTTCATGCAGCATCGTCTCCAGATGCTCTCTGCTGGCGCGCTTTTGTTCGCGATGAATAGCAAACGGTTCTGCCAGAATCTGTCGCACCGTCATCCGCGGATTCAACGCAGCATAGGGATCCTGAAACACAATCTGCATTCGCCTTCGCAGCTCGCGCATCTTGCGCGGACTAGCTGTCAACAGGGCAATGCCGTCATAGCGAATCGTGCCTGCTGTTGGCTCGATCAGTCGCAGCAACATACGCACAACGGTGCTCTTGCCCGAGCCCGACTCGCCCACCAGCCCCATCGTCTCACCCCGCCGAATCGTAAACGATACGCCATCCACCACGCGGGCCGTCTCGTTGCCGCGAGCGTAATCCTTCACCAGACCGTTGGTTTCTACCAGCATTGCAGCATCTTCCGGCATAGCCGGATATTAGCATCGCAACCGCGGATGTTTGCTTAATCCAGCTTTGGCCGCATCCGATGAAATCCCGTTGCCTCCTGATACGCGCGCGCAAACGCGGCAAGCCGTGCGTCTGTATAGAGTCCACCCAGAAAACTCAGCGCCACCGGAGTTCCCGGCCCGCGCACATTATCCGGGCTTCCGTCCTCTTCCGAAGCAGGCTTCGGAGCATCCGCGCCTCGCAGTCCGTTCGGCACAATCACCGCAGGCTGGCCGGTTAGATTTGTTGCCGTTAATTGCGATCCATCCCACGGCGTAACAATCACATCGACCTCATCAAATAGTTTTGCCATTGCTGCGATCGCCAGCGTTCGCGCCCGTTGCGCCTGGATGTAATCCACTGCTGGGTAAAATCGCTCCACGCGAAACTCATTCGGCCAGTCAGCGCTCGTCTGCCCGGTAAGCAGGTTGTCCCGCCCGCTCCGCGTCAGCTCATCGAACGCCGCGGCGGCTTCTGCTCCCAGTAGATGAGACACGTCACCGAAGTGATAGCCATGCGGCATCTCCACCGGAACCAGCGTGACTCCCATCCTGCGCAACTGGTCGAGAGCAGCTAGCCCATACTTCGCGTCATACGCATCGCGCTCCATTTCCAGCTTCTGCTTCTCAGGCGCGTTCGCAGGAACCGCCGGAATTTCAAACGCACTCTTCAGATATCCGACTCGCAGCTTCTTCCAGTCGAACTCTGCATCCCAGTTGAAGGCAGCATCCTTCACGGCTAAATCGTGCTCATCCGGCCCATAGATCGCGCTCAGCACGAGCGCGCAATCTTCTACAGACCGGCAGATCGGCCCAATCTTATCCATCGTCCAGCTCAGCGCCATCGCGCCGGTGCGTGGAACCAGGCCAAACGTCGGCCGCAATCCGGTCACACCGCAGCGCGCACACGGCGAAGCGATTGAGCCTAATGTCTCTGTTCCAAGTGCAAAACCAACGCAGCCTGCAGACACTGCCGACGCACTGCCTGCCGAAGATCCGCTCGAGCCCTGTTTCGGATTCCATGGATTCCGTGTTCTACCCCCGAACCACAGATCACCCATTGCCAGCGCGCCCATACTCAGCTTTGCCAGCAGCACTGCTCCGGCGGCATCCAGCCGCTGAACAACGGTCGCGTCATAATCGAATTTCTGGTCCTCAAATCCACCCGCGCCCCACGTCGTCCGATATCCTTTCACCGCAAGCAGGTCCTTTGCGCCCCACGGAACTCCATGCAACGGCCCGCGATACCTGCCCGCGGCAATCTCGCGGTCGGCGTCCGCTGCCTGCTGCAACGCCCGCTCTTCCGTCAGCGTAATTACAAAGTGCAGTCGCGGATCGTAGCGTTTCAGCCGCGCCAGATACATCTTCGTCAGCTCCAGCGAAGTCACCTTGCGTGTCCGCAGCAGCTCCGCCAGCTCACGCACTGTCGCAAACGCCATGGCTTCCTGATTACTGCACGCAGCCAGTCGCGAAACATCTGGCGCAACGCTCATCCTCATCGGCTGCCGAACCGTATCCAGTTTTGCCCCACCAGGCAGCGGATCGAATACAAACGCCGGAGCGACACTGTTCTTCAGGTGCATCGACCGAATCACCTCGATCGAATCGCGCTGCTCCTTCAGTCCCTCCAACATCATCTTCTTTTGTTCGTCGGTAACGTGAACGCCCGCTATCACCGCAGCCGCATCAATCATCTCCGGCGTAATCTTCTCCAGCGGCTTTTGCGCGTGCGCCGAATCCTGGGACTGCATCATGCCCAGCATCACCCCGGGCAAAAGCGTCTGTCCAACCCCCACAGCCGAACAAAGCGCAAGAAACCGCCGCCGGTCAAAGCGCTCCAACAACCCCTGCTTTTTCATCCTCGAATTATTGCATCCGCTCCGCGAATCGTATTTGTCATTCTGTGGCGCAGCGGGAAACTCGCTTTCAACGCTCCTTTCTGCTGCCAGATTTTCCCGTCAATACGGGAATTTGTCTTAGCCGGTGAAGTCCTCTTGGCGGTAATTCTCTTATTGCGGATATAGGGACCCTTCGCTCCATTCCGGGCGCTTCCCAGATATGCACTCGCCAACCATCCACCTTCTAAGGCAGACTGAGTCAGATATATAAAATCTGGAATCCGAAACCGGGGGTCTTCGACACCTTTGCCCCTTTGTGTTTAAGAAGGACAGGAAATGCGAATGAAATTTCTCTCCCTGGCTCTTGCTATCGGTGCGGCTCTGTTGCCGTGCATTGCTATGTCGCAGCAGACAGCTCCTCTGGAAGATGTGGTACGAGAAGCAGCCAGCCGCTCCACCCTTGCTGCACCAGGAGGTACGCCGTTCCATCTGAAAGCGACGATCTCGGACGAGAAGACCCATGATCCGCAGTATGCCGCGACGGTAGAGGAGTGGTGGCAGTCGCCGCATCAATGGCGACGCGAGTTTCATTCTGCTGCGTTCTCGCAAATCCTGATAGTTAATGGACGCAAGGTGCAGGAGCAGGACTCCGGCCCGGTCTTTCCCGAATTGTTACGCAATCTGACGGTTGAGTTGGTTGATACCGTGCCGCGGTACGATCAACTGGCCGCCCTGCATAAGTCCGTTATCAAGCCAGATGGAAATCCGGGTCAGATTACAGCGCGGTGGACGATCCCCGGAACCGATGGGACAACGACCAAGGACATTCAGGCTTCCATTGCAATTTCGCGACAGACCGGCCTGATGGTTTATGGCGGAGATATCGATTGGGACGTTGCGCTGCATGATTTCGCGGACTTCCATGGCAAGCAGATCGCGCGAAGGCTCACCGCCCAAAGCAAGGGTGGCCCGCGATTGACGGCTCAGATGACTCTTCTGGAGGATCTGAATCCTGCCGATAAGAAGCTGCTGGTTGTTCATAAATCGACGCCGCGCAAAAAACAGCTCCGGGTTGTTGTCGTTCCCGAGTTGGAATTGCGCAAGCTGAGTCTGACGACGCC
>DASRSR010000152.1:0-6642 GCA_035656355.1 Edaphobacter sp.
CTCCGCTATCGGTTCCATGGCATGGGGTGCTGCATATCCGAAAGCGGAGTTCACAAAGGCCTGGGAGCGCATTCTCCTTCTGCAATTTCACGACAGCATGGCAGATACAACACTGCCGGAGCACGAAGAAGCGGCGCGTGACGGATTCGGCCGTGCGCGCGATATTGCCAGCGAGGCACTCCATGGCTCCCTTCAGCGTCTCGCCTGGCAGATACCGACAACCGACCCCGATTCGAAGTATCTGGTGATCTTCAATCCACACTCATGGCAGGCGAAGCTGAATGTTGAATACGATCTTGGCTGGGAGCCGGGTACTCCGACGAAGGTGGAGGACGAAGCAGGTCGGCCCGTTCCGTTTCAATGGATCGATGCTACTGCTGTAGTGAACCATCGTCAGCGGCTGGTCGCCCAGGTAGAAGTGCCGCCCATGGGATACCGCCAGATTCGAATTCGCAAAGTTGCAGTCAATCCACCCCCACCGGCCAACGCACCGCAAGCACGGGGAAACGTGTTGGAGAACACTCATCTGCGTATTACCTTCGCCCCTGGCGGCGCGGTGGGAATTCTCGACAAAGATACAGGCCACCAGATATTCCGCGGCGGACAGACGGGGATGCGCGCCCTGCTCTTCGACGACAATAACGATACCTGGGCACACAAGGTTCACGCCTACACCGACCAGGTCGGCGAGTTCAAGCGCACCGATCTGAAGGTGATTGAGAACGGGCCATTGCGCGCGCGTATTCGCGAAAAGCTTAGCTATGGAGCCTCCACTCTTACCGTCGATTGGATGCTCTACGCCGGTAGCCGCAAAGTCGATATACGTGTCATGCTCGATTGGCATGAGCACCTGAAGATGTTGAAGTTCTCCTTTCCGGTCGACGTGGAAAATCCACAGGCAACCTATGAGATCGCTTACGGAGCGGAGAAACGCGATACCAGTGGCGCTGAAGACCCAGGCCAGCGCTGGATCGATGTGACCGGAAAGCAGGCAGGCAAGTCGTTCGGCCTGGCCATTGTGAACGACGCCAAGTATGGCTACAGCATTGACGGTAGTGACATGCGTGTCTCCATTGCACGTGCTGCCGTTTATGCGAACCACCAACCGCGCGAACTTCAGCCCGGAGTTGACTACGCTTGGATGGACCAGGGCGTTCAGACATTCCAGATGGAGCTCGTGCCCCACACTGGCTCCTGGCAGCAGGCAGGAGTTGTCCACGATGCCGAAGATCTCGTCACCGAAACGCCCATCATTTATCAGGGAATTCATCCAGGCTTTCGCAAAGGGGCTGGATCCTTCCTTTCCATGGATGCGCCGGATGTCGTTGTCGAAGCGGTGAAGCAGGCCGAAGATGGCGACGATCTTATCGTGCGCTCCTACGAGACAGCCGGCAAAGACACAACTGCAACTCTCCGGCTGGACTTTGCTGGTGTGACGTGGACCGGAAAGTACCATCCCTTCGAGATCAAGACTTTGCGCATCAACCGGCACACGCATCAGGTGAAAGAAGTCAATGCGCTCGAAGATTAAGGTTGTCAATGAGCTTGCGGAGATGGAAGGTGTGGACGTGAAACGCGTTATGGTTGGGGTTGATATCGGCGGAACCAAAACCGCCGTGGTGCTCTGTGACCAACCAGTACATATTCTTTGGCGTGCTGAGTTTTCAACTCTTCCGGAGTACGGTCCGGAGCATGCCATTGAGAAAATCGTGGCTCTGATTCGGCGAGGGCAGGCAGAGACATGTTCTCAAATTCGCTCCATCGGCGTAAGCTGCGGAGGGCCACTGGACCGGTTGCGGGGTGTTATTCAATGCCCTCCTAACCTGTCGACATGGAACGGCGTTCCGGTGAAGTCTATCCTGGAAAATGAATTTGGAGTGCCGTGTGCCGTGGAGAATGATGCAGACGCTGGTGCTATGGCGGAACACCGTTTCGGCGCAGGCCGCGGCTGCCAACATCTGGTCTTTCTCACCCTCGGTACTGGCCTTGGAGCCGGGTTGATCCTGAATGGGCAAATCTTTCGTGGAGCTACCTCCATGGCCGGTGAGATTGGCCACGTCCGCCTGACGGAAACCGGGCCGAATCGCTATAACAAAGCTGGATCTGTGGAAGGGTGGGCCAGCGGAGCCGGAATGGCTCTTCATGCCGCGGACACGATTCGCGCATCCATGGAGGCAGGTGAAACCACTCTGCTCGCGGGAAAGTTGCCAATCGTGACAGCGCGCGATATTGGCCTTGCTGCGGCAGAAGGAGATCTGGTTGCCGCTCGCATTATTGAAGAGACTGGCCGCCGTCTCGGAGAAGCACTCGCTGTCCTGGTCGATATCCTCAATCCTGAGCGCATCATTATGGGAGGTCTGGCACTCCGGTTTGGTGAGCGTCTTCTCGCGCCGGCGCGGGCCAGGATGCGCGAGGAAGCACTGCCTGCCTCGGCCGAGGCATGTTCCATCGTCACCGCCGAGCTGGGCGAACGGATAGGAGACATCGCAGCGATTTGCGTCGCCATGGGAATCCCCATCACGGCTTGATATCGCTCAATCGCAAATGTGCGAACTGTTAATTGCCGCATGAAGCCCGATGTACCAGCTCCACTTTCAATGTCACGGTCCGGCTCTTCTCTTTGCCGGTCTCCAGCGCCTGGAACAGCATCTCCGCAGCACGGGTTGCGATGTTCGCGATGGGCTGCCGCACCACGCAGATTGGCGGCTCCAGTGTATCGGCAAGCTCGAAGTCATCATATCCAACCAGTGCAACCCGCCGGGGAATGGAAATATTCGATTGCCGCAAAATTCTGTAAGCATTCACCGTGATTGCATTCTTAATGCTGAAGATTGCGTCAATGCGGTCCTTGCCTTGCAGATAGGGCCGGAGCGCCGCTTCGGTTGACCCATAATCCTGCACATTTAACTCCGCCAGATAAGGAAGTCCCGATGCACGAACCACGTCCCGATAGCCGGACACGCGCCGCTGGCTGGTAAACAGCATATTGTCGCCGGCCACGCACAATATCCGCTTGCATCCACTATGAACCAAATGTTCTGTGGCTGCTTTAGCACCGCCATAGTTGTCTCCCAGCACCGTGGGCAGTTTATGACGGACGAAAGGCCGGTCGAAGCAAACGACCGGGAAACCCGCATATTTGAACATTGCGATATCGGCGGCGTCTGAAGGGGCCAGAATCAGGCCGTCCACGCGCCGCTGGATTAGCGTGAGGACTTGCTCCTGCTCGCGCTCCGGCAAATTGTCCGAAGCTGCCAATAGCACCAGGCTGCCATGTGCGCGCGCCACTACCTGGATCGCTGCTGCGGCCGTAGAGAAGAAAGGATCGGCAACGCTGGGAACAATCAAGCCGATCGTTTTTGTGCGCGCCCCCTTCAAGCTGCGAGCCGCATGATTTGGGTGATATCCCAATTCCTTGATGGCCTTCTGTACGGCTGCCATCGTTCCGCTGCTGACGTTCTGTCCACCATTGATGACACGGGACACCGTAGCGGCGCCGACTCCAGCGCGGCGGGCCACATCCATCAGAGCTGGAACATTGCGAGTCTTGGAACTCATCACTGCGTCGTGTGCCTCTCTAATTGACTGCTTTTAGGAAACAGGCATTTGTACCATGCAGTACTTGTGTGAGATAGAGTAAACGGTCTTCTCCTGCACGCCTACTCCGCGACATATTGAGGAACATTGTCGAAATCTTCACCGAAATAGCAGCGCTCTACCACCATGCAGAGAATATGTTCGAGTGCAAGATGCGACTCTTGGATGTGCATGGTGACGCTGGAGGGCACAACAACGCGGTAATCGCATAGCGGGGCCATTGCGCCTCCCTGGTTTCCGAGATAACCAATTGTGGCGATTTTTCGGGAGCGGCATAGGTGGAGTGCTTTGACGAGATTGCGCGCATTGCCCGAAGTGGATATCCCGAGGAAAACGTCTCCCGATCGCCCAATCGCTTCGATCTGCCGCTCGAAAACATTGTCATAAGAGAAATCATTGCCAATGGCCGTGAGGATCGAGGTATCGGTTGTCAGTGCTACTGCCGGGAGTGCGGGCCGGTTACGGGTTAATCTCGAAACAAATTCAGCTACAAGGTGCTGTGAATCAGCTGCGGAACCGCCATTGCCTGCCACGATAAGCTTGTTTCCGCTCTTCATTGCCTGCGCTATGGCGTTGCCCGCCTGAACAACAGTATCGGGGATGGTTTTGTCTGCCCGTACCGCGGCAAGTGTGGCGAGGCAATGATCCAACTGGGATGTCACTAAAGATTGCATAGCACTCGTCACCTGGGCTTAAAAATCGGATAAGAATGACAGACCAGAACTGGATTAGATTATGGCATATGGAGGCATATTGAAAGATGTGCTCTGCTCGATATGAAATCGTTTCAAAATTGCTGCTGTGCTTCGGAATTTTGGATTGTTAGCGAAGCGTCATGAGATAGGCGGCAATTTCGTCTCCCTCTTTCGGGGTAATCCCCATCTCCGGCATTGCTGTTCCTGGATGAACTGAATGCGGATGCTGGACCCAGAAGGACAAGTTCTTCGGATTATTTGCCAGGACCCCAGCAATGTAACTACGGTTGCCGATTCCAGTAAGAGGTGGGCCAACCTGCGCATCGGCTCCGGGGATTCCGGGAATGGTATGACACGACCCGCAGCCGTATCGTTGAATATGCTCCGCTCCCGCGATTGCCATGGCCGAGTTCTTTCGATGGGAGCAGCCGCAAAGAAGTATAGATACGGTCAGGATCGCTGTCAGTGATCTAATCATTCGGCGACGCCTCCTGCTCTTGTAGAAGCGTTTGCAGACTCCCGAGCTTCAAGCGCCGGTCGGACTCCTGCAACCATTTTGCAAACAAGAGAATACCGACAGCTATAAAGACAATTCCGGACGGAACCCACATAATGAGGCCGCCGAGCTGCTGGTCCTGAATGGGAGTAAGGTGCCACAGATAAGTCCTGCCCGCATAGATTGGATACCAGACAACCGTAGAAAATGTGAGCAGCGCGCCAAGAGCGCCGCAGTGAACGGCAGTTCCGAAGACGTAAAAGACGCCCGCTCCGTAACTCATAGCAGAGCGCCCTGCGCCGTAGAGCGCAGACCAGAAGATGACCGCAGTTACAAAGAAGCTCAGGTGCTGCATGGCGTGTACGAAATCCGAGCGTAGCGTCGCCTGGTAGAGCACCGGAAGGTGCCATCCCCAAAGCGCAACTGCGTGAAGAATCCATGCTGCAAGGGGTGCTGTAAAAAAGACGACGACCCGATTATTTTCGGCACCGCCCAGCCACTTGCCGACAGAAGCGCGGGCACTCTGGGGTAGAGCAAATAGGAAGGTCACGCCGGGATGGGCCCCAGCAAACAGGGGCGCCGCAAGCAGGATCAGCACCTCATGCTGAAGCATGTGGGCGCTGAAGAGGGCATCCCCGAGTTTATGCAAGGGGGAGATAAGAGCGAATGCAAGCGACAGCATTGCCAGAACGAAGGAAAAGTGGTGCCACGCCAGTCTTCTGAGATGTCCGCGCCGGAGCGCACCCGCTAAATAAAGCGCCTCCATGATGAGGAGGGGCAGGGTTATAGAAAGTTCCCAGGTCCAGTTATCTGCTCGCCATAAGCTTCCCGGTAAGGGGAGGTCCGCCAGATCCGCGGTATTCCCCGGCAGACGGTGAAAATACAAAAGCGCGATGGCAGTGGCGGTCATCATCACCTACAAATCACATGGGCCAAGCAGCAGCGTTGAAAGAGTTCCGGCAAGGATAAAGAGGGCAAATCCGGCGCTCAGCCAATAGCCCAGATGAACCATAAACACACGCGATTGCGAGGGAAGGCGTTCAAGATTCGCCGGATCGAAGTTCTGGGGACCGCTCTCTGGCGACGGTTCGGGCTTGCGGTAGGGATCAAGAGAAGTGTTGGCCGAAAACGAAAGGAAGAAAGCGAATCCGCAGAGAACAAAGGCCAGCAGATTTACCAGCAGTACAAGTGAGCGATTGTGTACGTTGCAATCGTAATTGCTGACCATGTAACCAACCATGGTGTTGATTCCTCCTGCGAAGGGCGCAAGCAGAATCCCTCCCCAGAGCCGGACATCGATGCTCCGCCACATATGCGAGGCCTGAATGTTGGCGACTTCCTGCATCGGGATTCAGCTCCTTTCTTTCTTCATCGGCCTAGCTCCTCAGCCACCGGGGAGCCCAATAAATCACAAGATAGATAGGTATCCAGGTCAGGACGACGAAGTACCAGTAGCAGGCGTTCTCTGCGGCATCGACAAAGCGTTTGCCCTCGATATGCGGAGAGAAAAACAGTGCCGTCAGGACTGCGGTATCGATCCAGTCGGTGATCAGATGCGCAACATGCAGCCCCATCAGGAGCCATACTACGGAGCCGTATGCACTCTGCGTCCAATCACAGTTGAGATGCCTCAACTCCATGTATCGCACAGTCAGATTGGCGACACCTACGAACGTCAATGTCACAAGCCCGATACGCACAGCGCGCAGGTCCCCCTTGCGGGCGCGCCGTCTATACCATTCGTTGGGAATGATGCTGAGGAGAAAAATGGCGGTATTGGTCGAACCCCACAGCAGGTCGGGAGGAAGGACGCCCGGCGGCCAGCTATCTGTCCGAGAATGCAGGTAGAAATAG
>DASRSR010000153.1:0-7899 GCA_035656355.1 Edaphobacter sp.
GTGCTCGCATTACCGGGGGCGGCTTTGGCGGATGTAGCGTAAATCTGGTAGCGGCGGACAAAGCGGATGCGTTCCTCGATGCTGTTCGCCGCGAATATTCAGAGGCAACGGGAATTACCGCCGAATGTTTTATCTGCATTCCATCGGATGGAGCGCTGGCTCTGGTTGCTAAAGGTGGTGCGCGATGAATCCTCTGGCGCAGAAAAATCCTCATCGCCGCTTCAATCCGCTGAAGCAGGAGTGGGTGCTGGTTTCGCCCAACCGTACGCAACGTCCCTGGCAAGGCCAGATGGAGAAGCCTGCAACACCCGCTGCCCTTGAATACGATCCAAACTGCTATCTCTGCCCCGGTAATCTTCGCGCAGGTGGAACGCGCACAGACAAGTACACCAGCACTTATGTTTTTGAGAACGACTATGCAGCGCTAAAGCTGGATGCTCCTCGTTTTTCAAGCGATGAAGAAGGGAAGGGTCTTCTTATTGCCGAGGGAGAGAGCGGTGTCTGCCGTGTCATCTGCTTTTCGCCACGGCACGATCTTACGCTGGCGAAGATGACAGTTCCCGCGATTCGCAGGGTCGTTGATGTCTGGGCGGAGCAGTATCGAGAGCTTGGAGCGCGCGACGATATTTCCTATGTGCAGGTCTTTGAGAATCGCGGTGCGATGATGGGCGCGAGCAATCCTCATCCGCATGGACAGATATGGGCCAATCGATCGTTGCCTAATGAAGTGGTTGTCGAGTTGCGTGGTCAACAAGAGTATCTGCGGCAGCACGGGTGCTGCCTGCTCTGTGCTTATAGGGAGATGGAGTCGCGGCTCGGAGAGCGCGTGGTTGCGCGAAACGAGAGCTTCCTGGCGGTAGTTCCTTTCTGGGCTGTCTGGCCGTTTGAGGTGATGATTCTGCCGATGCGTCATATTGGCAACCTGGAGATGATGACTGACGGCGAGCGCAACGATTTTGCGGCCATCCTACAGTCATTGACCTCGACCTATGATCTGGTCTTCGACACGCCATTTCCTTACTCAATGGGTCTGCACCCGCGTCCGTACGATGGCGAGGAATATGCGGAGTGGCACTTCCACGTCCACTTCTATCCGCCGCTGCTGCGGTCGGCGACGATCCGTAAGTTCATGGTCGGCTATGAACTGCTTGGCTCACCGCAACGCGACATTACGGCCGAGAGCGCGGCCGAGATGCTGCGAACTGCCGCTGCCCGCAAATAAAGCCCGGCATGATGCCGGGCTTCTTTATTGCTCGATTGCAAATCATTAGAACGGGATGTCTTCATCCGTGATGCCGGTATCGGAGTAATCGGTTTGCGATGCAGGAGTGCGCTGGTCGAAGCCTGCTGTGCTTGACTTGTATCCTCCGCCGCTGCCTTCGCCGCTCTGTCGACCGCCTAGCAGGCTCAGTTCGTTGACCAGGATTTCGGTCTTGTAGCGCTTCTGGCCAGACTCTTTGTCGTCCCAGGAGCGGGTCTGAATCTTGCCTTCCACAAAGAGCTGCGTGCCCTTTTTTACGTAGTCGCGGACGATCTCGGCGGTGCGCTGGAAGCAGACGAGATTATGCCACTCGGTCTTGTCGGCCCAGTTGCCCTGCTGGTCTTTCTGGCGGTCTGCGGTGGCGAGGGTAAAGCTGGCGACTGTCATGCCGCCCGCAGTCGAGCGGATCTCCGGGTCTTTACCCACGTTGCCAAGAAGAAAAACTTTATTTACACCTTTTGCCATTCTTTGCTCCCGATTGAAAAGTTGAGGATAGCAGATTCGTGCAGTTTAGCGGCGGCGGTCGCCGAAGACTTTTGCAATGGCGAGCACAAGCGTGAGTAGACCAGTTGGCAGGCAGCCCATTGCGAGCATCAGTGCGAGCCAGCCAGCGTCCGTGTGCGGACCCTGATGGCTGATGCCGCCGAATAGCGTTATGGTGAGTAGGGCAGCAATGATTCCCGTGGCGAAGATACCGATGCCGGAGCGAAGGAGCGTGCGTGTGTCTGGTTGCATAGTGCTGAGGATCATTAATGAATCAGAGATTGCATGGCATAGACGATCACTCCGGTAAGAGAGACGTAGAGCCAGATTGGGAACGTGTAGCGTGCGATGCGCTTATGCGCGGGAAACCGTCCAGTGAGCGACAGAAAGAAGGTAATCAGAATCAGCGGAAGTGCAATGGTTGAGAGAATGATGTGCGATGCCAATAACTTCCAGTAGAACGGCCACCAGACGCTCATGCGGTTGAAGTGAGTTTCGCCATGAAGAGCGAAGTTCACAAGATACGAGCCGAGAAAAATGGTGGAAAAGAAAAAGGCAGTGAACATTGCCGCGCGATGCTGTCGGATGCGGCGTGCGCGAATAAAGCAGAAGCCAAAGATCAATGCGATGGTTGAGAGCGCGTTAAGGATAGCGTTGACAAAAGGCAGAAAGCGCAGGCGCGCTCCACCGACATCGCTGGGCGTGTGGAAATAAACCAGCCAGCAGATAAACGCGCTGGCGAGAACGCTGACAGCGATGATGGCGGCAATCGTCGCCGGCGGCGTGCGCAGCGTATTCGTAGCCGGTAGCGTGCTGTCGGTTGTTGGAGTCATCGGCGTCATCTAGAAGAGCAGGCGTCCTTTAGCATTCAGCATCAGCGCGGCCATCAGCAGAGGAAGATAAATCACTGAGGCGCGAAGCAGATCGCGCGCATAAAGCCGGGCCTGATCGGAGAGCGGATCGCGCGCGATGCGGGCGAAGCGAACTGTGTAATAGAGATAGCCGACGCTCAAAATTGCAGCAGCAATGGCGTAGGGGACTCCGGTAACTCCGAGCCAGGTAGGCCAGAGACTGACAGGAACCATCAGGACTGCATAGAAAAGCGACTGAATCACCGTGCTGCGCGCGGCGTATAACGGATCGGACTGCGTTGGCGTCAGGCGGATGCCTGCGCGCGCATAGTCGTCGCGGTACATCCAGCCGATAGCCATAAAATGCGGAAACTGCCAGACGAAAAGAATCGCAAACAGGGCTACACCGGGCCACTCGATGATGCCGCGCGCAGCGGTCCAGCCAATCAATGGTGGCAGCGCGCCGGGGAACGCTCCAATGAAGGTGTTGATGACAGTGAAGCGTTTGAGTGGCGTATAGATGCCGACGTAGAGGATTGCGGTCAGCAGCGTCAGTGTGCCAGTCAATAAATTTGTTGTGTATGCCAGATACAGCGAGCCGAGAAAGACAGCGGCGAAGCCGAGGATAAGGCCGTGCGCCAGGCCGATGCGGCCAGCGGCCATAGGTCGTCTGGCGGTGCGGCGCATCAGGTGGTCGGTCCTGCGCTCCAAGGCTTGGTTGAGAGCGGCAGAACCGCAGGTGACAACGGCGATTCCAATCAGTGCCTGGAGCAGGCCGGCATGAAAGGGGCTGATTCCGCTATGCAGACAACCGAGATAAAAGCCGGCTCCGGCGGTAATGACAACCATGGCCGAGACGCGCAGCTTGAAAAGGGTAGCGTAATCGCCAAGCAGGGTATATGGCTTTGCCGGAGCAAGGACCTGGTCGGTTGTCGCGGAGGTTGCCACATCCTTAGGATACAGCGGATGAGCTTTATGGGCTTATGAGGAGCAGCGCAACGGCAAGGGTACCCCCATCACGCCCGTAAATCACGGATAAGTTGCTTGTTATGTGTTTCGTAGGATTTCAAAGGGCTTGATAGAGGTTTATGGATGTTACAAATGGCGCGGATTAAAGGCAAATGCGTGGTTTCTTTGCTTCGCTGAGTAGTGACGGCGGTCTGGAATGAGTAGTGACGGCGGTCTGGAATTTGTTCATCCCACCCATGCCGCAATAAGACTGCGGCATGAATGGGGCACCCGCGCTCAGAATGACGGAATGGAACTTGTACATCCATTCATCGCAACGATAGGGCTGTTACCCCGAATGGTGTGCCGGAACAATGGTGCGGGGGTTCAAAAGCGAAAAGCGGGTTTCCCGCCTTCGGCCTTAGGATGACAACTAAAAAGCAAGAGCGGATCCTTCCATTTAGCGGCAGAAGATGGCAGGTGCGCGCAGATCCCTTCCCTTCGACTGCGCGACGAAAAGACAAAAGCTGCGGGATGAAAAACAAAGACAATACAGGGGTCTCTCCACTCGTCTTCGCTTTGCTTCGGCTCGGTCGAGATGACGTGGGTTGAGGGTTGTATGAGCCTTCCATCGAGAAATTTCTGCTTTATCTCGTGCGCGGTTTTGTGTAAAGTAGACGCATCGAAGCAAGTTGTAGCTTCAGCTCCACGTTGCAGCGAAGCTCGTTGCTTTGTTCATCAACCGCCACGATCGCGGGTTTGCCAGAGATCTCTTTCATCCTCAAATTCTGAAAAGAGTGGTAGACACATGCGTGTTCGAGTGGCTAAAAGCTTCGTTACATTTCTATTTGTATTAATTCTGGGCGGATCTATTCTGTCGGCCGTACCGGCCGTTGCACAGATGCCGGCGACGCCGGAGACGAATCGCATCGCCGCGCTGGAAAAGCGCGCGGATGAGAATGCCGCGGCCATTGCTGCGGCCCAGACCTCGGGCGATAACGCCTGGATGCTGGTTTCTGCCGCGCTGGTGCTGATGATGAGTGGGCCTGGGCTGGCGCTGTTCTATGGCGGGCTGGTGCGCAAGAAGAACATTCTGGGAACAATGATGCAGACCTTCGCCATGATGGCCGTGATTACGGTGCTGTGGGGGCTGCTGCTTTACTCGTTGGCATTTGGCAGCGGAAACGCCTTTATCGGCGGACTGCACAATATGTTTCTGCATGGCGTGGACCTCAAGCCAGACAAGGCTTACGCGGGCACGATTCCATTACAGACATTCATGATTTACCAGATGATGTTCGCCATCATCACGCCAGCGCTGATTACCGGAGCATTTGCCGAGCGAATGAAGTTTTCCGCAATGCTGGTCTTCATGGTGCTGTGGTCGATCTTTATCTACAGTCCAATGGCGCACATGGTGTGGGGCAAGGGCGGATTTCTGAATGCAACTCTGGGCGGAAGCTTTCCGTGCCTCGACTTCGCGGGCGGAACTGTGGTGCATGTGACTTCGGGCGTTTCGGCGCTGGTGACGGCGATTTATCTGGGGAAACGTATCGGCTATCCGCGGGTGCCGATGCCGCCGCACTCAGTTGTACTGAGTTTTATCGGGGCATGCATGTTGTGGGTTGGCTGGTTTGGGTTCAATGCCGGATCGGCACTATCGGCGGGGACGCTGGCGACCTCGGCCTTTGTGGCTACGCAGTTTGCGGCAGCGGCGGCAGTGATTGGGTGGACGGCGGCGGAGTGGATTCGGCAGGGCAAGCCCTCGGCACTGGGAGCGATTTCGGGCGCAGTGGCTGGTCTGGTTGCGATCACTCCTGCCGCAGGATTTGTGACGCCGATGTCGGCGATATGGATTGGCCTGATTGCCGGAGGCTT
Organism: Edaphobacter sp.; assembly: GCA_035656355.1. Lineage (GTDB taxonomy): Bacteria > Acidobacteriota > Terriglobia > Terriglobales > Acidobacteriaceae > Edaphobacter. Next base: position 5,422 of record DASRSR010000153.1, read on the forward strand.
CTGCTACTTCATGGTGGTGAAGGTGAAGGCCTGGTTTGGGTATGACGATTCGTTGGATGCCTTTGGTGTGCATGGCGCAGGCGGAACACTGGGCGCACTGCTGACAGGAATCTTTGCCAACAGCGCGGTCAATCCGATCTTTGGTCCGGGTAAGGCAACTGGGCTGCTGGAAGGAAACTGGAGGCAGTTCTTCCATCAGGCGTTCGGTGTGGCGCTGGCGTGGAGCATCTCGATTGTGGGCACGCTTATTATTCTGTTCATCGTGGACAAGACGATGGGTCTGCGGGTGAGCGCGGAGCAGGAGCGGATTGGACTTGACCTGTCGCAGCATGGCGAAGAGGGTTACGACTGGGCGCACTGAGGCGAGCATTGAAGGTGCAAGCCGGAGAGAGGACATACGGATATGCAGAAGATTGAAGCGGTGATTCAACCATCGAAGCTGGATGCGGTGAAGGATGCGCTGGTGGAGATTGGCGTTGAGGGCATGACCATCACAGAGGCGCGCGGTCATGGACGGCAGAAGGGACACACGGAGTTCTACCGGGGGCGGGAGTATTCGGTTGACCTACTGCCGAAGGTGAAGCTGGAACTGGTGGTGCGCGATGAGATGGTGGACAAAGTTATTGCAGCAATTACCGGAGCGGCACGAACCGGCACCATCGGCGATGGAAAGATTTTTGTGTCGAAGATTGACGAAGCGATCCGGATACGAAATGACGAGCGCGGCGAGACAGCGCTTTAGGCAGGATGAGGCTTAACGCCGATCTGCACTGATGGCCACCGATTAGGAGCGATTGCGGACGGGCACCGAGAACGACAAATACAGGGGTCTCGCCACTTCGCTGCGCTTCGGTCGAGATGACGTGGGTTTGGGGTTGACACGGGCGAACATGGATTAGCTGGCATGAGCACAGATGGAACCATCGGGGGGATGCGCGAGCGGTACCGGCTGAGGATGCAGGAGATTCGCGTGGCATTTGACGCTGGCGCTTCTGGAGCGGCGACAATTGCGGCGCGGACAAGAGCGCTTGACGAGTTTGCCGGGGGGCTTTGGGCGCGCGAGGTTGAGCGCGACCGCAGGCTGGCGGTGGGAAGCTCGCTGGTTGCGATTGGAGGTTATGGACGGGCGCAACTGTTTCCTTATTCGGATGTTGATCTGCTGTTTCTGCTCGACGGTCGATTGGCAGAGAAGGATGTCAAGGACGCAATCCGGCGCGTAAACCAGGAGATGTGGGACGCCGGGATTCGCATCTCTCCGACGACGCGAAGACTGGCTGAGTGCGAACGCTTCGATGCAGAGAATGCTGAGTTTGCTATTGCTCTGATGGACCATCGCCCGATTGCAGGCGACGCAGCACTCTATAAAAAGCTGGCGCGGCAGACGGTTCCAAAGATGCTGCAACGCGAGCGCAAAGAGTTAATGACGCAGCTAATGGAGTTGACTCTGGCTCGCCACTCAAAATATGGCCAGACCATCTTCCATCTGGAGCCGAACATCAAGGACTGTCCGGGGGGCTTGCGTGATGTGCACGTGCTGGACTGGATGGCGATGTTGCGTGCGCTGGCATCGGAAGGGAAGCCTGTTGCCGGGCCGGCTGAGGCGGCAGTACGCGCGGAGTTTCGTGAGGCCGTTGAGTTTCTGTGGCTGGTGCGGTGTTTTCTGCACTATCGGCATGAGCGCGATGATAATGCTCTGGACTGGCAGGCGCAGGATGCGGCAGCGGCACATGGCATTGGCATGAGAGAAGGCGCGCCAGCAGGTGCTGATGCAGCGTACTGGATGCGGTTTTATTTTCGCTATGCGCGGCGTGTCGAGCGAGGGGTTGCGCGGATGCTGGAGGACGCTTCGCAGATGAAGCCGCGCCTGAGGCTTCCGGGGCTGCGGCGGGAACGGCATACAGGGGTGCAGCAAGGGTTCCATATAGAGAGCAGCCGAGTGGTGCTCGATGCGACGGCGACGGGTCGCGATCCAGCACAAGACCCTGAGGTTGTTCTGGACATTTTTGAAATGATGGCGCGCACAGGATGCACGCTGGATGAAGAGACGGAGAGGCAGCTGGCACATGCGCTGCCGATGCTTTCGGCGCATCTGGAAGAGGGCCCGGCGTTATGGCAGCGACTGCAGAGGATTCTGACCGGGCGCTATGCGGGTAACACGCTGCGTACGATGCATGTGCTGGGTGTACTGGAGCTGCTTGTACCGGAGTTTCATGGCATCGATGCGCTGGTAGTGCGCGATGCTTACCACCGCTACACGGTGGATGAGCATACGTTTGTGTTGATCGATACGCTGCATGGCTTAGCGGAGATACAGAGCGGCCCGATGGCGGAGTGGGCAGCGCAATTTGCCAGGCTGCTGCGCGAGCTTCCGCATCCGGGACTGCTGTATCTGGCAGCACTGATGCATGACACTGGAAAGGGACGCAACACGGACGACCATGCTCAGGAGAGCATGAGGATGGCAGAGAGTGTATTGCA
>DASRSR010000154.1:0-9039 GCA_035656355.1 Edaphobacter sp.
CATAGTCTTGCCTCGCTCCGGAAGATAAAAAAGTGGATCGTAGCCAAAACCGAATGCTCCACGAGGAGCATCCAGAATCTCTCCCTCGACAGTACCGCTGCCAGTATCCAGAACTTCGCCATCCCTGGCCGCCGCCAGAACACAACGGTACTGCGCCTCTCGATTCTGCGCGCTGCGGTTCTTCAAGGCGTCGAGCAGGCACAAATTATTTCGCTCATCGAGAGTCGAACCGGGTGGCCCCGCAAAGCCCTTGTCTTCGGAATATCGGGCGGAGCGGACTCCCGGTTCTCCGTTAAGCTCCTTGACCTCAATACCAGAGTCGTCGGCAATCACAATTTCACCCGGCGCAAAACGCGAATAGTAGATGGCCTTCGACCGCGCGTTCCCTTCAAAATCCGGTGCCTCCTCCGGTGGTGCAGGAATCTCTTTCAGGTTGGGCAATGGCTCGAGCGAGGCAAGCTGGGCCGATGCAGCGGCAAAATCGCGCAGCTTGCCCGGGTTCGAGGTAGCAACATAGAGCGTCTTCATCTGACTGAAGTCTAATCGAGCCGAAAGCGGATGAAAGCCACAACCCCGAATGGATGATGTCCATAAGTCGGCACAAGCGCTTGCGGAGCGGTATAAGACGTAAACTGCGCTCCCGGCGCAGCTAACAGATGAGGAGCAACGCGGAAGTCGCGGTCATAGCCAAAGCTGTACGCCTGCACATGGCCAATGGGTGATTCCTCGAAATCTGGAGGAAGTTTTGTGCCCGGTCGAATCAGAAGTTCGCTGGAGCGTCCGGCGTTCTCCACTCGTGTCCAGACATAATTCCGGTCAGCAAATTTAAGCAGCGATTCGGCAAGGTAGCTGTTCTGCTTGCTGTTGTCATGGAGCGAACGCGTCCGACCCCAGATCAGCGTTGAGGACCAATTCCCCGCATGTTCTCCCCTGGTATTGACTGCGCCAAAAGGCCGGTTGTACATCACCGATGCGGTCTGTCGCTGCTGGTCTTCGTGCGGATAGAGTGCCTCCGGGCTGACGATGTGCGCGATGGAATACTGCCCGCTCCAGTTCTTCGCTGGCGAGAACGTCAGTCGCGAAGAGTAGCTGTCGATAGCGTAGCCGTTGGATGAAGGCTGAAACTGCCATCGCTGTTCGCCTGGCTCACCGCCGTGAAATCCCGAAGCTTCCAGACGCAACCATCGCCATGTAATGCCTCCGGTAAGTACGTTGTAAGCAATATGAGTTGAATCCTGCTGATGGTGCCCCAGCGCGGCCAGTGGGTCCTCCGATGCTGAAAGCCGATGCGGATACGCGGTTGGTCCGATCGCAGGATCGCCAATGGGAGCAGCGTAGAAGCTGAGCAATGCTTGCTTCCCTAATGGAATGTCGTAGAGCGCCCCGAGTTCCATGAAAAAGTTATGCGGATGTTGGCCATCAATAATGGGCTTGCCAAATGCTGTCTCTCCCTGCTGAAAGAGCAATGGATACTGACGGTCTGTAACGGTCGCCGGCTCAAGCGAGAACATTCCCCGCAGTGTAAGTTGGCCGGGCCCGACATGCCGCATTGCCATTGGCATAATCCAGTTCGTGGAAAACAGCTTGTCACCGCCGCGATTGCCCGGGCCGGTATGCTGCTGGGTATCCGTCACAAATGCTGTGCCATGCAGCATCAGCATCCACTTGCCGCGATGCGTCATCAGCATGGGAACCGGTGTTGAGGCAGGCTCAATGCTTGTGCCGGAAGAGCCATGATTCAGCTCAACGTCGATCAGGCTCGTAGGCGAAGCCATACCCTGCATCTTCATTGTGTGAGTTTTATGTTCGGGCATGGATCCCATATCCATCCCCGACATGTCATGTTGAGCAAAAGCAAAAGCGGGGAACGCTGCAAGCAAAGCAGCAAGCTGAAGCGTAAAGACGCTGCGAGACATAAGGAATTATCTCTCCTGAAGTTGATGTTCAGACGCACAGCAGAATCTCTCTGCCGCAGATAGTTAGAACGGTTCAGGAAGAGAAATCAGATGCGAAGCGTAATAGGAGGAGGAAGCGGAGGCGGCCCTGCGAGCCCATTTACAGACGACAGAACGCTAATGAAATCGAGACGCTGCACAGGCGCTTCAAAATATGCAATCAGCGCTGGCTGATCGAGTGTTGTGACGGCAGCCGCGATCGATGGCTGCTGATGCACACCGCACCAGCACGGCTGCTCCTGCTGCTGCGGCATATGTTTTGTGCAGTCGCTGCAAGCGGCCTTTTTGTTATGCGTTGTCATCATCATGCATGTTCCTGAGCCAAGCAGGATCATCATCAGGCATACAACAGCAGCGAGATTGCGCAGAGCGTGCTTCATTTCATCGGCTTCCTTGCAGTATAAATCGGTCCGGAAGATGCTTATAGGTGGAGACAATCTTTATGCCAACCACCAAAGCACATACCGAATATCTGACCTTTCACACCAAAAGACGTTATGAGATGGTCCACATTACACCTCAGGTCGAAGAAATTGTGCGCCGCAGCGGAATCGACGATGGCCTCTGCTTTGTCTCGCCCATGCACATTACCGCTGCCATCTATGTCAACGACAATGAAGAGGGGTTGATTGAAGACATTGGCGAGTGGCTGGAGAAGCTGGCCCCCGCCCGGCCGGAGTACAAGCACCATCAGACTGGCGAGGACAATGCAGACGCACATCTGAAGGCGCTTCTTCTGCATCATGAAACCACCTTGCCAATAACAAAAGGCAGGTTGGATCTCGGCACCTGGCAGCGAATCTTTTATGCAGAGTTCGATGGACGGCGCAGCAAACGCGTCATCGTGAAGCTGCTGGGCGTCGCAAAAGAATAATATCTACCCGCCGATTGCGCGCCCGCCCTTCGGCAGTGCTGTTGCTTGCAACCGGGTGATACTCCGCATAGCCCGCCGCTGACAGATTCGCAGGATCGATCTTGCCGCTCTCGAGCATTAGCCGCGCAATCGAGGTGGCCCGCGCCGTAGAAAGTTCCCAGTTGGTTGCGAACTGCGTATTGTGAATCGGCACATTGTCGGTGTGACCTTCGATACGCAAAGGGCCAGCGGGTAGCGCCCTTGCCAGGCTCGTAAGCAGCGGAATGGACGACGCGCGAACGTCCGCCGATCCCGACGGAAAAAAGCCGAACTCGTGCAGCGAGATCACAAGGCCATCCGGAGTGATGCGCATTGTAACGCTGCCCGGCGGAATGTGCCCTGCCTTGACCTGCTCCGTCAGCAGACGGTTCAGGAGCTTCTCAGTCTCTTCCGCATTTTTGACGGCAGCCTGTTGAAGCGGCAACGGCACAACGGCAGCAGTGACATTCACAGGCGTTCCCTGCCCCTTGCTCAATGGCGGAGTCTTCGAGTGCGCCTCAAATACCCCAAGCGGCGAAAAAGCCGCCTGCATGGCGGCAGAAAGTTGGCTCTGCTTTGCCTTGTTTGTCTGGCTTGAGGCAAAGAGCACAACAAAAAAAGCGAAGAGCAGCGTGATGAAATCCGCATAAGAAACCAGCCAACGTTCATGATTCACATGCTCATGCCTTCTCTTTCGGCTCATGCGGCAACAGCCTCCTGTTTATCCTCTGGCGGATTACTCTCAAACAGGAAAGTTCGCAGCTTGGTCTCGATCATGCGTGGATTCATGCCTTCAAGGATGGAGATGACGCCTTCGAGCATCATCTCTTTGATGACCTGCTCTTCACGTTGGCGAATCTTCAGCTTACCCGCGGCGGGGAGAAAGACAAGATTGGCCAACGCAACTCCATAGATGGTGGCTACAAAAGCAACAGCGATTCCCCGGCCCACTTCGTCGATGTTGTTCAGGTGCTGCATTACCTGAATCAGGCCAATCACCGCGCCGATGATTCCCACCGTCGGCGAGTATCCTCCCGCCGCTTCAAACACCTGGGGAACCTTCTCCTCCATCTCTGCTTTGTTGTCGATCTCCATCTGCATGATCTTGCGCACCTCGCTCGGTTCGGTGCCATCAATGGCAAGCATCAGCGTCTGTTTCAGAAATGGATCTTCGATACCCGCAAGATCCTGATCGAGCGACACAATCCCGCTGCGCCGCGCCTTGTTGGCAAACTTCACAATCTGCGCAACGACAGCTTCACCGTCCGTTCCTTTGGCTACAAATATCTTCGCCGCCTGCTTTAAGGCAGCGGCAAACACCCTAAAAGGAAACTGCAGCATAACCGCGCCAACAGTGCCCCCAAGAACAATTAAGGCAGCGGTAGGCTGCATGATCTGAGAGATTTTGCCTCCCTCCATCGTCATGCCGGCCAGAATGCCGCAGAGAGCGAGCAGGATGCCGCCAATACTGGCAATATCCATCAATACTCCTCTCCGCGTTGGCCATGGCCCTGTGAGGCATGTTGCTTTGCGTCGTTGCTGCTCTTCTGAGCATCGCAGGCAGCTTTTGCTACAAGCGCCGCGGAGGCTTCGGGCCATGCAGCGGCCAGCGTGCGAGCGCGATACTCCAATGTCCGCCGCAACACCTCTGCCAATTGTTCCAGCACAATCAGCTTCTCGCCGGTAACAAGCGTCAGCACGGTATCCGGTGCGGATTCTGCATATTTAATAAGGTCGCAGTTCACCACAAGCCGGTTACCGTTCAGTCGAGTGAGCTCAATCATGCAGAAAGCCTCGTGCTCTTCTTATCGGCGGCAGAACGAATGTCAATAGAGAGCAGCGCTGTGCATTGCACGAACAGTATAAGAATCCGCTCCATGCCGCTAAAGTGCCCGCCAGCACAGCCGATGAGGTGGGAGAACGCAGAGTCTTCCATCAGGTGAACCGGAGCCAGATAAGCAACGGATCGACACCCGGGACAGACGAAGCGGTAGTCCAAATCAAGCAATACAGGAGTGTCCTCGCATGTCCTTGGGTGTCTTGAACAACATCGCAGCAATCTATGCGCAGAACAATCTGAATCAGACTCAGAACAGTCTGCAGAATGTTCTGCAACAACTCTCCTCCGGTTCGCGCATCAACAGCGGCGCGGACGATGCGGCCGGTCTTGCCCTGGCAGACGGCCTCCACGCCAATGTCGCCGCGCTGACACAGTCTTCGCAGAACGCCACTGCCGGCGTCGGCCTGCTGCAGACTGCCGACGGTGCTCTCGCGCAGGTCACGAACCTGTTAAACCGCGCTGTTACGCTGGCCACCGAAGCAGCCAACGGAACCCTGAACTCCAACCAGGTCGGGTCGGCCAATCAGGAGTACCAGAACATCCTTACCGAGATTAACAACATCGGTTCCACAACTAACTTCAATGGCAACAGCGTCTTTTCCAACACGGCGAAGACAGTGTTTGTCAGCGACGGCACCTCGTCTGGAGCGACAACCTATAGCGAAACGATTGGCACTCTCAGCACGGCAAGCGTCGGCACCTCAGCCCCGACCGGAACCACTACAGCGCTGACCAATCCAACCCCAACAACGCCCACAGCCAGCGTAGGCGCGACGGCAACCTTTTCGCTCGGCGCCGCAGCCGACACTATCTCTGGAACACTGAAGGTCAGCGTCGCGGGTGGCTCGGCAATTACTGCAACTCTGGCCGCCGGCACCAGTATTGCTTCTGCTGTATCGCAGTTGAATGGCGATGCAGGCTTCTCCGGAGCCGGCCTCGTCGCCAGCCAGGGCACAGGAGCGAATGCAAATCAACTCATCATCACTGGTCCAACAGGTGTTACCAACACGCTAAGCCTTACCGGTACCACCTTGTCAGACACGACTGCCCCAACAGGAGTTGGCGCTGGTGTCGATCTCGCATCCGTCGGCGGTGGAACACTCTCCGCCGGTTCGGCGCAGAGCATTCTTACCAGCGTGACCTCAGCCCTGCAGGACATCGCCTACCAGCGCGGCAACATCGGCGCCAGCATCAACCAGTTGAATGCTGCCTCCAATGTCGCCAGCGCCGAGTCGGTCAACCTCACCTCGGCCGAGAGCAGCATCCGCTCGACCAACTACGGCCAGGCCACCAGCGATATGGCCAAATACCAGGTGCTGAGCCAGACCGGTATCAGCGCTCTGGCGCAGGCCAATAGCGTTCAGCAGGAGATCCTGAAGCTGCTGCAGTAGTCGTAAAAGCGGCGGCAGAATAACTTCTGCCGCCGCTTTTTTTCCTTTTCAACCGTTTACGTACGTCATCTCGACCGAAGACCTGCAAAGCCGGAGTGGCGAGACCTCTGTATTTAGAACATTAGTTCTGGCTAATCCATCATTCTGGAAGTTGGATTGGCAATTGCCTCATTAAACGCACTCGCCACTTTGCGAAGGAGCCAAAGCATCAGATGGGCACAGTCGGAATCAATTTTGGAGCGGCAACCAGCGGCCAGGGCTTTGATGTGGCATCAACCGTCTCTTCTATTCTTGGAATTCAGCAAGCGATTGAGACGCCATGGAAAAATCAGCTCTCTTCCTTGCAGGCGCAGGATGCCGTTTTGTCGACGCTCGGGACTGGCCTTTCATCGTTGACGACAGCTTTGCAATCCCTGACCGACTTCAGCGGAGCACTCTCACAGAAAAAGGGCGCAAGCTCGGACAACAATGTGCTGGAACTTACCTCGGCGACCGCTGCAGCAGTCGCAGGCAGCCACACCATCGTCGTTAATTCATTGGCGCAGACTTCGACCGAATACTCCGACACGATCACTAACGGCTCAGACACCCTCTCCGGCAGCTTGACGATTCAGGGCCACACCTTCACTGTGGACGACACCAGCAACACGCTGTCATCTTTCGCAAATGCCGTAAACCTGGCGGGGATCGGCGTCACGGCAAATGTCATTACCGATGTCTCCGGCTCGCGACTCTCCCTCGTCAGCGCACAGAGCGGCTCCGCTGGTCAGCTTACTATCTCCGGCAGTCTCACCGATGCGACCACAAGCTCTGCCATCGCATTTCATACCGGTCAGACCGGACAAGATGCCAGTCTGAGCGTCGATGGAGTTGCGCTTACCAGCGCATCCAACACCGTGACCACCGCGATCCCTGGCGTCACCTTCCAACTACTGTCAGCATCGGCCTCAACTGCATCGCCTGTGCAGGTGCAAATCACAAACGACAATACATCTGTCGCTACCGCCGTCAGCAATGTCGTAAACGCCTATAACTCGGTGATTCAGGTCCTCAAGGCACAGGAAGGAAAAGACTCCAGCGGAAATGCCGAGCCGCTCTTCGGCAATCCAATTCTGTCCACGCTGCAAAATCAGCTTACCGGTGCGCTGCTGGGTGGTGCGGCAAGTGGAGCGATCCAAAGCGTGACGCAACTCGGCATCGGCTTCAATCAGGACGGCACTCTAAGCCTTAACGCCGACACGCTGAACAGTACATTGAACAGTAACTTTTCCGATGTCACCGGATTTCTGCAAAACGCCGGCAGCTTTGGCAAAAACTTCGCCACTGTGCTGAATAATCTTGGCACGCAATCAACCCAGGGAGCAGTCTACCTGGCGCAGCAGCAGAACAGCGCGCAGGAAGCGACGCTCAACAAGAGCATCAGCGACCAGGAGGCGCGGATAGCGACCATGAAGACCAGTTTGACCCAGGAGCTGAACACCGCCAACGAAATATTGCAGTCGATTCCGAGCCAGCTTGACCAGATCGACAAGATCTACAGCGCCGTCACCGGCTACAACACAGGCAGATAAGGGAGCAGCATGCGCGAGACAACTTACCAGCAACAAGCCTTAGCAGGTGCAACCGGAGTAGAACTTGTGGTCGCCCTCTATGACGGTGTAATTCGCTTTCTCTATCGCGCTATGCAATATGCGGAAGAGGGCGATGTTCGTGGACGCCGCCTGGCCGTAAAAAAAGCGCTCGATATCTTCATTCATCTGCAGGCGCGGCTGCGTCCCGATCTCGGAGGCGACGTCTCCGCCTCATTGGCAGACTTCTACGCCGCAATGTTCAACATGACGCTCGAAGCTTCGCACAGCGCATCGAAAGAACGGTTCGAAGAAGTCATCGCCTGTGTTCGTAATGTTCGCGAAGCCTGGATCGTCGTCGCGCGTGATCCCGATGCAGGTAAAGTATTGCCACGAGAGCTACGCACCCATGAAGAACGTTACGTTCAACCACCGGCGGCGGCCACAGCAACCGAGCCAAGTGCCTCCCGCTGGCTCGCCTGACTAAGTCGCCACAGAAAGTTCTTCTTCCAGACGCTGCTTTTCATACAAGCTGGTGTAGTAACCATTCCTTGTAAGCAGCTCTTCATGCGTTCCCAGTTCCGCAATGCGGCCATCCACCAGCACAGCAATCTGGTCTGCATTCCGTGCAGTCGAGATTCGATGTGAGATAAAGATCGTTGTACGTCCCTTCATCGCCTCCCGCAGTCCGCTCAGAATGCGTTCTTCCGTGTAGGTGTCTACACTGGCAAGAGCATCGTCAAGAATCAGAATTCGCGGATCGCGTATCACTGCACGCGCAATCGAAGTACGCTGTTTCTGTCCGCCGGAAAGCGTTACGCCACGCTCTCCCACCATCGTGTCAAATCCTTTAGGAAATTCCAGAATCTCAGTCGCGATGTGTGCCACCTCAGCCGCCCCTTCCACCTCTTCGAGAGTGGCATCAGGCCGTCCGAAGGCAATATTCTTTCGAATCGTCTCCGAAAACAAAAACGTCTCCTGCGGAACGAAACCAATGCCGCCGCGCAGGCTGGCAAGCATATAGTGACGGACAGGCTTGCCATCAATCAGCACCATTCCCGGCGCCGCATCGTGCAGCCGCGGAATCAGGCTCACTAGCGTCGATTTGCCCGAGCCCGTCGGTCCTACAATCGCCAGGCTGCTGCCCACTGGAATACGCAAATTAATATCGTGCAGAACAGCAGGCGCCCCTGGATAAGCGAAGGTCAGACTACGGAACTCCACTTCGCCGCTGATCCCCTCATCAACAGCGCCGGGTTCATCGGCGATCGAAGGCTTTTGCTTCAACAGCTCATCGATGCGCACTATCGAAGCCGTACCCCGCTGGAATAGATTCACCACCCAACCAACGGCAATCATCGGCCAGGTAAGCTGCACCATGTAGACAAGAAAC
>DASRSR010000155.1:0-28619 GCA_035656355.1 Edaphobacter sp.
TACACCAGTTGCAGGCCAAAAGCGGGCGATGGCATATCGAAGAAGAGATAGATCTCTTCCAGCATCGCAGCATGTTCATGTGGAGGCCAGCTTGTCCAGTTGCCAGGCAAGGAGCTTGTTATGCCGGCAACGAGCTTGCCAGCCTGAATGTTTGTTCCCAACATGATGTCGATCTGGCGTCTGCAACTGTCGTTGCCGGAGATGAAGTGAAGCTTCTCATTTGCCTGCACACTGGCGTAGGGAATGAATTGCACCGGGTAATCGCCCTCGACAATTGCAGAACACTCCACCAGATCTGCTTCGGAGTCTGTCTGCACAGTTACCGGTAATCCTCGGGAGACATAGAGAGCATCTTTGCGTTGAAGCGTAAACGTGTCATTTCCTACAGTCACTGCTGCTTTGCCGTTTAGACATATCAGACCAGTTTCCTGCCCCTCATTCGTAAAATCTACGCGGGGCAGCTTACTGTTCAACCGAATACGCCCATAGCTCATCTCGACCATCGAGCTGTTGCCGGGGTGAATGAATATGTTGCGTCCTTCCAAAGCCGCTGTGCCACTGATCAAACGCCTGGACATTGCTCTGCTCCTCTATTAGGCATGTACCCGTTAAACCTAAAAAAAGGCCCCGAAAAAGCTCGCGCAATCCCAGGGCCGCTCAGTGAAAACTTGTATAAAGTCGACCGCTACCAGGCAATCTTTGCCGGAAAGAACTCGGCAAACAGATCGTCGTAGTAAGGCTTCAACTCCTTCAAATTTGGCTTCGTGTGACCCTTCGAATAGAGGTCATAAGGGTTGAACTTATTCACCCACTCAAACATTTCGACATCGTGGTCATTCATGAGGTGACGATAGGCGCCGTGGCGGTGCGCTGCATAGAAGGAGTGGTACCGCAGCATATACAGGGCCTCTTCCGGCAGGTAGTTCTTCATTACCTCATAGATATAGCCATCATGCCCAAAGGACATGTGCACCTTATCCAGCCCGCAGTTGGGCTCATAGATGCCATATTTAGTCTGATAGAGAGGGTTGTTGTAGTCCGGATTCGCTTTAAAGTACTCGGGGAAGACAATCTGATCGGAGTAGGCGCAGCCAACGGGGAAGGTATCGCCCACGACTCCCCATTGCGGCTCGCCCCAAAGGCAAAGAACCTTGCCAAGATCATGAATAAATCCCGTCAAGACAAACCAACGGGGATGTCCATCTTTGCGGATCGCTTCTGAGGTCTGCAAAAGGTGTTCGATCTGAGTCAAATCGGTATCGGGATCGCTGTCGTCGACCAGAGTATTCAGAAATTCTGCCGCTTCCCAGATGCTCTTCTCGCCCTTGTTCAGACCGAAGTACTCTTTCTCCTTGGCCATCACGTAATCGAAGCTCTGGTACTTGTGATTCAGCCGATAGAACTCCGCAACACCGGGGGTGGCCTTTTCGTCGTACTGACGAAACTCCTCCTCTGTTTTGCCTTCTTTATAGCGTCCGGTTAAAAAATCATCCCATTCGTCCATGTCCTTCAACGGAGCGTCGGTTGCTGTTGCAATGGTTGCCATCATGATTCCCTTCGGCGCGTAGATTCACGGCTTGCGTTATCGCTAACTAATACTACCCCTGAACCAAAAAGCTGGCAAGAGGAGATTGTGTCGTCCATTTTTAGCGGTCGGAAATAGAGGATTTAGAGGAGGTTATGCCTATCAGGAATCGATCAAATTAGATTTGAGAGAGGTGATTGGCTGTGAAAAGGCCTCTCTGGCTCTTATTTTCATCGTTACCGCTTCCGGCAGGCCCGCAGTCGATGCCCACGCCGCTCCCAATCTCGTTATCGACGATCTGCAGCTTTCACGGTGGACTCACGCACAACCAGCTTTGATTCGACAAGAATGCTACGCGGAGCCTGCTCCGGTTTGGAGGAAAGCTCCAGCGCGAATTCTCCAGCAACGCGTCCCAGTTCTGCTGTGCCGTGATCAATCGAACTCAGGGGAACTCGCAGATAGTCGGCATAGCGCAGATTCCCGCATCCGATAATGGCAATATCATCGGGGACACGCAAACCAGCATCGAGGGCTGCTTCAATAGCGCCAATTGCTGTCAAATCGTTGTAGCAGAATACTGCATCAGGTCGAGGAGCGAGCCGCAGAAGCTCCTGCATGGCCTGAAAGCCAGCTTTATCTCCCGCTTCTTCAACCCGGTCGCGGACGATGATGTAATTTTCCGGCACTTCAAGCCGGTGCTCCGTCATTACATTCCGGTAACCCCGCAGCCGATCGAATGATGGGCTGGAGTTCTTTCCGCCGATGTGAGCAATTCTCTTTCGCCCAATCTCAATCAGATGTTTCGTTGCCATTTCGCCAACCTTCACATCGTCGGTGCCGACAAAGTGGGCAGCCAGATGGGGAAAGTTACGGTCAAACAGCAGGTATGGAGTACGCACATCTCCAAGTTCGTAGAAGTTCCTGAGGCTCGGCTGGCATGATGCAATCATCAGTACATCGATACCTCGACTCAGCAGAGTACGTATCTCCTGCCGCTCAATCTCGGGATCTTCTTCTGAAGAAGCCAGGATCAATGCACGTTTACTGGTCCGCAATACGCCGCTCAGCGATTTGGCAAACTCCGCAAAAAAGGGATGCACGAGATCGGGAACCACCAGGCCAACTGTATAGGTACGTCCGCTGGCCAAACCGCGGGCCATCATGTTGGGCTGATAGTTCAGCTCTTTCATGCGTTTTAGAACGCGACGGCGGGTTTCTTCCCCGATATCGGAGTTACCACGCAGGACTTTCGAGACGGTAACGACCGAAACTCCGAGATCACGGGCAATATCTTTCAGCCTTACAGCCATATCTGCTCCTGAAGGTTCTTCTTCCTTGAAGGATACTTAAACTCTCTCACTCATTCCAAAAGGTCATTATGAGAATTTTGTTCTCTTCCACAAACTCCATGTTCCACCAATCAGGCTCAGTAACAGCAGGCCGGCCAGAACGATAATCCAGTGGACATTCATGGCTAATGGGGGCACTTTCGCGCCCAGTCCCAGCCATAAAAAGACCCCTACGGCGGCGGCAATAATTGCATAGTCCCACCATCGGCGCTTTTCATTTCGGGTGTTGAACTCGTCTCCGGCCATTGCAAGCATGGTTCGGTTGTAATCCAATCCATAGCGCTGACACTCTCGCAGCACTGCCTCATTCGTGGAAGTCTGTTCCTTGGCCGATGCTACTGCCGTGCTGATAGCTAATGCCCCAAGAATCATTACAACCGACCCGGAGATAACCAACAGACGATGCCGATCGTCAGCCGATGCTAATTCACCGAAGACCAGAGCCCCCCACGCCAAGCCCCAAAGCTGATTCGTATTGGATAGGGGAATTCCTCGCCCAATGCCGACATACTTGGTTGCAAACTGCTGGAAGAGGTCGCCGATAACCCAAACGAATCCCCCCAGGAACAGCCAGAACACCATACCGCGCAGATGAAAGAGCTGGAACGAAGGAGAGTGCCATCCGCCATCGAGAGCCACGGTAAGCGCAAATACAGTACCTAATTCGCCGACAGTAAACGCGGTTACAAATGACAGCGGATTCATCCCGCTCAGATATGCCTTGCGATAAGGAACATACATCGTTCCCCACATCAGGCTGGCCCCGGCAGCCGCCAGGATTCCGCCAATTGCGTTATGTCCTGAAGTCGTTGCGCCATGAATGGTGCTGAAGCCCAACATGACTGCGGCTCCGACGATAGCAACCGTACCGAGCACGACCTTACCGATATTTTTTGCGCTGGCACCTTCCAACTCGCGGAATAGCAAACGTCCCCAGAGCAGACCAATCAACGAATTCGTATTCCACAGCGGAAAGGCTACGGCCAGGCCAACGTCGCGGATGGCAAAGACCGTCAATGTATTGGCTACTGCCCATAGTGCACCGGCCAGCAGTGCCCATACGATGAGGTGCTTTTTCTCAAAGAGATCGGCAAAGACGTAAGAGGTACCTTTTAGCAGAGTCGGGAAGGTCCAGCGTGCAGTAAAAACGCCGGCCACCATGCAAAGCGAAATTGCAAATGGAGAAAATCCTGCATTCACCAGCTTTGTGGGTGCCTCAGCGGCGCCGAGCCAAACTCCAGCTGTTAAACCGCAGAGCACTCCCAGCCCATGCAGTGACAATCCTTTTTTTTCAACCTTTGAAGCTACGCCTGCCACACATTTCTCCACATCGCGCCAAAAAAATCAGTGCAAAACTACCAGCAGAGCTATGCCTGCAAGCAGTACAAAGAACGGAACCAGAAAGTGACTATCGGTCACAATCGTCTTCACGTCACGGAAAAAACTCATCTCAAATCCTTATTCAGTAAGCGGTTACGTTGCAGCAACCCTACATTGTGCCCGCAGTCATGTCAATAGATGCATCTGCAAGCAGAATTCGCAAATCTCGCAGGTTATTTCCAGTGGGCCCGGTAGCGATGACGCTGCCAACCCTCTCCAGAAAATTTCCTGAATCAAATTGCCGCAACGACTCTTTCACATTCAGACCTGCTGCCTTGGCTCTTTGGAGTGTGTGGCGGTCAATAGCTGCACCAGCAACACAACTATTCCCATCGATGCCGTCGGAACCAGCCGACAGAATAACTGATTTACCCTCGTCTTTACGAAGCAACGTTGCCGCATAGAGCGCAAAATGCTGATTACGACCGCCGATGCCAGCGGCTCCAGAGCCTGCAACTTCGACCGTCACTTCGCCAGGCGAGATCAGACAGACCCGTCGAAATTCCTTCCTTAGCTCACGTAGACGGCCCACAAGATACTCGGCCGCTTCTTTATAGTTCCAATCGTCGCAGGTACTGTCGATAACAACATGGAATCCAAGTGTCTCTGCCCGTTGCCGTGCCGCGTCGGCAAGGTCCTCTGAAGAGAGCAGTGTCACCGCCTTTGCACTCAACTGATTCGGCTTGGGCGTCTCTGGCAAATTCTGCTTCTCGAAAAAATTCCGCACGGAGGCAGGAAATCGCTGCAGCAGACTGTAGCGGGAAAGCACGTTTCGGCACTCTTCTACTGTCGAAGTATCGGGCAAGGTTGGTCCTGAGCCGAGAGCGTCCAGGTGTTGCGGAGGTACATCGGAGACCAGGAACGAAAGAGTAAGCAGGCCCGCAGCAGCCATTGCAAGCCGTCCACCCTTTACCGCAGAAAAGTGCTTGCGCACGCAGTTAATCTCAGCGATAGACGCTCCGCAATGGACCAGCTCACGATAAAAACAGATGAGATCTGGTAAGGAGATCGAATCATCGAGTGGAAGCTCCATCATCGCCGAGGCTCCGCCACTTATCAGAAACAGGCACAGTGTCGAGGGTGCCCCTTGCCCTCCGCGCGGTAATGTATGCAGCATATCGAGAGCCGCTCGTGCGCCATCGCAGGAAGCTTTGTCTGGCAGAGGATGGCCGCCGGCAAAAAACCTGAATCCGGCTGGAAGTTCGGCTGGAGCTTCGGGTGCGATGAGAATTCCGCCAAGATCATGAAATCCAGCAGCCTGGAAACGGGGCAAAACCGCAGCCAACATAGTTGCAGACGCCTTGCCGGCAGCAATGATCCGTATCCGCTCGATATCTTCAAGCTGAACGGCTTCAGTTCCATTAATCAGTAAACTACGGCCGATAGTAACTTGTTCCGCAAATGCTCTTTCGATGCTGCAATCAGCCAGCGCTCCGAGAAAGATTTCGCGGGCAGTCTCGGGCAGTGATTCGTCGTTTTCCATCCCTGGTTTACCTTAGCAGCATCGACAACAAGGCCCTGGATAAATCCAGGGCCTTTAGTTGAAATCTGTTCAGCATTTAGAAAGGATTGAGTTTCTTGAGACCTTTCTTCTTTGGGTGCTTGCTGGATGACTCCTGCGAGTCATCGAAGGCAGGCTTCGTCTTCTTCCCTTTCGGATTCGGCGCCTGGGCCGCAGGCTGTGTTCCGGGCTGGACATCGTTGATCGCATCGGGAGCCTGAGTTGCCTTTTCAATGGGCGGCAACGGTTTGGTATTGTCCGGACCGACTGGCTTCAATCCGCCATTTGCGTCGTTCGTTTTTGCTGAAGGTGTGATGATCTCCACCCCCATAGAGTTACCGGAAGGCGTTGCTCCTGTGCTGGTTGTCGCACCAGGAACGCTCGTATCCACTGCAGAACCTGTGCTGGCACCCGAAGACGCCGTCGGAACATCGTGAAAGGCTAATGGAGCGGCTGGCGCGGCCGGCTTCGCAGCAGAAGCAGCAGGCGCTGCTGCCTCCTCCGAAGGAGTTGCTGTCGTACTCGCAGGAGTCTTTTCAGCCGTTTCAGGATGCAGGGCTGTATTGAAATCCGAGATGATCTTGCGGGTAATATCCGGGGCCAAGGTGGGCTTGGGATCTGTCAGCGACGGGTCACCAATGTGCGCTGCCATCACTGTGTCCGGCTTATGCATGAACAGAAGCATCGCCCGGTCCTTCAGGTTATAGCCGGTACGACTATTTTCCAGTGCTTCGCTGGCAGCCAGTTGTTGCGGCGTGGGAGTCGGAATTGGCAGATTCATTGCTGCAAGACGGTCTTTCGCATCTTCAACGTGCTGCGAAGCGGCATGTTCCAACACTACCTTGCGATAAGCCGCTGCTGCCTGATCATCATAAATATGCTCCAGCCGCGCCTTTGCCGCTTCCGGCAGTCTCATGGCGCGAACGTATTGCGCCTCGGATTCATAAGCATCACCGAGACCGATCAGTACCTCATCCAAACGACTGTATTCGGGATACGCGTCCACTACAGTTTGGTAGCGGGCGATGGTCGCTGGCCAGTTTGCATGACTCGCATAAAAGGAGCCAATCTCGGCTTCACGCGAAGCAAGAACTTCCTGCACTTCACGCAGCCGCTGTTTGGCCTGCGGCACCAGAGCTGACTGGGGAAACTGCTGCAGCATCAGCCGGTACTCTTCTTCTGCATGGGTTGCATTGGTGTAGTCCCGGTCTGGCTTGTCCATTTGCCGAAAGTAAATATCACCGACACGCATCTGTGCCTCAGCCGCTTCGGGGACATTGGGGAAGAAGGTGATAAAGTCCTTGTACTCGCTCTCGGCCTGCGCCAGCGCTGCCGTACCGCCTTCCTTATACCAACTGTCGGCGATCGCCAGCTTTGCCCGCATCTGATATTGAGAGTCAGGATAAGTATTCAGCAGAGTTTGCAAGTCCAGCCGGGCGACATCGAAATGCCCCTTCTTTGTAGCCAGAACTGCTTTATCGTAGAGTTCTTTATCCGGAAGCTTGGCATCCTGGGCTGCCAGAGGAGCAACCTTCTTCTGCTTGCGCAGCTCGCGCTTGGTGTCCTTTGACTGGACTACCTTCTCTTCCTTTTCGTGCTTCTTCTTTTCTTTTTTATCTTTCTTCGAGGCGGACAGAGACACCGACTCATGCTGCTGGCCATTGGCATCCGTTGTCGTCTGAGACGACCCGGTTACCTGTGCTGCCGCCACCATCGATGAAGCCATTAAGGCTGCTACCGCCAGCCCGGCTACTGCGCTTGCTCTGAACCCTGGAAAAAAAGACCGCTCACTCATGCTGCTGTGTACCCCGTCAGCCTCGCGCTCGCACGCACAGGCTGCCCCCTATTTTAGTCTTTCCTGTCCGGCTTGTCTTAGCGGCGCTTCGGCACGGCAGCGTATGCCGCCTTCAGGAACTTTCGTGCATTCTGTTCGGCCTTGCGAGGGCTAAAAATAGCCGAGCCGGCCACCAGCATTTCCGCTCCTGCTTCGACGACCTTGGCCACTGTATCGTGAGCAACTCCGCCATCGACCTCGATACGAAAATTCAGGCCCATGGCCTCACGCAACTCCGCCAGATAAGCGATTTTATCCACAGCGAGAGGCAGAAATTTTTGGCCCCCAAAACCGGGATTCACGCTCATTACCAGTACATAGTGAACCATTGGAAGCACTTCGACCAGCGTGTCTACCGGAGTTGCCGGATTGATAACCACTCCGGGCAGCATTCCGTGCTGTGAGATTAACTCGAGTGTCCGGTGCAGATGGCGGCAGACTTCCTGCTGCACGCTCAACAGGTCGGCACCCGCCTCGGCAAATGCTGGAATAAACTCGTCAGGATTTTCGACCATCAGATGGCAGTCCAGCGGCAGATTTGTTACTGGACGAATAGCCTTCACAACTGGCGGTCCAAAGGTAATATTCGGTACAAAGTGACCGTCCATCACATCCACATGAACGATAGATCCACCACCCCGTTCTGCTGCCGCTATCTCATCTGCCAGGTGGGCGAAGTCGGCGGAGAGGATCGAAAATGCAAGTTCAACCAATCGAATGTGCTCCTTGCTGTGAGTTTATCAGCGTAAAAAGCATAGCGTGGGCCATCTTTCTACTACATTTTTCATCTCTATTCACTCTTCTCGCTTTTCGCAGTCCGTTTCGCGGCCACAGGAACTACCCGCTCCACATCTGCTCGCCCCTCATGCAAAATCCTCGTCTTCGCGTCTTTTACCGCTTCACGCTGCGTCTCAGCCATTGCCTTCGGTTCGCCCAGGACGATTCGCGCCGCACCATTAAGTATCCGGCGAACCGGCCAGCTACCATCCGGATTCGGCAAGAAGATTTCTCCCGCCCGCTGCTTTTCTGGCCGATAATACCAGCGCCGCAGCAGTGATAGATAATCGCTAAAAACCGCGAGATCGATATCTTTTCTAATCCCGGATTCCAGCCGCTCAATGACAATATTTGCTCGCGTCTCCGGCGAATCTCCGGGCTCTTCTGCTCCTCCCTCAAGCGGAACAGCTTTCAGCATTAATGGTTGAGCAAACAGAGAACTTCCTACACTGGTTTGCTCTTTAACTGCTCGGACACCCAAGGTTGACAGCAGCTCCGGCCCAGCGATCAACCCACCTTGTACCAAAAATACGGCCGCCTGAGCTGACACCTCTTCTACGGCAGCAGACTTTTGTAGGATCACCGCCTTTAGATACGGTATGGGTCGAATCAATGAATCGGCCAGAGTTGTCGCAGCTTTGACCTTTTGCCACTGCGCGTGAAGCGATGCAGCCTTTTCAAACTCCATCTCGGCTGAAGCATGCTCTCGTTCCGTGGCAATCTCTGCAAGCAGACTTTCGCCGCTGGTATCGAAAAATGCCTTTACCCGCTGCGCCTCAATCGCATACTGCTGCCCGGTGCACGCCTCCTTACAAGGCTCCATGCACTTCTTCATCTCTCCGTAGATACATCCGGGATGCTCGGGATATGGTTCCAGATCCTCCCAGCATCGACGCAGCTTAAATAGGTCGAGAACCGCATCGCAGTAGCGATCGGCTGCAGCACGCGAAGGAAACGGACCGTACATCTCGGCCAAGCCGCGTTTCGACAGCCGATTAGTCGAATACACACGCGGATACTCATTTTCCATGGTCAGCCGCAGAAAATAAGGGGTGCGCAACTTCAGTCTGCGGCGCGCCTCTGCATCGCCGAAGAGCGCGGATGTCGCACGATACAACACCAAAGCTGACTCAAACTCCGAACCTGTGACGCAATATTCGATGCGAGCGACCCTATCCCGCAGATTGAGGCGCTTCGATTGTGACTCTGGTGGGGCGAGCAAACGTTTCATTCGCCGGCGCAGATCGACGGTCCGCGTCAGATAAGGTTGACTGTCTGCATGTGCACCATGCAGCGCAAACACTCCAGGCAATGCCGGAACTGACCGCAGAACCTCATCAGCTCTCTCGGGAGAAAAGTCTGCAATGTGTTCGAAGCGAAAACTTGCCGTCACATCAGGAATTGTAGATTCTGCTCCGATCTCCTGACCGGGCGCCTTATCTCTTCTTTCTGCTTCCGGTTACGAATGAGGCTTGATGCCTCCGATTTTCCCTGATTGTGTGCAAAGGCCTACATGTTCGATCCCGTGGTCGCAGGGATATAATACTATTTTATTCATAATAAATAACTTACTCACCACTAGCTTTGGCAATCCAAGTGCCTTTTGAACCTGCGCACTCCCCCGGGGCCCAATAAATCAATCAAGGAAAAACACCATGCGCCTGACAAGGGTTTTGATCGCTGTGCTCGCTCTTTCCGTATCGGCTGTCTGCCATGCCGACAACTTCTCTTTCACTGGTTCTTTCACCGACATCAATGATGTTCAACTGTTTACGTTTACGGTCGGCGCCACCTCTGATGTAACGCTTCGTTCCTACGGCTATGCGGGCGGGGTGAATTCAGCCGGTCAGACGATTGCAGAGGGAGGCTTCGATCCAATTCTGGCGCTCTTCCAAGGAACTGGCCCCAGCGCCATTCAGGTTGGCCAGAATGATGACGGAGGTGGTAACGTTCCGGCCGACTCAGTGACCGGAGCCCACTACGACACTTACCTTCACCTTATCAATCTCGCTGCTGGGGAATACACGGTCTCCATTCAGGACTATGCCAACTTTGCCAACGGTCCAACCCTTGGTGACGGCTTCAGTGGTGGCGCTTTGACCGGTGGCACCTTCCGTGACGCTACGGGGCATAACCGGAATGGCAATTGGGCATTCGATGTTCTTGGCGTAGAGTCGGCATCGACTCCTCCGACTTCTCCGGTTCCGGAGCCTTCGTCCTTGATGCTGCTCGGCACCGGCCTGGCCGGACTCGTCACCGGCGTTCGCCGTCGCATCAAGCTGTAATTTTTCGCTGCAAACCAAAAATGCCCGGCTCTTTTGAAAGGAGCCGGGCATTTTCTTGTATGCCGAGCCTAGACGTTGAATTTGAAGAAAAGAATGTCGCCATCCTTAACGACATACTCTTTACCTTCGGAGCGAAGCAGTCCTTTTTCTTTCACCGCCTGTTCGCTGCCATATTTAAAGAGATCGTCGGAAGCATAAGTGTCAGCCCTGATAAATCCGCGCTCGAAATCAGAGTGAATAACGCCTGCCGCACCTGGGGCCTTGGTTCCGCGTTTGATCGTCCAGGCACGAACCTCCTGCACGCCCGCAGTGAAGTAAGTAATCAGGTCAAGCAAACGATAGGCAGAGTGGATGAGACGATTAAGACCCGGCTCAGAGAGGCCCATGTCCCTAAGAAACTCATCGCGCTCAGCCGGTTCAAGCTGGGCGATCTCCGCTTCCATGGCACCACAGATACGCACTACCTGCGCGCCCTCTTCTGCGGCCCGCGCTTCAACAGCGGCCGTATATGCATTTCCGCCAGTCAGACCAGACTCATCTACATTGGCTACATAAAGCTGCGGCTTGGAGGTAATTAGAAAAAGTTCGCGAGCTACAGCCCTTTCTTCGTCCGTCAATTCGGCTACACGCGCCGGCTTGCCCGCATTGAGAACCTCCAGCAGTTTTTTCAGTGTGCTGGCCTCAGTCTTGACCTTGTGATCGCTTGAATTTTTAGCAAGCTTTTCGACTTTGGTGTTGCGCTTCTCTACCGTCTCAAGATCAGCCAGCAACAGTTCGGTGTTAATTACATCGATATCGCGTTGAGGATTGACACCTCCGGCGACATGCACCACCTCTGCATCATCGAAGCAGCGAACAACATGAGCGATAGCGTCAGTGGCACGGATATGGCCAAGGAATTGATTGCCTAGCCCTTCGCCCTTGCTTGCGCCTTCGACAAGACCGGCAATATCGATGAACTCCATTGTTGTAGGAACAAGGGATTTCGGCTGAATCAATTCCGCAATCTTAGCCAGACGCTCGTCCGGCACGGTGACGACGCCAGTATTGGGATCGATGGTGCAAAAAGGATAGTTGGCCGCCTGTGCTTTGGCCGAAGTGAGGGCGTTGAAGATAGTGCTTTTTCCTACGTTGGGCAAGCCAACGATTCCGCAATTAAGAGGCATTTTCCGTGAAGTTCCTTATCTTCTATTGAAACATGTCTCAGCATTCCCAAAGGCCATCCGGCTATAAATAGAGTTCGCTACACTGCTTGAGCAACTGAAGTCGTATAACGATTGGCCATGAACTTCAAAAGAAAGAAGATTAAGATGAAGCTTCGTACCGCGACTGCCCTCGCTCTTCTGGTTCTAACATCTGCACTCGTTCCAGCACAGCAAAATCGCAATATCGTTTGCGCTTGTCAGATTCCGAATGGGCCGCCTAATCCCTACCCATATCTTGTCGGCTATCTTGGCGTCTATCGCCCAGCGGATTGGATGACTCTCGCCAAGACTCTTGACTTCACTAAAATGACTCATCTCAATCTCGCATTTATCAACCCTCCTCTCTGCAACGGCCCATGTACGCCGAAGAGTGACATGACGCTTCATGCTAATCCGACCTTTACCGATGTGGCGCTTAAAGCCATCGTCGATGAAGCACACGCTCACGGTACTAAAGTCCTTGCCTCTCTCGGTGGCGATGGCGGCGATCGTACTTATATGCAGTTCTACAATGCCGGGCTGTCTATCCAAATTGCCGATGCCGTGAACGCCTACGTTAAAAAACACAACCTCGATGGCGTTGATGTTGATATTGAGCAGCCAAAGCAGATGGGTGTGCCCTTCACGGAGTTTGTCGAAGCGCTGGTTGGACGGCTTCATCCTGAAGGCAAGTTAGTCACGGCCGCTGTCGCTCAGTATATTCAGGCTGTACTCAGGATGAGGTCCTTCAACAGTTCGACATCATCAATGTCATGATTTATGGGGACTATGCTCGCAGCGTTGCCGATATGGCATGGTGGGTCAACAATAAGCACATTCCAAAGGAGAAGCTCACGCTCGGCATCGGATTTCATAATTACAGCGCAGTGCTCGCTGCTTACCCGAATGCCTGGGCGGTCGATACAGTCGGTGGAGGTACTTATCGCGATGCGGCGGTCATCAACTACCAGGGAGAGGCCACCGTCGCCAAACTGACACAGCTTAGCGCGCAGTATGGCGGTGCGATGATCTGGAAACTCAGCCAGGACGATCCCGCCAATCCGCACTCCCTATTGAAGGTGATACAGAAGAACCTGGATCCAAACGTGCCAAGAATTCCCGCAATTACACCTTTGCGCCACAGCGGAGGAGAATAACGGACAAGCTGTCGCTTCAGTCTAAGAGAGATATAAAGGCCATATCTGCTATCTATGCCGCCGCGATGCGCCGAGTCAGGTCATCCTGCTCCTCTTGCGACTCCGCACCAATGGTAAAGGCGTCGAGAACTCCTGACGAAAGAGCATAGCGAATAGCCTCTGACGGCCGGTTGCGCATATCGCCCTGGCCAAGGATCTTCATCCCCACGATGCCTTTACCCGAGGCTCGCATCTGCTTGATCACGCCAATGACTGTCTTGGGATCTGAATCCATGTGCGATTGAATAGGATTGAGGCGGACGAGATCTACCTCTACCCATGGCGACGCAGCAGCCGCACGCAATGCTGGCAGAGTATGGCAGGAAACTCCATGAGCGCGAATGATCCCCTTCTCCTTTGCCTCCGAGAGGACATCCATTACGCCACGGTAACGAGTCGTCCAGTCGCCCTCGGTTACGCAATGAATAAGGAGCACATCAATGTAATCAGTTCCGAGTTCTTTACGAAAACGGTCGATGTCCTTACGTACTCCAGCGGCATCTCGAGTATCGGTCTTGGTCAGAACCGTAACCTTATCGCGCGGAAGCTGTTTGACGGCCGCAGCAACATAAGGATGCGTGCCATAGGAGTCGGCAGTATCGAAAAAACGCAAACCATTGCTATGGTAGCCATTGAGCAGGAGCTTCACCAGTTTGCTGGAACCGATTCGGGTCTGGTTAGAAGCGCCTCCATAGCCAATCGTGCCGGTACCCATAGCAAGGCGGCTCGTGCGAATCCCGGTTTTGCCTAAAACAACCTCATCGTGTGCGCTGAGTTTATGGGATAGAGGCTCAATCTCAAGGTAGGCGGCTGATGAGAAACGATTGGCAAGCAGAGTTGCTCCAACCCCGGTGACAGTACGACGCAGAAAATCTCTTCTCAGCATGGCGTACTCCTTGCGAGATAGGATACGCCCATCATGCGAAGGGTGGCCGCGTTACTGCGCCGAATTTTGCGCGGGCAGGGAGCAGGCAAAGTTGGCCGCACTATTCGTGCTTCCTTTGCCGCTATATACAGCGACTTGCGGATAAGGACAAAGGGGGCGTGAGCGATCGATTTCGCCATCGGTCAAATGAAACGCAATAATCTTCTCGGGCGCAATGCTGTCTTCCACCCATTCTTCGAGCGCCGTCAATCCATCAAAATGATTTGGCCCGGGCCCGCCACCGCAGTGGTTCATACCAGGCACCATGAATAGTCGAAGAAACTGTTCTGTCTCCTTGCCGGTAATTTTCTCTACCTGATCGTAGTAGTTGATGGTATTCAGCGGTGAGATGTCAGGATCGCTCCAGCCATGATAGAGAATCATCTTTCCTCCGCTACGCTGCAGCGGGCGCAGATCAGGATTAACCGCATCCAGCGAGTTCCCTGTCTTTGCAAGCGCCTTCTTCATATCGGTGTCGTAATTGAAGTTCAAAGCGTTATAGCTGGGATCTTCAAAGATCATGTATTTGAAAAAACCATCGGCCGCCTTCCAGTGCGTGCTATTGAAGGGCCGATTACCTGTGATCCAGCTTGACCATCCGCTGGGACCAGCCTCGCCGCCCGGAACCAACCCGGGATAGATGAGTGTTCCGTGTGAATCGTGCGCTCCACCCCAAATGTCCTTGATCGCCTTCACTTGCTTTGCAGTAAAACACGATGACTCTGTTTGCCCAGGCTTGCAGGTCAGCACGGCTGGGTCGAAGTGGCACTGCCGAGGATCGTTAAGAACTCCATCGGCAATTCCATCCTTCGCGTCGCAGGCTGCAATTACAGCATTCGCGAGCAAAGGCACTTTTGACGCAGGAATATAGCTTTCCGGATCTTTCAGGGTTGCAATCGAATACCACAGATGCGCACCAGCATAATGCCGTGTCCAGTTGTTGGCAGGGTCGCCGACGAGCAGGCCATCGTAATCATCTGGAAAGCGCTGGGCCTCCATCATTCCCTGCTGGCCACCTTTGGAACAGCCAACATAATAGGAGTGCGCTGGAGCTTTGCGATAAAACGCCCGCACAATCTGTTTACCGTTCACAGTTGCCAGGTGCAGTCCGCGATAACCGAAATCTGCAACCAGCTCAGGATGCCCCATGGCCCATGTGGAATCAAAGCCATTGCCCGGAGGCGTATTGACGTGCCCAGTATCGGTGCTGACCGTTGCGTAACCACGCCTGAGCGCAAGCGCCATGGCGCGATAGCTGATCATTCCCGCTGTACCTCCATTGCCCACGCCCTGAAATTTTCCATTCCAGCCTTGCAGCGGCATCCAGACTTCATACCTGATCGCCGGCTTCGTAACTGCGACAACGCGACAGAAGGATGGCAGGCCACCTAGCGGCGCAGCCGGTCGTGGTGGAGCAAAGCTCCCCTTATGGATCTCTGTGGCCAAGCTGATGGTCGTATTGGGAAGCTGCAGATTGGCCAACGCTGCACATTGTGACTGATTCACTTCAGCATGCAATGCTCCTACGGCAGAACTGAATATGAGCAAAGCGAACGACTTACGCACGCACCTTTCAATAAAACCAGTAGAAGAAATCAGCACATACCCTCTTTTTGGAAATTAATGGAACTGTTGTGTCTATTAAGGTTTGGCGTATTCCGGCAACGAAATAATACAGGGATTTACCGTCGAATCCGAAATTTCTGTTTGGTTTCTCTTGACAAAGTTTCCACATACAACTATTTCTTTCATATTTACGAAAGCGGTTTCATTCAATTGCTATACCTCTCTAGTCTGTGTCTGAATTTATCTCTTCTCAGTGAAATGAGGCCATTCGATGCATCGAGCTTTTCGGAAGTACAAACTTTCTCTTTACACACTCTCAGCATCCTTCTTTCTGATCTGTTTCTTCGCAAGCACTGCCATTGCACAGGATGTTCGAGCAACAATTGGCGGACGAGTTACAGATCCCTCCGGCGCCGTGATTCGTGGGGCAGCAGTCAGTCTGATCTCTAATGCAACCAATGTGAAGCGAACCACTGTCACCAATGACCGCGGTCTCTGGCAGATCCAATTGCTACTGCCGGGTCGCTATCACTTCACGATTGAGGCCCCCGGCTTCAATACCGAGCAGCGTACCGGCATTGTGCTGCAGGCTGCCGATGTAAAGCAGTTCGATATTCAAATGAAGCTAGGTTCTGAAGCGCAGACCGTTACCATTACCTCGGAAACTCCTCTGATCGACACTACCTCGGCCACGTCAGGCACCGTCATTACCCAACGCGAGCTGGAAGATTTGCCTTCGCAGTCGCATGTGCCGACTCTCTTTGCTTCGCTCGTGCCTGGCGCGGTGCAGCACGATCAGGGATCCAATGTCGTTCGCGGCTGGTCAAATGACGGCGCTTCGCAGTTTTACGTCAACGGCGGACGCGGCACGACCTCCAACAACTTCCAGCTTGATGGAATGCCAAATGGCAAGACCGGTGGAGACATCTCTTTCATTCCACCGATGGACAGTGTGCAGGAATTTCGTGTGCAGACCAATGCTTATGACGCTTCGATCGGCCGTCAGGCGGGCGCCACCATCAACATGGAGACCCGCAGCGGTGGCAAGCGATACCATGGCGTTCTTTACGAATATAACCAGAACAACTTTCTCAATGCGAACCTCTACCAGAACAATCTGATTGGACTGAAGACGCCGCCCGTTCACTTCAACCAGTTTGGCGGAACCTTCGGCGGTCCGGTTTGGATACCGAAGGTCTACAACGGAGCAGGTCGCACTTTTTTCTTTGTCAGCTTCGACAAGAGCATTAATACCAACCCGCTGCCAGCGACACTCTCCGTGCCAACCGCGCTCGAGCGTCAGGGCGACTTCAGTCAGTCGTTCACAACGCAACTGGTCAATGGCAATCGCGTCCGCTATCCCATGAATGTCTATAACCCTTACCAGGTTGATTCGAAGGGCAATCGGCAGCAATTCAGTGGAAACG
Organism: Edaphobacter sp.; assembly: GCA_035656355.1. Classification (GTDB taxonomy): domain Bacteria; phylum Acidobacteriota; class Terriglobia; order Terriglobales; family Acidobacteriaceae; genus Edaphobacter. The sequence continues at coordinate 16,950 of DASRSR010000155.1, forward strand.
TTATCCCATCAACCTCAATCGACAATATTGCTAAAAATATTCTTGCCTTCATTCCGCTGCCCAACACTCCGGGCGACGGCACATCAAGCGATTCTAATAACTTCGTCTCCCCTGCCACTCGTCAGGATACGTTCCCTGTCCTCTCTACCCGCGTCGATGAGAACTGGAACAATTCGCAGCACAGCTTTGTTACGGTGAACTGGAGTCATCTGACGGAATTTACCAGCAACAACTTCGGCAACATCGCCAATGGCACGAACCGCATTCGTAATGCGAAGCGCGTTGGTCTCGATCACGTCTGGACCATGGGTGATAGCCGGGTACTTTCCATGCACTACACATTCAATCGATGGGAAGAACTAGTCGCTGACAACGGCGCCGGTTATGATCCGACGAAGCTCGGGTTTCCGGCTGGATTTGCAAAGCAGCTTGTCAAACCGTCATTTCCGCAGATCACGGGAGTCACGGGCACCGGCAGCCCTGTCTCATTCGGCACCGGAAGTGCGGGGTCGAATAACTTCGATACCAATCACACCTGGGCCGCAACTCTTACCCAGACATACAAGACACATACCTTCCGCTACGGCGGTGAGTTTTGGATTCTGCAGCAGGCGGTCGAAAACATCGGCAACCAGGGCCGTTTTGACTTCAACTCCAATTGGACGCGACAAAACGCTTTTAATTCCGGTGGTACTGGTAATGGAAGTACCTTTGCCTCCTTTCTGCTGGGACTTCCTTCCGGCGGAAATGTTCCAGTGAATGCTACTGCCTTCTACTCGCAACACTATTGGGCAGGCTTCTTTCAGGACGACTGGCGGATAACTCCGCGTCTGACTGTAAATCTGGGACTGCGTTGGGACCTGGAGCAGCCAGTCACCGAACGTCATAACCGGCTGACCGACCGCTTTGATCCAACAGTGAAAAACCCGATTAGCGACTCGGCGCAGGCAGCCTATGCGCAGATTTTGGCTAACTCGCAGTCCAACTCTGGCGTGCGCCAGTTAACCGAACTGCTGCCTGCGTCCGCATTCCGCGTCATGGGCGCACAGCTCTTTGCGGGCGTGAACGGCACACCCCGCACTCCAGTCGATGCGGACTATCATGAGTGGCAACCACGTGCGGGCTTCGCGTTCAAACTGGCGCCGAATTCGGTTATCCGCGGCGGCTTTGGCCGTTTCACTCAGGCCACCTTTGTAACCGGTGGACAGAACGGATTTTCGCGCACGACATCGTTCATTGCCACACAAGACAACTACCTGACGCCCTACGACACCCTCGAAAATCCATTCCACAGCGGCGTTCTCGCACCTACCGGCTCCTCGCTCGGCCCACTGACCAACCTGGGCCAGGACGTAGATTGGGACGATCCACATCTCAACCGCCCCTATTCCTGGGAGTATTCTCTGCATCTGCAACAGCAATACGGCCAGTGGCTCTTCGAGATCGGCTATTCCCACAACAAGACCTACGATATTCCCTGGACATGGAATCGGAACGAGCCCAGTTTTGCGCTATGGAAAGAGTTACAGCAGCCAGTCTTCGACTCGAACGGCCGTCCCGGCGATATTCTGCCGTGGAACACCATCGTCCCCAATCCTTTTTATAACTTGCCCGGTGTTACCGGGAGCATTGCAGGTTCAAAGACCACAACCGTCAATCATCTGCTCAATCCAATCCCGCTCCTGGGCAGCATGAATCAGGACCGGCCGACCGGCAAAAATCAATACGATGCCTTGCAGACAAAGATCGAGCGCCGCTATCACAACGGACTTTCGCTCATCACCGCCTTTACCTGGTCCAAGCTGTTTGAAGATACAGCTTTTCTTGGCCCACAGATTGCCGGTCCAAAGATCGAGCACAAGCTAGGCGGGGAAGATCGGCCTTACGTGCTTGCGATAACCGGCATATGGGATCTTCCCTTTGGCCATGGACGGCAATGGGGCGCAAATCTCTCGAAGCCGCTCAATCTGTTGGTTGGTGGTTGGGAGGTCACCGGAAACTACTCCGCCAGCTCTGGTGTTCCCGTCGTCTTTTCTACCGATTCTTTTTACAGCGGACGCAGCGCTGCGCTCGACAAGAAACATCGCACTCTCGACCGATGGTTTGATACCGACCAGTTTGTCGCCTTCCCCAATCGCAACACAGACATCTCAAATTACCCATCGTGGACTGGCATACAACAGTTGCCCGGCGCCAACTACGTTCCTTCACCTCACGACACTATTCGCAATGGCGTCTATCAGGACTTTGCCGCTTATATTCGTAACTATCCCACCCGCTGGGGAAATATTCGCCAGCAGGGTATCAGCGAGCTGGTCTTGGGCATCTACAAAAACTTCGCCTTCAATTCAACTACACGCCTCCAGCTTCGCTTCGATGCGTTCAATGCTCTCAATCATCCTCGCTTCGGAGCGCCTAACACAAATCCTGGTGCCTCCAACTTCGGTGTTGTCACTCGTGCACAGGTCAATCAGGCACGCACGATTGAGCTTGGAGGGAAGTTCTACTTCTAACACAACAACGAGGCGTGCTTGCATTTCAAGCACGTCTCGTCAGCTTCTTTAGCGGTAAAGTTTCTCGCTGAACCTTTCACTTCATAATGCTCTGTGGCAGATCAGGCTGGATACTTTTCGTCGCTACAAAAGAAAGAGATAGGATGGATCATGCACGAAGATTTTTAACTTCCTTCGAGGTGATCCGCTTCTATGAAGGCCCTTGTCAAGGCCCGCGCAGAGAAAGGCTTATGGCTGCAGGATGTTCCTGAGCCGGAGATTGGCATCAACGATGTGCTCATCCGGGTGCGGTATACCGGCATCTGCGGCACCGATGTCCATATCTATAATTGGGACGATTGGGCGCAGCGCACCATTCCGGTGCCTATGACCATCGGCCACGAATTTGTAGGCGAGATCGTCGCTGTCGGCTCCAATGTCAACGACTTTCATCCCGGAGATCTCGTCAGCGGCGAAGGCCATGTCGTCTGTGGTCGTTGCCGTAACTGCCTCGCTGGCAGGCGGCATCTCTGCGCCGCAACGTCAGGTGTCGGCGTCAATCGTCCGGGTGCATTCGCGGAATTTATCTCTCTGCCAATGACAAATATCTGGCGTCACCATCCCGGCATCAACCAGGAGATTGCCGCTATCTTTGATCCTTTCGGCAACGCCGTTCACACTGCGCTCTCTTTCGATGTCCTCGCAGAAGACGTACTCATCACCGGCGCCGGCCCTATCGGCATCATGTGCATTCCTGTTGTGCGCCATGCAGGCGCGAGGCACATCGTCATTACGGACCCCAATCCCTATCGCCTTGAACTCGCCCGCAAGATGGGCGCTACGCTTGCTGTCAATCCCATGGAGACACCCATTGCCGAGGTACAGAAGCAGCTTGGCCTGCTCGAAGGGTTCGATGTCGGCCTTGAGATGTCTGGCAACGCCAACGCTCTGCGCGAGATGATCTCGAACATGAGTCACGGCGGCAAGATCGCCATCCTCGGTATTCCTGCCGGAGAGATGTCTATCGATCTCCGGCAGGTCGTCTTCAACATGCTCACCATCAAAGGCATCTATGGCCGTGAGATGTATGAGACCTGGTACAAGATGAGTGTGCTAATCGAATCGGGTGTCGATATTTCTCCGATCATCACGCACCGCTACTCCTATGCCGAATTCGAACAAGGCTTTCAGGCAATGATGTCTGGCAACACCGGCAAAGTAATTCTGGACTGGACCAGTCTTCAATCGTGAGCATGATCTGTAGGAATGTCAGCGCCTGACCATGCCTTCTGCTGCGTCCACGCAGCGGCAGGCGCGGCCCAGAATGGATCACTTCCTGGCAGTCCCAGTGGCAACCATACCGCGCTGGTCAGATACAGGCTTCCGGTCGAGATGTAACCTTCGCCAAGTGATGGCTGATGTCCCGCAAGCCCAATTTGCAGCCAGCCATCCTTCGAAAATGTTCCAGCGGGTGTAAGGGTGCGGCGCTGTACTGCGGTTAGCGCACAACGAACCTGCTGCGGCAGAACTCGAGCTGGAAGCATACGTCGCAGACTGCAATCGGCCAGCAGATGAAACGCACCTGCGCGATAAGTAATAGAACGGCCCACAACCGGATACTCTCCATGTGGACCAATCACGCGTTCCTGTATCTCCGCGTAGCGCTGTGCACGTGCATGGATTACAGCATGCATCTGCTTCCATGCCGGCTCTTCGTCGCCCAACGTCTCCATAAGCTGCAGCAGGTAGGGTTGAATCACAAAGCTATCGTAATAATCGGCGTGATAATGTGGCCCGTCTCCATAGGTCCCATCGCCTACGTACCAGTTCATGTGTTGGCGCAACGCATAATCCACGCGAAGCCGATCCCAGTCTGCACCGAGCATCTTTAACGCAGCCTCGTTCATCGCCGCAAACAAAAGCCAATTGTTGTAAGGCGGTTGAATAGCACGTTCAGCCATCAACGCCTTAATCAGCCTTTGACGTGTTGTTCTATCCAACTGCTGCATCAATTGACGCGGCGCACGCAATAATGCAAGCGACATAAATGAGGAGTCGACCAATGTCTGAGGCGCCTCGCCAAAGTGCATGTAATCCGGCGATGCGGGATCTACTGCCGAAGTGATTGCTGTAACTGCCCAATGCCGATAACGCGCACGCAAAGCAGTCTCCTGCGGAGGTTCCTGCGAAGCTCCCTCCAGCTCCAGCCAGGGGGCTAGGCCTGCCAAAAGACGCCCAAAAGCTTCCAAAGGCGATCCGAGCACACGTTCTTTTAAAAGACCTGGAACAGCTTCGACAGGCATTACCACGCGAAGCCTCCGTTCGCTCAGAGCATGTAGTACTGGCTCTGAAACGCGCTCCACAAGTTCGAGCCATTCACTCCGATCATTTTTGCCAGATGGCATCCCATTGGAATCAGGTTTGCTTGTCTGTGCATTGCCATGTGCAGGCGAGAGGGTGGCTGCTCCCGCGGCAATCGAATGTAACAGAAACTTACGCCGTGTCGTCATCGTCAGCAATTGCCTCTTTCGTTACGAAGTCACCATAGGATTCTATGGCCACAAACGTCAACGAATATTCGGCAGCAAGCTTATTTTTTTAGTTCATTTAGTGTGTCTTTGCTGAGCGGCCTTTCATGGAGGAGCAGTTCGGCAGCCCGTATGCATGGATTGGCATGGAACCAGCGCTGCACAACGTTGTTATGCAACAGATTGGTGAGTGCCAACAGCGACATGCCCTGATGATGTGCCATCCAGGAGCGAACCAGTCGAGGTTGCTTGCCGTGGACGTAATCTGCAGCCTCGTAAAAACCGTAATCGCCGATCCAGTTCATCGCAGCCATATGACGGAGATTCTCAATAGCTTCGCCGCGCAGCACTGAGAGCGCGAGAAAGCTGGAATAAGGCGAGATTACCGGACCGTCCTCCGCACCGAACTTCAGTGCCAATGCAGGAATACCCCAGGCCTGATATTTATATCGTCCCGCATCGTCTGTCTCTGCATAACCCGACTCCGATATCCCCCACGGAATCTCACGCACATGATCTCGCTGAATGCGGACAGCGGCCTGTAAAGAGCGTTCGATCAATGTATCGGGAAACGGGCGCATCCATAATGCAGGCATCATGTACTCGAACATCGTCCCCGTCCACGAAAGCAGAGCGGCACGGCCATTGACCAGCACATGTGAGCGGCTCAGGCGAAACCATGATTGTTGTGGAATATCTCCCTTGGCAACTGCAAGCAGTGAAGCAATTCGAGCTTCAGAGGCCAACAGATCGTAGCAGGCTGGATGTAGTTCTTCCGTCGTCGCATCATACGCAATTGAAAGCAGTTGGCGCGACTTTACCAGCAGGAAATTAAAATCCATCGCTTCCGCATATTGCTCCGCACGAGCAGCAATACTGGCAATGTCCGTCATGAGGCGCGAGAGGTTTTCGCGCGCGGCAGGCAATAAAGAGCGTAACTCCGCAGCTAATTCGTTCAAAGACGAGGATTCCGCATGGGCTACCGGCGTATCCGCGATGCGCTGTTCCAATGCAGCAACATATTGTGCAGCATCACTCAGTGTTGGAATCATTCCTTCCTGGTTGTTCTTCTCTTCCCGTTTAGCGTCACTCTCAGATTGGGCAACGCCAAAGTACTCAAACAGGGGGGCAAAGCGCGGCAATAGCCACGGAGTGTACCGCTCAATAAAATGAATGAGCGCATCCCGCCGCCGTTGTGCTTCCTCAGCCTGCCAATCGTTTTCTTGATTCTCCTCAGACCGCCCTTCAAACAATCGCCAGACCAAAGGGCGAATGATCGCATCACTCGCACTAACCCCTTCTAGCTTCCGGTTCGACTCAGGCTTTTCGCCACGCATCCATGTCAGTGTAGAAAAAATGTCCCGGTACAATATCGGCCGTTTTAACAGGTCGAGCGAGCCAGTATGCAGCGTATAGAGGGAAGCCGCCAGATTGCCGCTGTCGACGGCAGAAACCACCAGAGGTGGCATCGGGCGAAGAGTCTCGATGCTATTCCAGTTGTAAATATGACCATGCTGCTTCTCAAGCTTGTCGTAGGTATCGAGTGTTCCAAGCGTCTGTTGAGCAAACTCAGATAATGTAATAAAGCCGAATTCGTACGCGGCCTGTCGCGCATTGATCAGCATTCCCAGGTTAGTTGGCGATAGTGTGCGTACCTGAAGCTTGCCTTGCTCTTCCACATTGTCCGGGATCAACCAGTGATTCTGTTCACTGCCAAACTCCAGGAAGAAACGCCATATTCGCAGCGCCTGCTGCTGAAGAAATGCTCTGTCTGCTGCAGGCAATGGGCCTTCAATCCGCCGTGGTGGAGAATCAAGCCAGAAGGCAGCAACTGGAGCAAGCGCCCATAAAATCAGAATTGGCGCTGCAGCCAGCAAGGCCTGTGGTCTCGTCAACATGAGAATAGCGGCAAGCGCTAACGCAATTACAGGAGATAGATTTAAATAACGATCGAGCGAGCTTTTAGTTGTTCCGCTCTCGGCCTGAGCTGCAGTTTCCCAATCTAATAAGTTCCTTCCTGAGATGAGCGTTCTATTCAATGACCGCACAATTGCATCCAGCGAAAGAAGCATATGATGCGCAAGAAAGATCAGATTCAGGATCGTGATTCCGAATGATGACGCAAACGTCGAAAAACTTTCCTTGAATGCAATGAGGCTTGCACTGACTATCGCTCGGCTGAGATTGAAGCCAAGCTGCACAATTCCTGGCAATAACAGCACAATCAATGTCGCGATGGTCCAGTAAACCGGGCCGCCTGGAAGAAAGAACCAGCCAAAGACGAAGAGGAGGAAGGTAATCGGCTCCAGTAGACTTCGGCGCAGATTATCAAAGATCTTCCAGCGGGAGATGGTGCTGATTGGGTTCGGCACCAGGCGATTGGACTCATCCGGCACCGGGCTGAAAAGCCATCGCATAATCTGCCAGTCACCGCGCAGCCAACGGTGTTTTCGCTTTGTATGCGCTGAATAGTGCGATGGATAATCATCAATTACTTCAATGTCGGTCGCCAGACCGGCACGTACGTAAGCACCCTCAATCAAGTCATGGGAAAGCAGTGCATTGCGAGGAAAGCGACGCTCCAGTAATTGATAGAGCACCGACACCTCATAGATTCCTTTGCCGGTAAAGATTCCTTCGCCAAACAGATCTTGATAGGCGTCCGAAACTGCGCGCGTGTAGATGTCGAATCCAGTCTCGCCGGAATACAACGAGGCCATGCGTGAGCGCGATGCTGATCCAACACTGACACCCACTCGCGGTTGCAGAATACCGTATCCCGCAGTAACGATTCGCCAGTGTGGATCGATGATTGCCTGATTCAAAGGGTGTGCAATTGTGCCTGTTAGTCGTGCGGCTGCACCACGTGGTAACTTGGTGTCGGAATCCAACGTTATTACGTAACGCACGCGGTTCAAGAGATGTAGAGGCCCAGCCTTGATAGGAAATGTATCGAAGGCATGAACCAGCAGCTTGTTTAAGTCGAGCAGCTTCCCTCGCTTACGTTCCCACCCCATCCAAACGCCCTGTCGTGCATTAAATACCCTGTGACGATGCAGCAGGAAGAATGAGCCTCCGCGCTTTCCGGCATATCTGGAATTGAGTTGGTTTGTTAGTCGAAGCGCGAGATCTATGAGCGGGCTATTATCTTCTGCAGGCGGACGCACCGTAGTGTCTGGTAGATCGGTGAGCAGTCCGAAGTGAATATTGGGATCTTCGTTTGCGAGATAGCGCGCCTCCAGCTCCTCAAACAGATCTGTTACCTGATCCTCATTCAACAGCAGGGTCGGCACGATGACCAGTGTTGTCATCTCTTCCGGAACGCTCTTTGAAAAATCAAGCTTCGGTAACGGTTCTGCCTTCAATAACGCGGTAACGCTGCCGTTGATTAGGTCCACTGCTCCTTGGCTTGCCGGCAAAAGCGCTAAAAGCAACGCGCCTATCACAGCCCAGTAATCGTGATGCGGCACCAGAGGCAGGATGATCGCAGTAATCAAAAGCACGGATAGCGTAAACGTACCAAGGATGTAGAACTCTTCGTTCCACCGCCGCACTATACCTCGCAGCCGTTCGATGGCAGGCGGCCGATAGTCGATACGACTATGGAGCTGAGCGACGCCTTCAGCCAGCAGATAATATCCAATGTGCGATTTGCGCAGCTTCAGTCGCGGGTCCGCAATCGGCAGCTTGGACGCGCCGCGCGCCAGGTCCAGCGCGACCCGCGCAGTCTCGATTTCGCTGCAGGCGGAATGCAGAGCGAACTCTGCAATGCGTCGATGATAGATGCTGCGCGTCTCGTCATCCATCTTTGCGAACACGCCCGCGGGGTCTTCTCGCAATATCGCATCAAATACGATAAGAGGCTCCAAAATAGGCCGCCACTCGCTCTGGTCCATTCGCCGCAACCCGTGAATTGGTGCGGAAAAGGGCGATTGCTCAATTGGTGGAAGTTCGCCCGCGGCAAATGCTTCATCAGCACGATCGAGAATGAACTCTAGTTGAGCAAATTGCAATGCTTGCGGCAGAAGCGCGATCTCGCTTAGCAGAAGCGGACTATGACGCTGAAATTCCTTAAGATAAACCGCAAGCGATTCTGGAGACCAGACCCGTGCAACAGACAGATACCCTTCTGCCAGAAATACCACCTGCGGCAAAATGCCCCCTGACGGGACACGAACATGAGGTACCTGCGCGAAGCCACTGACTGCATTCTCTGAATTGATTAATGCCGTCTTCAACATGCGGCCGCTCTCCAGCAGCTCCAGTTGAGGCGTTAGTTGAGTACCGCTCACAAGTGCACGGCAGGCAATCATGCGCTCTTCAAGCCGCAACTTCAAGCGGTTCAGCCGCACAATAAAATCGTCTTTTCCTGCTGTTACAGGAACAATTTCCAGATGCCGAATCAGCGTGCCTGCATGTTCTCGCAATTCCTCATCAGGAATAGACGGCTCCTCTGGCAGACCCTCCATCGGCAGGTCAGAGACAGGCGCCGTGGGCGGCGGAAGACTCTCGGAAGTATGGTCGTGCGGAAACAGAGACATGCAACTTTCCTTATGGAGCGGTATGCCTTGCAATGGCAGATCAGCGTCTATCTGTAACTGGCGGCCTGCATCTCAAACATTTCGGCGTACAGACCGCCCTTTCTCATTAACTGTTGATGATTTCCTTCTTCAATCAATCGCCCACCTGAGAGGACCACAATCCTATCGGCCATGCGCACCGTCGAGAAGCGATGCGAGATAAGCAATGCCATCTTACCGAGCGTCAGTTCAGCAAACCGCTCGAAGACCTCTAACTCACTGCGTGCGTCGAGCGCAGCCGTAGGCTCATCCAGGATTAGCATCTGTGCGTCTCGCAGATAGGCACGCGCCAGTGCGATCTTCTGCCACTCCCCGCCGGAAAGTTCTACGCCTCCTTCGAAGCGGCGCCCCAGCATTTGATCGTAACCGCCACCAAGTTTCCCAATTACCTCGTCCGCGAGGCTCTTGTGCGCGGCATCTTCCAAATCAGTTTGAGTATGTGGCTGGTCGACACGACCCACCGCGATATTCTCGCGCGCGGTCATCTCAAAGCGCATAAAGTCCTGAAATATGACGCCGATATGACGGTGCAAATCCTCCAGATCGTATTCGCGCAGGTCTACGCCATCCAGCAGGATCTGCCCTTCTGTCGGATCGTACAAGCGCGTAATCAGCTTCACTACAGTTGTTTTCCCCTGTCCGTTCTCGCCAATCAGAGCAATGCGCTCTCCGGGCGCAAGGGTGAAGTTAAAATCCTGTAGCACTGTTCGCGTTGTCCCAGGGTATGTAAAAGAGACGTTGCGAAACTCAAACCCTTGCCGGATAGGCACCGGCATCTTGAGCCCATCAGGCTTCGATCGCACGGTCGGCTCCATCTCGAAGAATGCAATCAGATCCGTAAGGAAGAGTGCCTGGTCCGCAATGCCGGATAGGATCGAGAAGACCTGCTGCAGATTCGAGCTTGCCTGCTGAATCGACGTAGTAAGGAAAGTGAATTTGCCAATGTCGTATGCGCCGCCCAGGGTTCGCCAGATAACGTAGATGTAGGCGCCGTAATATCCAAGCGTTCCTATAACGCCAAGCAAACCGCCCACAATCAGCTTTGAGCGAGACAACGCAACATCCTCTACATAAATCTGGTGCGCCAACCTCTCAAATTTGTCCGTAAAAAAGCGATGTAACCCAAAGAGCTTAATCTCCTTGGCACCCTCGCGGCTCCCGGCAACCTGGCGCAGATAATCCATCTCTCGCTTTGCGGGTGTCTGGCGAAAGTTTTTGGCATAACCCAAAAATGCAAAGTGCGTCTCACCCAGGAAGGACGGCAATACACCTAGCGCCAACAGCAACACCAGCCACGGCGATGCCCACGCAAGTGCAGCTGTAAAGGTGAGCGTCGTGATCACCTGCTGGTAGAGCCGCCCCATCTGCTGAATCATCGCCAGCCGGTCGGTCGCCTGCACACGCGCCCGCTCCAGCCGGTCATAGAAAACAGGATTTTCGTAAGTGGTCAGGTCGAGTCGCGAGGCCTGTTCCATGACGCGCACGCTGACATACTGGGTGTAGCGATTGGCCAGCAGCGAATCCGAGTAATCGATGGAATGAGTCAGGAGCCCTAAAACAACATTCAATCCGACTTCAGTCGCTACCAACATCCAGAAATCGTGCGACAGCGGCATGCCTCGAATTACATCAGCAACGTCTTTGAGGATCAGTGCCGCGATCTTCGCAATTGCGATTGGAACCACGGCAACAATCGAGCGCAGTACCAAACCCCACACAACCACCGCTGGGCCGGATTCCCACAAAATGCGGAGCACAGGCGGGAGGTTGCGCAGCGCGCTCAAACGGTCGCGCCACGGGCTTTCCATCTTCCTTTGGATGGGGGCTTCGCTCATGAGACTCAAAGAAGCCCGCCCAGGTGAACGAGCATAAGTTGTTGAGATGCCTCAAATCCGGTGCGCGTTGGATAATCGGGTCAGGCTCCGGCGATCGTCATGCCTTCAATCCTCAATGTCGGCGCTGCACTTGCTCCGCGAAAGACCAGGTCATTCCCAATGGCAACAATGTTTCGGTACATCTCCTTGAGGTTACCGGCGATCGTAATCTCTTCCACTGGATAGGCAAGCTCTC
>DASRSR010000156.1:0-17007 GCA_035656355.1 Edaphobacter sp.
TCCTCCTCTTTCGGAGGTGCAATGACCGCTGTTGCAACAGGCTCAGGTATCTTCGCTGGAACTGGCTCTGCAACCCGCTCAACCTGCTTTCGGCCCTTGTCCGCTTCAAAGGGAGAGAAGACAGGCTTTGCGCTCACTGCCGCAGGCGCGCTCATTACCCGATTGGCAACAGGATTTGGCGCTGCAACTCGCGCCTGCGCCGTCGTGTTCTGTGGTCGCGGCTGTCCGCTGTTTCCGGCAACAGGGAGCTGACTCAGAACTTCTTCAACTGGCAACAATCTCCGCAGATGCACCAGCTTCAGCAAGCCAAGTTCAAAGTGGAAGCGCTGTTCCTGCCGATAGCCAAGCTCGTCAAATGTTCGCAGCATTACCTGCAGAAAACGTGCAAGCTCTTCCTCAGTAAATAACGCCGCCGAACGTGCTGCACGCCGTTGCTCATCGGCCGAAATCTGCAACAGTTCACTCGAGTCTTCATCGGACTTCAATCCGGCGATCTTTGCAATCGTGCAATTACGCAGATAACGCACAAACTGTCGCGCCAGTTGAGCCGGACTGTTTCCTGCATCGAGAAGCTGGTTCGCAACCGTCATTACTTCAGCGCTGCGATTGCCATCTACGGCTTCCAGAATCTTCTCAAACACCGCATTCGGAACCGTTCCCATCAGTTCCCGAATCTGCGAAGCATCAAGGACAGGTTTGCCATCCTGCACCGGAGCGCTGGCAATCGCCTGGTCCATAATGCTCAGCGCATCGCGCATTGATCCATCGCCGGCTTCGGCCAGCAGCGACAGCGCCGCATCGTCGGCTTCCACGCCTTCGCGCTCTGCAATGCTGCGCAGCTCGCCTAAAATATCGACCAGCTTCACCGCATGAAAGCTGAAGTGCTGGCAGCGCGAGCGTACTGTCTGCGGAATATCTTCAGGCTGCGTTGTCGCCATCATAAAGATGATGTGCTCAGGCGGCTCCTCCAACGTCTTCAACAGCGCGTTGAAGGCTGCATCGGTAATCTGATGTGCTTCGTCCAGGATGTAGATCTTGTATTTGTCCCGCGCTGGTTGATAGCGCGCAGCATCACGCAGCTCGCGTATCTCGTCGATGCCGCGATTGGTTGCCGCGTCGATCTCGATCACATCGACTGCATTGCCATTGCGAATCTCGGTGCAGCTCTCGCAGACCTCGCATGGCTCCGCGGTTGGCCTTTGCGGGCTGCCGATTGCGTTGCGGCAGTTCAGCGCCATTGCCAGAATGCGTGCAATCGTCGTTTTACCAATGCCGCGGTGCCCGCTGAAGATATATCCATGCGCGGTTCGGCCCTGCGTCAACGCATTCATCAGCGTAACGGTAACGTGGTCCTGCCCCGCAACATCCGCGAAACGTTGAGGCCGGTATTTTCGTGCAAGAACCTGATATGCCATAAGTGAAGATCGCGCCGGTCGGCAACTCTTATTGTATCTTCCGCGACGAGGTCACTTCTTTTTCGCCGCACGCCTCAATCTGCGCTCACGCCGTTTCAGCTCATCTTCGCTGAACATTGTCCCCCGGCAGTTCGGCGCGCCGCAGTAGCAGTCGGCGTCGGTGTCGTCGCTGTCGCATAGGTTGTACTCATAGGTAAGCTCTTCGCCTGCGGCAATATCGCGGATCGCCACAATATAGACGCGACCATTCTGTTCTTCGCTCTCACAGTTCGGGTTGCAGGAATGATTGATAAACATGGCTGTCCCAAAGCCGTCGATTACCGTTCCGTTATCGCCGCAATTGAAGAGATAAGTTAAAAACCGGTCTTTATACCGCTCATCAGCGACATCTTTTGGGAATCGAGGCCCCTCATACTCGCAGGCGCGTGTTCCTTTTTTCAGGGACCGCGTCGTGTAGCAACCTGCTGCGTGAATGGAGGAAGAGCGAATAATAAGACCTTTTGCCATGATCGTAAGTGCGTCCTGAGGGTTGAAGAATATGTGATTGAGTTGCTGAAAGGTTGTATCGATGCTGACTATAACAAACTCTAGCCCGATGCCGTCAAAACATCAGGCGAGTAAGCTATAAAACGTCATAACAGAGAATTTAGCCATGTTGCAGTACACAATAATTCGGGCCTTGATGGTTACCGTTGCGCTGTCAGTTGCGGCTGCGGCGCAGTCTGCTCCTGCAACAAAACCTGCAACTCCGCCGTGTTCAACCGAGCCACAGGCAAAACCCTGTGCGCCTGCGCCTTCCGCTGCACAGCAGTTTCCATTTCCAGGAGAAACCAGTGCGCCGCCTGCTCCCGCACCCAACGCGCCGAAGCCCAATGCTGACGCTGAACATCCATTTCCTACGCAGCCAACGCCCGATATGCCCGGCGAAAGCCCCAGTAGTTCCAGTAGCTCAAGTAGCAGCTCCAGCAGTGACACAGGCAACTACAATCCCGACGGCGTGCGCTCTACCCGCAGAAGATTGCCGCGAGCGGAAAAACTTCAGACGCCAGATCAGCGCGTGGATGAAGATCTGCGGGTTGCCGGGTTTTACTACAACCGTGAGAACTATATGGCTGCCTACCTGCGCAGTCAGGATGCCGTGAAAACCGAGCCAGGTTACGGTCCTACGCACTTTTCACTTGCCCAGGCCGCGCAGAAGCTGAAGAAGCTGGACGAAGCAAAGGCCGAATACAACACCTATCTCAAGCTGGAACCGGACGGAGAATACGCCAAGGCCGCGCATAAGGCTTTGGCCGAGCTTAAGTAGGGAATCATCAGCAGAGTAATCAGGCGGCCGGGAGAGGCTCCAGCACACGTAGTACGACAACCGTCTCGTCATCAAAATGCTCGACGCCAGACTGGAATGATTCGACGGCATCAAGGATCGCTTTTACGGTTGAGGCGGCCGTCTCATGCGCCTGGGTCTTCAACACTTGTTGTAGACGCTCTGTGCCGAACATCTCTCCAGCATCGTTTTCCGCGTCCACGATACCGTCTGAATAGAAGACCAGCAGGTCGCCGGGCTGCGTCGAGATTGTGAACTCTTCGTATTCCACATCGGGAAACAGGCCTAGCGGAAAGCCCTCTGCCTGAATGGTCCTTACAGACACTCCTTCGGGTGTGGTTGAGACGAATAATGGTTGCACGGAGCCTGCATTGGCAATCTTCAATGTCTGGTTCGAGTCATCCCAGACCGCCATCAGCATGGTCACATACTGCGAGGCGAGCCTACGCTCTTGTAGCTGATCGTTCAAGGCAGCCAGCATCTGCGCAGGAGAAAGATGCTGTGGCGCCAGTGAACGAAGGATTCCGCTGACCAGCGCGGCATACAGCGCCGCTGGGGCTGCCTTCCCGCTGACGTCTCCTACAACAAGTGCGATCCGTGCCGGCAAGCCCGCCTGGCCATAATCGAGAAAGTCGTAGACATCGCCACCGATGGAACGCGCTGCCAGAAACTGCACGGCAATCTCGGCGCGCTCGAGCTTTGGCGGTCGCGAAGGCATCAGCCTGAGCTGTACCTTGCGTGCCATCTCCAGGTCGCGCTCCATGCGCTGCTCTTCTTCGTGGATGCGTTGATACAGCCGCGCATTGGCAATTGAGATTGCAACCTGAGCGCCAAGCGTGGAAAGCGTCTTCTGATGATCTTCGTTGTAGTAGTTCACGCGGGTGTGCTCGAGGTCGAGTACACCGATAACTTGCCCCTTCTGAATAAGCGGCACGGCAAGCTCAGACCGTGTCTCTGGATTCTCCGCTACGTAGCGCGGGTCTTTGCGCACGTCTGGAGAAAGCACAGGCTCGCGCTGCTGCGCGGCGATGCCGATGATCCCTTTGCCAAGTGTGACGCTGCGTTCGCGTGTGAACCGTTCCCCGTAACGGGTGGAGAAACGGTGTTCAAACTGTTGCGTGCGCTCATTCCACAGCAGGATGCTGAACATCTGAAAATCCACTACCCGCTTCAGAAGCTGGCCAATACGCTCCAATAGATCATCAAGGTCCAGAATGCTTGTAATCTCGCGCGAGATCTCATTCATCACCGTCAGCGTCTGCGCCTGTCGCGAGACGCGAGTGTAGAGCCGCGCATTTTCAATCGCAATTGACATGCGCGAGGCCACAAGCTCCAGCAGACGCTGATGCTCCGGTGTGAAGTAACCCAGCGTTTCAGATTCCAGATCGAGCACACCGATGACCTTATTCTTTACGATCAACGGCACTGCAAGCTCAGACTTTACATTCGGATTGGCCGAAATATAGTGCTCGTACTTTGAGACGTCTTCAATCAATAGCGACCTGCGTTGCAGCGCTGCTTGCCCTACGACGCCGCGACCCAGCTTTACGCGTGCCCGCTCTACCTCAGGCGCATGACCAGTCTGGAAACGCATCCAGAGCTCGTTGGTGCGCTCATTAATCAGCAGAATGGCAAAGATGCGGTAATCGATGACGGCCCGCACCAGGTCGGCGACACGGTGCATCAGGGTGTTCAGGTCAAGCGTTGTATTCAGCGCATCGGCCAGACTATGAAGAAAATCTACCTGCAGCGGCTCAACCCGGATGTTAGGTTTGGACTCACCTTCCGGCGCCGAAGGACGGTAATCGCCTTCAAACTGATGCGAAGCGACCTCTGCCTGCGCAGCAGGGGAGGCGGTTCGGCGTGGTTTATCAGCAGTTGGCATAGGAAGAGGCGATGATACTACGGCTGTTATACAGATTGGAGTCTCAACTTTGGTGCGAGGTGCCCAGATGTTGAAAACCAAAGATCTGTTTCATGTGACCTGATATTTTCCCGCAACCTCAGCAGGCTCTCTACGCGGCTGCGCCGGTCATCTCGGCCAGTATCTTGACGCTGGCGCTGGCTCCGATTCGTGAAGCACCGGCGCGCAACATTGTTGTTGCATCAGCCAGGGAGCGAATACCGCCCGAGGCCTTCACCCCAGCCCGCCGGCCAGCCTGACCGCGTAATAGCGCAATATCGTCTGCAGTTGCTCCGCCAGTGGAAAACCCTGTACTCGTCTTCAGAAAGTCTGTTCCTGCAGACAGAGCCAGTTCTGCTGCACGCAACTTCTCTTCAAACGTCAGGAGACATGTTTCAAGAATCACCTTAACGATGGCTCCGGCTGCATGCGCCAGATCGACGACGCCGCGAATATCACGCCGCACAGCATCGTAATCAGCTGCCTGGCCAGACTTCAACAGTCCGATGTTCAGCACCATGTCTACATCGTGTGCGCCTTGCTTGATCGCACGCGCTGCCTCCTCCTGCTTGGATTCGGAGACTGTAGCTCCCAGCGGGAACCCGACCACAACGCCGACCGGAATACCCGTGCCGCTCAGAGCAGCCGAAGCAAGCGAAACCCACGCTGGATTCACCATGGCACATGCAAAGCGATGTTCTGCCGCTTCATGACAGAGCTGAAGCACCTGGTTTCGGGTAGCGTCAGGCTTTAGCAACGTATGGTCAAACACGGCCGCAAGGTTCTGCGGAGAAGCCAATGTATGTGCGGCAAAAGCAGCGGCGTCGAACTGATCGGGACCCGTAGGCAATGGTTCAGCGATAGATATGGTGCTCAAGCAATACTCCCTTCGGCAGGGCGTTTTCTCCTTGCCGCGTACTTTCTATCATAACGAGATGACGGCTGGCCCACACGCACGTAAGCGCGTGGTACCGGCTAGTTATTTGAAAATAACTGGGAAGCTCCTCAAGCGTTAACGCTCTCGTGTGGCACTTTCAGGAAAAAGGCGAATGTCTTCCAGGTTGCGGTAGTGTTCGGCATAGTCCATGCCATAACCGACAACAAACTTATTCGGAATCTGAAATCCGATGTAATCGGCTTCAATTGGCACCAGGCGACGCTCCGGCTTGTCCAGACAGGTTGCGATCTTCAAGGAAGCTGGTTTGTGCTGCAGCATCATTCCACGCAGGTAGTTGAGGGTAAGTCCCGTATCAAGAATATCCTCAACCAGAATCACATCTTTTCCTTCAATGGGACTGTCAATGTCTTTGATCAACCTGACTGCGCCACTGGAAACTTTCTCTTTTCCATAGCTGGAGACAGCCACGAAGTCGAAGGTGTTGTTTACCCTGATGGAGCGAGCAAGATCGGAGAGAAAGATAGCTGCTCCTTTCAAAACTCCGATCAAGACGACAGACTTTCCAGCGTAATCGGTAGAGATTTGTGCGCCGAGTTCACGAACTCGTGCGGCAATCTGCGCGCTGGAGTAGAGGATATCCATCTCCGATGCAGGAGGAAATTCAGAGGCGACTGTACCCATAAGCGTCAGATTAGCGCGAACCAGCGGCGAGGGGAAGCGCCGCTATACTTGAAATAGCGAGGCTTATGTATCCCTATCTCAATCTTGGCCCGGTGCATCTGGGCACATTCGGACTGTTGCTGTGGCTGGCAGCGGTTTTTGCAACCGTCATGCTGCACAAGAACTTTGTCCGTAAAGGCGTCAACGCTGACGCGCTCAGCGTCGTTGCATTTACAGTGATTGCTGGCATTATTGGCGCCAAAGTATGGCACGAGCTTCAGGATGTTGCCGAGCTGCGTGCTGCGATGGTGCAGATTATTGCGCCGGGTTGGGGACATCCGCTCGATGTTCTGGTCAGCTTTCTACACTGGTTTCAGGCTGGCTTTGCGTGGTTTGGAGGACTTGTTGCCGGTATCGCGATGCTCATGTGGCAAGGCTGGCAGGCCAAACCTGAGGGAACTCGAAGATGGGCTGCAGCAGTGCGGATGCTCGATCTGGCGGCCCCGGCAGCGGCGCTTGGCTATGGAGTCGGCCGTATCGGCTGTTTGCTATCTGGTGATGGAGACTATGGCGTCAACACAACGTTGCCCTGGGGCGTGCATATGGCAAAAGACGCTCTGGTGCTGCCGAATCCCCGGAATGCTCTGGTGCAGCCGACGCCTGTCTACGAGCTTCTCTTCGGAATAGCGCTGGCATGGTTTCTCTGGAGGCTTGGCCGTAAATATCAACCTGTTGGCTGGCTTACGGGAGTCTATCTGCTGTTCAGCGGATTAGGGCGCTTTCTGGTGGAGTTTGTGCGGATTAATCCCAGAATTTACTGGGGTATGAGTAATGCCCAGGTTGCGGCGATCGGCTCAATGATTGTGGGACTGACAATCGTGCTTGTTACGTGGCGGCGCTCCATTGTTGCCGAGCCGGTACAGATCAGTTCATAGCGTACGAACTGATCTGTACAAGCAAAGAACTGACGGTCGTAATTACCGCGACATCTCTTCGCGTATCGGCTCCTGAGGAGCTGCGAAGAAGAGTTGCGAGATCAGGCCACCAATAATAGCTCCGAGAATGGGAGCCACCCAAAAGAGCCAGAGCTGGCTTGTCGCCCATCCGCCAACAAAGAGAGCGGGACCTGTGCTGCGCGCGGGATTAACAGATGTGTTGGTAATGGGAATGCTGATCAGGTGAATCAGCGTAAGGCAAAGACCAATGGCAATCGGTGCAAAGCCTTTTGGAGCGCGCTCGTCAGTTGAGCCGAGAATCACCAGCAGAAAGAATGCGGTAAGCACGACTTCAGCGACAAAACATGCAGGAAGAGAATATCCGCCGGGAGAATGCGCTCCATAGCCATTCGAGGCGAAGCCTCCAGCCAGGCTGAAACCCGCCTTGCCAATTGCGATGGAATAAAGGACTGCCGATGCAGCGACGCCTCCGAGCACCTGAGCAACGATATAAGGAATAAGGTCACGAACAGGGAAGCGTTTGCCGACGACGAGTCCGACCGAGACCGCGGGATTGAGATGGCAGCCTGAAATATGTCCAATGGCAAAAGCCATTGTCAGCAGGGTAAGGCCGAAAGCAAGTGCAACTCCGACAAAGCCAATACCAAGCTGCGGGAACGCCGCAGCAATCACTGCGCTTCCGCACCCTCCAAAGACAAGCCAGAAGGTGCCGAAGAATTCAGCTGATGCACGTTTGAATAAAGGCATACGTTGGATTCCCTTTCTTTCGCGAAATAAGTTCTTGCATCAGCGGAACTTAGAGAAGGAATAAAGATGCTTCCCGCTGACGGCGGAAGTGTAGCATGACCGGTTATCGGTCACATCAATAAGATATTTTTTATAGGCGTTTGAGGTAGGCTTTGGCTGCTTCAAGCTCAGGAAAGAGTCGTTCTTCTGCCTGAAATTCACGCGAATGCACACAGCGGCGACCTGCTTTAACGCGGACAGGATGCTTGAGGTGGAGCATCTCGTGATAGAGAAGATATTCGATAGCGCAGCGTGGCGTGTCTGGCCGATCAAAGACGCGGCTGACCACGATTGTGTTGTGCGCTGCATCGTAATGCCCCAACATGCGGCGTGCGTGATGCGCGCTCCAGGTGAGGATTGGACGTCCGAGAAGTCCATGAAAGAAGCGCGTATTCAGCGATTCGAAGACCTCGTCGAGATCGTAATGATGTCCGGCAGAAGTAAGAATGCGCTTGCGCCCGCGCGTCTGGCGAATGTGCTCAGCTTGTTTCGATACAGCTTCGGACGAGACGTGACGGCGATAACGGTCGGCGTGCGACGGAGCGATCGGCTTCTTGTAGAGCTTGGCCAGCAGAATATGCGCGATCGCGCGATGAACGCTCTCTGGCGCATGTTCCAGCAGATCGGAGAGGCGAACGTGCAATCGTCCTTCGCGCAGGCGAATGGTCGTATTTAGCGAAGTAAAACGGCGAAAGCGAATGTCCAAAGGTGGAATCGGAGCGCGCGGGCGAAGCTCACGATATTCTTCTTCAAAAATGGGAATCAGCGCTGAGGACATGCCTTTACTGAAAGATTAACATGGCCGCTCAACGCGGAATCTCAATCGGAGAATTCTTTGATGGTGGATGCGTGGCAAACCAGGCTTTCTGGCTGGCAACCATGTCTGTTGCATCCTGACGAACATCCTCAACCGCTTGAAGCGCTAATTTGCGCGATACGTTATAGGCTTCGTTGTCGGGCGGAGACTTCAACGTCGAATTCCACTTATCGATTGCTTTGAGAAGTTTAGGCAGCGACTTACGGATATCGCTGTGTCGCGCTGCGTAGTCATCGAGATTATCGTCCAGCTCATTGGCAATTGAGGCGAACTGCTGATATAGATCGTGCGCGTCCTGCTCGCGTCCAGGATAACGAGGCTGTGTAAACAGCTTATGGATTGCTTCGGCTCGGTCGTCCAGGAACTGGACGAATACAAGGACGCGGTCGCGCGGAGCATCCGCGGCTTCGCGCAGTTGCTCAATCTCGGCGTTGGAGAGTGAGTGATCGTCCGGGCCTTGCGCGCGGAGCGAAGGGTGGAGAACGAGCAGTATGGTGGCGAAACATAGCAGTCGCTTCATTCGCGCTCAGTGGTTAAAGACCTGGTTGAGTATCTGGTCCTGAACCAGATCAAGTTGTTTGAGTGTCGCCTGAACGCTGGAACGATCATCACCAGAGGCAAGATGAAGCGATTCGGCGAGGCGTCGTGTTGTATGGTGCATCAGCATTTCGGCGTTCTTCAGATGCTTGGTATTCTTTGCCAGATTGTTCTGAATGAGATGAGCGTAGTGATTAACCTGGGTCAGAATTGCGCTGGTGTTGTTGTCGTCTCCATCGGCGATCTGTTTGACTGCCATTTCCGTCATCGTATGCACAAGCTCAGTGTAGAGATAGCACTGATCGCGTGGATTCGCTGCCTGCGCGCGCTGCTCCATCTGACTAAGCGTTTGCGCATCGGGAATTGTTTCGTTGATTCCGGCGCGTGCTGAAGGAGTGAAAGTAAACAGAAGGGTAGAGATGACGATGAGAGAAGGAAACCTGAAATTCGATTTCATAACGCACCTCGCAAGGAGCGTCTACTCAGTGCGCGCTTTTCAGAGCAACCAGGCGGTGGCGGGCCTGCCACTCTTCGTCCGGAAATTTACCGTTCGCCACGGAGAGAAACTGCTTGTACAGGTCGCGCGCTTGTTTGGCCTGGTGCAGTTTGTCATGCGCGGTCGCCGCGAGGAACAGGCTCGATGGCGACTGTGGCAGGATTTTATCACGAATTTCGAGTGCTTGCAGGGTCATGGTCGGGTCGTCGTTGGCAGAGGCAGCAAAAGCAAGATGACTCGCAGCGAGACCAAGATCGTCCTTACTGGCGAAGGCGGAAGGACTCGTAACGGTGCGTTTCAGGATCGATTCCGCCTCGGCGTACTGACGAAGATGAATCAGCGCATCGGCTTGATCGGTAACCAGCGTTGGATCTTTGGGATCGCTGGAAGCGAGCGAAGCGTAGAGCGGCGCAGATTTGTCGAACTGACCGTTACTGCTATAAAGATGCGCCAGCAGCCGGGCGATGGTCGCGTCTCCGGGAGAAGCGGCATGGAGCTTTTCGATCAGCGGAATAGCTTTTTCCGGCTGCCCTTCCGACTCGTAGAGCCTGGCTAACTGAGCGTTCAGCGCAGGATCGTTGGGATTTTTGCTCAATGCAGCGGTAAGAAGCGTTTCTATCTGATCAGATTTCTTTTCTTTTTGCAGGATGTGGACTAGAGCCGAGGTCGCCTCGGCATTGTTGGGGTCTTTGGCTAGCAGACGGCGATAGGCTGCTTCCGCTCCGGGCATATCTCCGGAGGCCTCGGCGAGCTCGCCGGAGAGGATAATGTCATCCGGCGTTTCGGGTGAGATCTTTAGCGCTTCCAGCAGCTCGTTGCTGGCATCAACGGGCCGATTGTTCTGGTCGATCCGGGCGAGGGCGCGCCATGCACGGGCTTTAAGCGCCGGATTCGAGGATGGCGTAAGAGTGGTGGCGGTGAGGAGTTCCGTGCGGGCCTGATCGCGCTGGCCGGTGCGGGCTAAAAGAAGGCCAAGCGAGAGATGAGGCTCAAAGTATTTGGGGTCTGCCGCGGTGGCCCGACGATAGGTATCGGCGGCGTTGGAGTCCTGATCGAGGGCCTCTTGTGCGAAGCCAAGGTCATAGAGCAGATGGGCGTCGTCGGGATGCTTTTCGACGAGCGAGGTCAGCAGCTTGACTGCGATGGGGAAGTTGCGCTGGCTCAGCGCGTCGGCAGCCTGATCGCGCAGCGGGTCGGGCTGTGACTGAGCCTGCGGCTGTGTGGTGTCTGTGGTTCCGGCGGGAAGCTGGGCATGAAGCGGGCTGACGATAAGAAATCCGAAAAAAAATAGTACAGCGGTGCAATAAGAACGTGCTCGGACCGAGCCGGGGCGAACGGTGGAACGCTCAAGATAGTCCGGTGCGGGGTACCTCCCCCCTCCCGTACTTAAGTACCCAAAGTCTTCAAACATAAATAGTTAAGTCTGGACTTTCTTCTGGAATTAAGAGTTGAAGCCCGACCTGGAATTGGCCGGGCTTCAACAGCTTTCCTTGATTTAAGGATAACAGGTGCGTCAAGAGGGAAGACAGAATATGTCGCCGTCGGCGCCTGTCTCACTCATGCCGGGATAAAGTGATGTGGCATGAATGGCAAATACAGGGGTCTCTCCACTCCGCTGCGCTTCGGTCGAGATGACGTATGGTTGAATTCCCCGGTGCCCTGAACGGTTCAGGATGAGATGCTTGATTGAGCGGGGCAGGGTTTGTCGGTTAGGATTTTAGGGTAGGAAAGGAGATGTTTGCAATGAGTTCGAAAGAGTCGTGGCTGGACCGCTGGTTTCCACTATTGGTTATTACCTTTGGGGTGCTTTTCCTGACGCTGCTGGTTTCGTTCAAGCCACATTGGTAGATTCGTTGGATAGCAGCATGAGGCAAGGTGCGGCGGAAGCCGTGCCTTTTTCATTTTGGAGTGGTCGCGTGAAAGACGAAATACAGGGATCTCTCCACTTCGGCCCTGCGGGTGTTCGGTCGAGATGACGTGCAATAAGTTTGTACTTTCCCACCCATCGCGGCGATAAAGCTGTCGCAATGAATGGGGCACCCGAGCGGTTGGATCAAAGATTTCAGGCGAAGATGACGGTTTTGTTGGCGTAAGAGAGAATGCGGTCGTTCAGGTGCCAGCGGACGGCGCGAGAGAGAACCAGGCGCTCGAGGTCGCGCCCTTTCTGGATGAGGTCGGGAAGGTAGTCGTTCTGGGAGATGCGGGCGACGTCCTGCTCGATGATTGGGCCTTCGTCCAAAACTTCGGTGACGTAATGGCTGGTAGCCCCGATGAGTTTGACCCCACGGGCGAATGCGGCGTGATACGGCCGCGCGCCGGTAAATGCGGGCAGAAACGAATGATGCACGTTAATGATGCGCTGTGGATATGTGCTGACAAATTGCGGCGAGAGCACCTGCATGTAACGGGCGAGGACGATGAGATCGATGTTGTTGGCCTTCATTAAGGCAAGTTGTTCGGCCTCGGTCTGAGCTTTGTTTGCCGACGTAACCGGCATGTAGTGGAAGGGAACGCGATAGAAGGCGGCGAGATCGCGCGCCTGCTCGTGGTTGCTGACGATCAGCGAGAGGTTGCAGGGAAGCTCGCCGGTTTGGTGGCGGTGGAGCAGATCGGCCAGGCAGTGCAGATAGTGCGAGACGAAGATGGCGACGTTCTGCGGCGGCGTACTAAAGGTGAGCCGCCAGTTCATGCGAAACTCGGTTGCCAGCGGCGTGAATGCTTCACGGAACTGTGCGGCATCGCAATGGCAGTCTTCGGTGCTGAACTCGATGCGCATAAAGAAGAGGCCAAGCTCGATATCCTGATGCTGATCGGCATTGAGAATGTTGGCGTCGTACTGCTGAACCATAAAGTTGGCAACAGCGGCGACAATGCCTTTGCGGTCGGGGCAGTCGAGAAGAAGAACGGCAGTTTTGGGCATTGAGGGCTTATCGTGCATGCTCATGCAGTGGTCTGAAGTTCGGGTTCGGGTGTGGGCAGATTGAGGACTGGCGCAAGCCAATGGCCGGTGTGGGAGGCCGGATTGGCGGCGATTTCTTCAGGTGTGCCGGTGGCAACGATTTGGCCGCCGCCGCTGCCACCTTCGGGGCCGAGGTCGATGACCCAGTCGGCGGACTTGATGACATCGAGGTTATGTTCGATGACGAGCAGGGAGCCGCCGCCATCAATGAGCTTATTGAAAGCGGCAAGAAGCTTGGCGACGTCATCGAAGTGGAGGCCGGTGGTGGGTTCGTCGAGGATATAGAGCGTGCGAGAGCGGGCCTTTGCGGCAGCTTCGTTTCCGCTACGGCCAGTGATGGAACGAGCTGCGGCCAGGTGTGAAGCGAGCTTGACGCGCTGTGCCTCGCCGCCGGAGAGCGTGGTGGCGGACTGACCGAGACGGACGTAGCCGAGGCCGACTTCGTCGAGCACATAGAGCTTGTCGACGATCTTCGGGTGGCCGGCGAAGTACGAGAGCGCCTCTTTGACGGTCATGTTCAGGACATCGTGAATATTTTTGCCTTTGTACCGTATTTCGAGGGTAGAGGCTTTGTAACGGGTGCCGTTACATTCTTCGCAGGGAAGCTCGACATCGGCGAGAAACTGCATCTCGACCGTGACGGTGCCATCGCCTTCGCAGACGTCGCAGCGTCCGCCGGGGACGTTGAAGGAGAAGTGCCCGGGGCCGTAACCTTTGCGTTTGGCGTCCGGTTGCGCGGCAAAGAGAGCTCGGATATCGTCGAATGCCTTGATATAGGTGACGGGATTGGAGCGCGGGGTGCGGCCGATAGGGGACTGGTCCACAAGGACGACTTCGTTGAGATATTGCGTGCCAGAAAGCTCGCGGAAGAGGTAGGTAGGGTCACCTTCGGGTTGGCCTTCCTGGTTGAGCGCACGCATGAGGGCTCGATAGAGCACCTGATGGACGAGCGTGGATTTGCCGCTGCCGCTGACGCCAGTGATACAGACGAGAAGATTGAGAGGAATGTCGACATCGACGCCGCGCAGATTATGAATGCGAGCGCCAGTGAGGCGAAGCTTTTCGCGTCCGGGTTCGCGACGTGCGCGAGGAACGGGAATGCTGGCGCGGCCGGAGAGATATTTGCCGGTGATGGAGTTGGGATTGTGGGTAACTTCGGCGACGGTGCCGGAGGCGAGGAGTTGACCGCCGAGTTCGCCCGCGCCGGGACCGAGATCGAGGAGATGATCGGCGGAGCGAATGACGTCGGGGTCGTGCTCGACGACGAGGATGGTGTTGCCGAGATCGCGCAGGTCCTTCATGATGCGGATGAGACGGGCAGTATCGCGGGTGTGGAGGCCGATGCTGGGCTCGTCGAGTACATAGAGCGCGCCGACAAGACGCGAGCCGAGCGAAGTGGCGAGTTGGATGCGCTGGGATTCTCCGCCGGAGAGCGTGGAGCTGAGTCGGTCGAGTGTGAGGTAGTCGAGGCCAACCTGCTGCAGGAAGCGTATGCGTTGACGAACCTCTTCAAGGACCTTTCCGGCGATCTCAGCTTGTGACGGGGAGAGTTGCAGGTTATCGAAGAAGCGCTGCGCATCGGAGATGGTGAGCGCGGAGGCCTCGCAGATATTTTTGTCGTTGATGAGGACGGCGCGAGCTTCGGCACGCAGGCGCTGGCCGCGGCAGTCGGGACAAAGCGCGTAGCCGCGGTATTTGGAGAGGAAGACGCGGACGTGCAGCTTGTATTTTTTGCGTTCGAGCGCGGCGAAGAAGCCGCGGATGCCGGGGAACGAGCCGTTGCCATCTTCGATGAAGCGCTGTTGCTCGGGTGTGAGGTCGTACCAGGGAACATCGGTGGGGATGCCTGCGGCTTTGGCGGCGCGGATCATCTCGCCGTGGTGGGCGCGGTATTTCGTGGTGGTCCAGGGGGCGATTGCGCCGGCGGCGAGGGTTTTGGATTTGTCGGGGATGATGAGATTGGGATCAAAGTCGATGGTGTTGCCGAAGCCCTGGCAACGCGGGCACGCGCCGTAGGGGTTGTTGAAGGAGAAGAGGCGTGGCTCGGGTTCGCGGTAGGCGCGGTGGCAGGTGCTGCACTCGAAGGCGGCAGAGAAGCGGAGGTGTTGCTGTGAACCAGGAACAAATACAGGGATCTCTCCACTTCGCTGCGCTTCGGTCGAGATGACGTTGTTTGAGGTGGGGAGAGTATGGAACTGAATTTCGCCGGATTCGCGGTAGCCGGTTTCGATGGCATCGACGATGCGAGAGCGGACCTCGAGGCTGAGGGCGAGGCGGTCGACGAGGACGAAGATGGGTTGGGCGAAGTCGAGTTCGAGGAGGGACTCGGGAGTGGAGAACTCGACGATATTTCCATTCTGATAGAGGCGGTTGTATCCTCGGCGGCGGAGTTCGGTGAGGCGTTCTTTGAGAGATTCGGTGATGTCGTAGGAAGGCGGGACCACGGATTTCGCGGATTTTTTCGAGGCTGATTTTTTGGGCTTAGGAACTTCTTCCTCTGTCGCTTCGGTTGATGGCTGCTGCATGGGCTCGAGTTTTATCTCGGCGCGGACGATGGGGAAGAGGGCGTAGGTGCGGGTGCCTTCCGGCAGGGCGAGCAGGGCGGCGGCGATCTCGTCTACTGTGTCGTGGCGCACGATGCCACCGCAGTGCAGGCAGGTGACGGTCCCGCAGCGGGCGTAGAGCAGGCGCAGGTAGTCGTAGATCTCGGTTGCGGTGGCGACGGTGGAGCGCGGGTTGCGCGTCTGGTTCTTCTGCTTGATGGCGATGGCGGGAGCGAGGCCGTCCATGTGGTCGACGTCGGGCTTTTCGATGCGTTCCAGAAACTGGCGGGCGTAGGCGGAGAGCGATTCGACGTAGCGGCGCTGGCCTTCGGCATATACAGTGTCGAAGGCGAGTGAGGATTTGCCGCTGCCGCTGACGCCGGAGATGACGGTGAGGGCGTTGTGGGGAATGTCCACATCGATGCCCTTGAGGTTGTGGGTTCGGGCTCCGCGGATGGTGATTTGGTCGATGCTCTGCGCGGGCTTTGTGTCGGGAGTCTTCTCGCTCATGGCCAAACTTCTATTTTCAGGCATTAAGCCGCGGAGTGCGAATTAATGCTCGCAAGGTTGATGAAAGGCCGCGGCAGATGTCATCCTCGAAGGATGAAACGTATGAAGTTGTTGGGTGTTTTTGCGAGCGTTTTGCTGGTCTGCTGCGCGGCCTTGGCGCAGGAAAAGGGTTACTGGCGCGCCCAGAGCAATACGGCGCGGTCGATTACAGGAGACGTTTCGCTCTCGGCTGAAAAGATCGTCATTGACTTTTCAAGCTTTACGATCGCACCGATTCGCGCATTGGAGCCAGCAGAGCTGAGCGCACTCTTCGATGCTGAGAGCGGCAGCGGTGGGAGCGGCAATCTCTATCGACTGAATGTGCCTGGCTCCAAGCGATTTATGCACAAAAATACCCTTTGCGGCTCCGACGATACGCAGTGGATGGCGACTTATGTGGCTGGCCGCTCGCTGTATCTGGCATTCTTTTCCGGGCAGAAGCCCCCGGAGCTAACGCTGGAGGCGCTGGCAAATTCGACTGACCACTGCGGCACGTTCGTTTATCAGCGTTAGTTATTCGCTTCTCTGTGAGCGCACGATTTCGATGAGCAGCAGGCAGGCGCCAATGACGATACAGCTTAGGGTCTACTTACATTACTGTGGACTGCGTAGCGGAGCGCGGGGGCCCAAAGAAGGTGCAAGCGATGGATTTGAAGTGACCGTCGTCGGATCAGCCAGCACTACAGGATTCATCAGCGGAAATCGAATGCCTGCCGAACGAACGAAGTAGCCTCCTCGATCGACCCTGACTGTTATTTCATGTCGTCCGGGCCTCCCATTCGCTGGTCGTGGAAACTCGACGATATAGCGTTCCCGAACCATTGCTGTAAATTCCTTGAGCTTCGCCCTCAGCTTTCCGGGGGTTGCCAGCTTTGCCGTGCCGCCAGTCAACTCACAAAGGTTAAGGAATGGATTCCCCTTATCCAACTGCGTGGGCGGCGCAGGTTCAGCCGAAAGGGTCCACTCTCCCCTTAATTGAAGAGGATTCTCTGCAGCCGTGGTATCCGTGCCGACCCGATCGGGACTGTACTTCAACCCGAAGATCGCTACACTCGCACCCTGCGCCTCCCAGCTCACCTGCTTCCAGGTGTGCGCACTTCCATGATCCTCCCCATCCGAAACCGCCAGAATCACCCGCCGCCCCGGCGACGAACTCAAGCTCTC
>DASRSR010000157.1:0-6234 GCA_035656355.1 Edaphobacter sp.
GGCCCCGGATGGATTGGAGAAGTTCAGCTACGAAAGCTTCTAAAGCGCTCGGATGTCTGGATCGCGGCAGTGCATAGCAGCAACCAGGAACGTACCAGCGCATTGCTCCATGACCTCGAGCTCGATGAGTCACTCTATCAACCGTCGTATCAGAGAATGCTGGAGCAACCCGAAATCAAATCTATTTGGCTCGCCTCGCCCAATGCATTGCACGGCCCACAAGCCATCGCCGCTCTCCGTGCCGGCAAGCATCTTTTCTGCGAGAAGCCAGTAGCAATCACCTACCGCGACCAACTTACGCTCTATGAGCTCTCCCGCCAGAATCCCCATTTGATTTCCTTTGTTGACTACGTCCTTTATTTCAATCCGATGGAGCAGAAGCTGATGGAGATGGTGCGTACTGGCCTTCTCGGCGAGCTTACGCAGGTGCAGGTTAACTATCGTCACCCCATCAACATTAGTGATCGTCGTGCTTGGAAACTGCATAAAGATGTCATGGGTGACGCCATTTCGATGGGCATTAATCATGCGGTCAGTGTCATCACCTGGATCTTCGCCGCCAATGGTCAACACCCCATCGCTGTCTACGCCACTTCAGAGAAAGCACGTATCCGCCCATTCGAGCCCGATGCCATCTGGAACATCACCATCCATTTCAGTGGTGGAGGCACGGCCTTCTGCTTTGGCAACATAGACTTCAACAACGGCTACGACGCCTATCACAACGTTACCGGCACAAAGGGGGCCTTTGTCTTCGATGCTGTTCAACCCTTGTCTAACAAGGTGCGCTACAGTTCACAGGATCTCGCCAGGGGTCAATGGATTTGGCCACTTGACACCGAACAGTGTGCAGCAAGGGGGCTTTCCGCTTTTGCATGGCCTCCCACATTAACGTTGCCTGATAGCGGCAATGTGCTCGACCACGGGCTCGACGATGCGATTGACTGCTATATCGAGAGTGTGAAAACCAGTACATCGTCGCCGCTGAGCATCATCCACAGCGCGGCAATCACCGAGATCAGTTGGGCGGCACAGTTATCGGCTGCAACCGGCAAACGCATTTCACTTCCACTCGATACTGAAAGCGCCTTAAAGATCCTCGCTTAAGGAAATAGCTCCGGCCACTTCATGTGCTGCTCTTAGAAGAGCAGCTTCAAACTCAGTTGAAAGATTCGTGGATCTTGCGACGAGGTGATTACACCAAACGTTGAAGTGTTGAACGTTGTGCCTGGCTGGTTGAAGTTGGGGTGATTCAACAAATTAAAGACCTCACCACGGAATTGCAAATTAATTTGGTCATGAATCGGAAAGTGCTTCAGCATTGCCATGTCAAGCGTGTTCACCCCTGGACCGATGACAATGTTTCTCCGCGAGTTACCGAAAGTGCCAAAGGGAGCTGCCGAGAAAGCCTCAGTGTTGAAAGCATGGCGTACCGAATGATCACCCGCGTTAGCATCTCCCGAAATGTTCGGATACGAAGAGCCATAACCAACGTTTGCGTTGTCTCCGGACATCACCGGCGTCACGGGCTGTCCAGTCGCCGAAGTGAGTACTCCGCTCCACTCCCATCCGCCAATAACCTGCTGCAATCCCTCTCCGGCACTGCTCCCCCAATGCATACCCTTACCGAAGGGTAGGCGATATACGTAGCTGAAGGCCAGCCGATGCCGCGTGTCCATAGAACAGAGTCCCTTCTGTAACCCCGGCGCATGGATATCCTGGATTGCCGTATCTGTTTCGCCTATCGATCCAGCGCTGGCATTATCTATGCACCGCCCATAGGTATACGAGCTTAGAAAGGTCAGGGTTGATGATAACCGTCGCTCAGCCTGTAGCTGCAACGAGTTATAAGTCGAGGCGCCGCCTGTATTGAAATAGCTGATCGATCCATAGTTTGGATATGGGAGGCGCGAGGCCAAAGGAGTTGTGCCCGGTGTCGCTTGGTTCAGCGGAATATTCTTGCTCAGATGGGTGACCTTGTTCCCCACGTAGGTAGCCTGTAAGCTAATGCCTCCCAGCACTTGTGTCTCTAATGCAAGATTCCACTGCTGAGAGTAACCATCGGTCCAATTCTTCTGCATCGTGTAGTAGGTGGAAGCCTGGGTGCCAGCAACCGCAAACGGATTGGAGAGGCTGTAGGATGGGACCTGTGCGGCCTCCAGCGTAAACGTGCTCTGCGTTACAAATGGCTGGTTGATAGCTAGATCGACAAATGAGTTGTCGTTCTCACGCTGATAAAAGATGCCATAGCCCGCTCGAACCACTGTATTTGTATGCCCAGGAATCAGATAAGCGATGCCGATACGTGGTGCAATATTGTTGTAGTCATTATTGACCAGGGCGCGTGAAAATCCATATTGGGCAGCATTCGATGCCGTTACCAGCGTCGGTTGAGGAGTGCTGTAATCCAGATTCGCAATCGTATTATTGGCCGAGATAGGACGCAACATTAATTCATAGCGAAGTCCCAGATTTAACGTCAGATTATGTGTAATACGCCAATCATCCTGGAACCAGGGATGAAACTCCTGTGAGCGCAAATCTGGATTGAAGATCGAGATGCTGCGGACGCTGGTAGCAGGAACACCAAACAGGAAATCGGCAAAAGCTGTCGCTGCATTCGGTGCGTGAGTAGGTGAAGAAAAACGCCCGTCAAATGTAAAGACACCGCGCGGAT
Source organism: Edaphobacter sp. (assembly GCA_035656355.1). Taxonomy (GTDB): domain Bacteria; phylum Acidobacteriota; class Terriglobia; order Terriglobales; family Acidobacteriaceae; genus Edaphobacter. The sequence goes on from DASRSR010000157.1 coordinate 2,678, forward strand.
ACAGAGCTTCCGCATAACCGAAGCGGCGATTGTCATACTGCATGCCGAAACGAATGCTGTGTGCCCCTTTAGTCCAATAGATTGAATCGTTCACCTGCAAAATGCCGCTGTGGAAGCTGACAGGGCCGGACCTGAAACCACCTGCAAGACCACCAGCATTTGGTCCGCTGTAACCGTGCTCACCGAAGATCGCAAAACCACTGACTTGCATCGAGGGCACACCCCAGCAGCGGGGATCCTCACACAGCCCACTCATACCTAACTGTGAAACCACATCGTTCACTCCCGCGTTTGCAAGCTGCAGGTTCTCAGCAAAATGCGTAACACCGAACTTGAAGTCATTCAACAGGTTTTCATTGAAAATATGCGTCCAGCCCGAGGCCTGGCCAAAAGCTCGCAGCTTCTCCGTCAGACCATCCGTGGGGAAGAACTTAGGTTGTTCATTGTCAGTATGTTCATAGATGTAGCGCGTCCATATCGTATCTTTTGCCGTCGTAAGGTAGTCCACGCGACCAAAGTACTGGTTCACGTTCACCTGCATCGGATCGGTAGAGATATAGTTATATCCTGTCGCTGTCACATTTGGGGCAGGCACATACTTAGTGAGCATCTGCTGCGCAATAGGGCTAATCGGTGTAACGATATTGCCCGGAACCGGAGCACCAGTGTAAGGATTGACTAGCTGAGTCGAGGGCAGCAATGAGGAAAAATCGCCTGACACCTGTGTCGCTGTCGGCACAATACCTGTTTGTGTGACGCCAGTCACCAGCCGCGTTCCCTCATAGCTTGCAAAAAACAGGAGTTTGTTGCGGTAGATTGGACCGCCGAGCGTTCCACCAAACTGGTTACGGCGCAGTTCAGGTTTTTTGGATCTCGCAAAGTAATTTTTTGCATCAAATGCATCGTTACGCAAAAATTCGTATACATCTCCATGGAAATTATTCGTTCCGGACTTGGAGATCATATTGATCTGTCCGCCGGCAGTTGTGCCGAACTCAGCGCTGGCATTGTTGGTCTGAACACGAAATTCCTGGATAGCATCAATCGATGGGCTGAACGCTGCACTCCCAATCTCTGGCTCCAGGAAACTGATACCATCCAGCAAAAATGCTGAGTTGGTTGAACGTTGCCCATTAACACTGAACGCTATACCGCTGGCGCGAGCTCCATATCCATTTCGCGCGACAATGTTATTCGAGGACCCAGTCGTTACGCCAGGAACTAGCAAATTGAGCTGTGTAAAGTTACGACCGTTCAGCGGCAGTCCGACAATCGTCCGGTTTTCGATGACATTCGCTACTTGTGCGTCAGCCGTCTGCAATACCGGTTCGCTCGCTTTTACCTCAACCTTATCCGTGATACTACCCAGCTTCAATGCGGCATCAAGACGAGCTACCTGGCCAACATCCAGCTTTATACCGCTGGCAATATAGGGCGCAAAGCCCTGCATATTGACTTCGATTTTGTATTGTCCAGGCGGAAGACTCGGCAGTGTGTAGTCACCCGAGGCCCCGGTGGTCGTTACACGGGTCATATCAGTTGCCAGGTTAGTGATCTTCACATTTGCCTTAGCAACTGCAGCCCCGGATGGGTCCTTTACCGAGCCTATGATTGTAGAAGTCTGTTGTGACCACCCTACGGCAGACAAGAGAAATACGAGAAGAACACCTGGAGAGTATTTACAAAGACGCAGCTTTGGCATGGCCTATCTCCTGTGATACAGGGTCAATCCTCGATGCTCGCGCAACAACTTTGTTCTAAACAGTAGAACCAATATGAACAGAGCGCTGTTCTGGCTAATCGATAAATCCGAAGATAAATACCCTGAATGAGAACTCAATGTGGCGTTTAGTTTGCGGTCAGAAATGATGCCAAGTCAATCAAGAATATAAATATTCTGCAAATCATTCTTAGGTACAGAACGGACATGCGGAACGCTCGAGGCACCCTGCCACATTTGCCCTCAGCAGTTTCACCCTAGCTCACAGATTCTGACGGGCAGACCCTTATCCTAAGAATCATCTCAACAGAGAATCAAGGCTCCATGCCGCCTTCACTACGCTTAAGAGATTGCTTTGCTGTGATACGGCTTCACCATAACTGAACCATCTGTACGCAATGACTCATGAATCGCTTCGAGCGCAGCTGTTACCTGGCGTCCGTCGAAGCCGGTAACTATGGGAGTTGTATCATTGCGAACCGCTGCCGCGAAGTCCTCCACACACGATGGGAAAGAGCCGCGCAGTTTGCCGAAAATGTCCTGTGTAATGAAGTTCTTCGGAAAACTGAATTTCGTCGGCGTGCTCATCTCCAACGATTCCCTTTTGCGATCCATGTGAAGATGACCGCCTGTGCCCAGCACCTCAACAAACGAGTCGACAATTGTCGGAAAGGTATTTGGATATATCCAACCCGACTCGAACGTAGCAATACAACCATTTTCGAACCGCAACTGCGCCTGAATAATGTCGTAGGTATCAATACCACGTGAAGTTAGCACTGATTTACGCCCCCACGCACGCGCCTCTAATGGCTCCGAATTGAAAAACCAGCGCACAAGGTCAATATCGTGCGATGAGAGAAACCACGCTGGTGTCGTTGTATGCGCCCAACGCAACATCTCCGTCGGCACATAAATCGTGTCGTTCTTGCGAGCAAAGGCGGCGAGAGGTGCGCCTATCTCCCCTTTGATCAAGCTCTCTTTCGCAGAGTAATACGGAGAAAGCCAGCGGTGATTGTACGTTACCTGAATCTTAAGCTTCTTCTCCTCCGCCAACCTCAGCAGCTCATCTGCTTCGGCCACGCTGGTTGTCAACGGCTTCTCGATCAGTACATGCTTACCAGCCTGTAGCGCCAATTGCGCTGGCACAAAGTGCGCATGATCCGGAGTCGCAATCACAACCGCGTCCAGGTCTGCCGACCGCAGCATCTCCTCGTAGTCTGCATAGGCGCGCACACCATAGCATTGCTCATACCTGGCACGTTTCTCTGCATTGCTTGAGGACACAGCAACGAACTCGCTTTGGGGATCAGCGACACAAACCTTGGCATACAGCTCCCCCATAATTCCAAGGCCAACCAGGCCAATCCGGACAGGTCTCTCGCGCTTCACTTGTCTCTCCTCTTCTCAGTAATGTGCCAACTTAAATGTATTTCCCTCTCACCACGACTTAGCGAAATCGCTCTTTGATTGCTGGTCGTTGTCTCATCCATCTTCACAGAACCTTCAGACACCCCACTAAGATGAAGCTCTGTTGCACCATCCAGCACATCTACCTTCAAATCCGCCGTTCTCTCGTGCACATCAAGCATGAGCAACACAGGCCTTGAGAACTTCAATCTTAGTCCGCTACTCAGTTGCAGTGATCCGGCATCAGCGGCAAAGATATGTATTCCCTCCTTGCCCCGCACTACAGCCATCATCTTTCCGTCCGTATCAACCCCATCCGCAGCAAGAAGACCTTCGTGGTTTCTCTTCAGAAATACCGAGTTCCCATCCTCATCTACAAGACGGAAACCCCTTCCCGTCTTTGTTTCAAAGCGCGAAATCTTCTGGT
>DASRSR010000158.1:0-6583 GCA_035656355.1 Edaphobacter sp.
CGGAACGGCGAAGCTGCCGGAGGGCACGGAGATGGTGATGCCGGGCGACAACATCCAGCTGGAGATTACGCTGCTGACGCCGGTGGCGATGGAGAAGGGCCTGCGCTTTGCTATCCGCGAAGGCGGACGCACCGTCGGCGCGGGAACGATTAGCGAGATCATCAAGTAGTCCCCTAATTTAGGGAACAATAAATGCGGCGACCTTAGGTCGCCGCATTTATTGTTTCTTATCACATTGACCATTGAGCAAATCGTATATACAGTATCTTTGTGGCGATCACGTTCGACCCTAGAAAAGATGCCATCAATCGAAGAAAGCACGGCATCTCACTAAGTCGGGCTGAGGACTTCGACTTCGAAGCAGCGGTCTTTGTCATCGATGACCGTGAGGATTATGGTGAGGTTCGTTTTCGTGCTCTCGGATTTCTCGATGCACGACTCTACTCGCTAGTGTTTACGCAGGATGGCGGTGATATTCGCGCTATCAGCCTTAGAAAGGCAACTCGATATGAAGCGAAAGAGTACAAAGAGAATTGCTAAGCCGGCGACCGATCGGGAGAATCCGGAGTGGACACAGAAGGACTTTGAACAGGCTGTCTCGTTCGATCATCTGCCTGTTAGTGTCCGGCAAGTGATCTCCAAGCGTACGAGAGGGCCACAGGAAGCACCGAAGAAGATGCCAGTTTCTATCCGTCTCTCCGCTGATGTAGTGAAAGCGCTTCGTGCCTCGGGTGCGGGATGGCAGTCCAGAGTCGATGAGATTCTGCGGGCTCATATCAAATAAGGCTCACTGAGTGATAAGGCTAAACATTGAAAAGTATTAAGGCTTTATAGGCGCCACGCATCTTTGCTAATTGCTCGTTTTCGTGGATAATAGAGGAGGATGAGCGTGGCCTGACCGCTCGTCTTTCCGTACTGAAAAATCAGGATTTGGCAGCAGGGGCCAAATAAGCCCTGCGTCGCGGCGTGTCGGACGGAAGCAACGGAACGGCATACTGCTTGCCAGCCGAAGTGGCTGGCCACGTTAGGAGAAGAAGTACAAATGCGCGAAATTATTACTCTGCAATGCCCCGAGTGCAAGAACCGCAACTACTCGACGACGAAGAACAAGAAGACGACCACGGGCCGTCTGGAGTTCTCAAAGTTCTGCAACACCTGCCGTAAGCATACGGCCCACAAAGAGACCAAGTAAGAGCAGCCTCTGGCCGTTAGCTTTTAGCTCTTCGCTAAAGGCTAAAAGCTAAGAGCGAAAAGCTCCTGGGGGAGTAAGCTCAATGGTTAAACTGTCGGTCTCCAAAACCGAACTTCTCGGTTCGAATCCGAGCTCCCCCGCCAGTTTGTTGGCGTGCAGTACCAGAGATTGAGTAACACGAAGATTGAGGCGGCATTATGGCCAAGACAGTAACAGTAGCGGAACAGACCACCCCCGGAATTCAGTCGCTTAAGAACCAGCCGGCGCGTCTGTGGGACTTCCTGAAAGAAGTACGCAGTGAGATGCGCAAGGTCTGGTGGCCGGGATGGCCTGAGGTGCAATCGACGACGATTGTCGTTCTGATTACCGTCTTTATCTTTGCGGGCTACTTCTGGCTGATCGACAACATTATCGGGCGCGCGATTGAGGCGCTGCTCCACGCGCTGACGGGAAGCTAGAACTTCGGCGGCAGATAGCAGAGAAATTCAACCGACGTACAAAAAGGCATGAGGATGGCGGCAGAAGAACAAAATCCGGAAGAGCAGAACCTTGCGGCAGCCAATGCGGTAAGCGAGTCTTCGGAAGAAACGGGGGAGCAGCTTGCTCCGCCGGTGAATGAAAACTTCAAGTGGTACATCATTCACGCCTACTCGGGTTTCGAGCGCAAGGTGCGCGAGTCGCTGGAAAGCCGCATCGCTGCTTTCGGTCTGCAGAACAAGATCGGCCGCATCATGATTCCGACCGAGCCGGTCACCGAGCTTCGTAATGGAAAGAAGTACACCATTGAGCGCGTCTTTCTTCCCGGCTACGTTCTGGTCGAGATGGATCTCGACAACGACCTGTGGCACGTCATCAAGAACACGCCGCGGGTAACGGGCTTCCTTGGCACCGGTGACAATCCGGTGGCACTCTCCGAGCAGGAGGTCAGTTCGATCCTCTTCCGCTCCGATGTGTCGAAGGAGAAGCCGACGTTGAAGATCAAGTTCGACAAGGGCGAGCAGGTTCGCATCAACGAGGGGCCGTTTGCCAACTTCACCGGAGCGGTGGACGAGATCAACGAAGACAAGCAGACCCTGAAGGTAATGGTCAGCATCTTCGGTCGTTCTACTCCAGTCGAGATCGAGTTCTCGAAGGTGGATAAGGTTACGGAATAAGGATTGCTTCTGCGAGAGCAGGAGAGATTTTAGAAATACATTTCAGCGGCAGGCCAAGTGGCCGGCAGCTAGAAGCATAAAGAGGATTTACCGCAATGGCACCGAAGAAGATTACTGGATACGTCAAGCTTCAGATTATCGCCGGCAAGGCCACGCCCGCGCCTCCGGTTGGACCAGCGCTTGGTCAGGCGCAGGTGAACATCATGGAGTTCTGCAAGCAGTTCAACGATCGCACTGGCAAAGACCCCGCGATGGCAGGGTTGACCATTCCTGTGGTCATCAGCGTGTATGCCGATCGCACGTTCAGCTTCATCACCAAGACGCCTCCGGCGCCGGTGCTGCTGCTGAAGGCTGCCGGAATCGAGAAGGGCTCAGGCACTCCGAACAAGGAGAAGAAGGGCAAGGTTACGGAGAAGCAGATTCTCGCCATTGCTCAGCAGAAGATGCCGGACATGAATGCCGCCTCGGTAGAGGCAGCGGCGAAGACCATCCGCGGCACCGCCCGCTCGATGGGCATCGAAGTCGTCGCCTAAGTAAGATTTTTGAAGAAACCCCTGCCGCTGCGGAGAGATTCGCAGCAGCAGGGGTTTTTACTTTTGCAGCATGAAATAACGCAGGTCCTCCCGCCTCACCGCTCCAGTCTCAAGCAAAAAGACTGAGCGCTGGGAATGGAGATACAGAATGACGGAAATGTTTCATTATGAATCGTATGTTCGCGATGGATTTTTTATGACTGATTGACGGCCCAGAGGTCGTGCAAATGGAGGACGCCTTCGGCGTGGTTGTTTTCTGCGACGACGATAAGTGAAGTGATCTTGCGCTCTTCCATGAGGGACAGGGCAGCGGAACCGAAGGCGCTGCCATCGATGGTGAGCGGGTGGGGGTTCATGATTTCGGCGGCGGTGCGATTGAGGGCGTGAGAGCCGTCACGCTCGAGAAGGCGACGCAAATCGCCGTCGGAGATCATTCCGAGCAGTTGTCCTTGCTGATTAAGGACGGTGGTCATTCCGAGCTTTTTGTGGGACATTTCGTGGATAACCTGAGGCAGCGGGGTGTTGGGAGGCACGCTGGGGAGTGCATCGCCGGTGTGCATGAGGTCGCGGACGCGCGCGAGGCGTTTGCCGAGACGACCACCAGGGTGGAGGTCGGCGAAGTCTTCGGGCTTCCAGTTGCGGCGACGGCTGACTTCGAGCGCGAGCGCATCGCCCAGCGCGAGCATCACTGTAGTCGAGGCAGTGGGAGCGAGATTGAGTGAGCAGGCCTCCGAAGAGACGCTTGTATCCAGAAAGATGCTGCTGGATTGAGCCAGCGTAGATGCAGGAGAGCTGCAGAAGGCGATAAGAATGACGGAGATTCGCTTGAGCGCGGGTAAAAGGCAAAGAATTTCCTCTGTCTCGCCGCTGGAGGAGAGCGCCACGATGGTGCAGCCGGGCGCAACCATGCCGAGGTCACCGTGAAGAGCCTCGGAGGGATGAAGGAAGTGGGCCGGGGTTCCGGTGGAGCGCAGAGTGGCGGCGATTTTGCGGGCGATAATGCCGCTTTTGCCGATGCCGGTGAGGATTACCGGGTTCTGACTGGTAGCGAGGACGAGATGGCCGGCGGCATCGTTGAAGGGCGCTTGCATGGAGTTGTCGAGGCGATGAGCAAGGTCGCTGAGGGCAGCGGCTTCGATGCGGACGAAACTCGATGGAGAATTGAGAGGCGTTTTGGACATGGTTCCGGAACCATGTTGATGCTAGCAGAGGCGGCATGGGAGATGGCAGTGGCGGCAAAGGGAGCGGCTTTCCGTCTAAACTGGAGACAGGAGGCAGCTGCTGCAAGGGTTGCCGAAAGGATGTTTTCTGGTGAAACGCAACGCTCTGGTTCTCGGTGTCATGGTCGTCGGTATCTCGCTGATGTTATGGGCAGGATGGCATAACCTGCGCGCGAGGCGCATTGCGATGCAGAAGGCGGCGGCGAACCAGGCGATGTTGATTCCGGAGAATGGAATGCAGCAGGGCGGCGGAAGCGCTCCGGATGATGAAGGCAGGTTTCTGAAGGGAAAGGCCGCTCCAGGTTTTACGCTGACGAGCCTGGATGGAAAAAAGGTTTCGCTGAGCGACTACAAGGGGCGCGCAGTACTGCTGAACTTCTGGGCGACGTGGTGTGCGCCATGCAAGATTGAGATGCCGTGGTTTGAGCAGTTTCGGCAGCAGTACAAAGATCAGGGGTTCGAGATATTAGGCGTTGCCGAGGATGATGCCGGTAAGGACGAGATTGAGAAGTCAGTAAAGAAGATTGGGGTAACGTATCCGATTTTGCTGGCGGACGGCAAAGTGGCACCGAAGTACGGCGGCGTGGATTATCTGCCGATGTCGTTCTTTATCGACAAGAATGGCGTCATTGTTGAAGAGACGGCAGGGCTGGCGTCGAAGGACGAGATTGAAGCAAACATCAAAAAAGCGATTGCTTCGAACCTGACGGCAAGTACGGCGGGTGGACGATGAAGCATCTGATGATGGTAACTGCCGCATTGCTGATTGGTACAGGAGGCATGATTGCCCAGATGGGCGATCTGAATGCTGCTCCGCAGAAGCCCAAACAGTACGTGAGCTATGCCGGTGAACCGCAGATGGTGGCAGCCGGGAAGCGCGGTGTTCTGGAACTGCGGTTTCATGTGCTGGAGGGATACCACGTGAACTCGCACTCGCCGAAGTCGGTGCTGCTGATTCCGACGGCGGTGATGCTGCAACCAGCGGCCGGAGTGAAGACGGAGACAGCAGAGTATCCGAGGGGAACGGTCTTCAGCTTTAATTTCAGTCCGACGGAAAAGCTGGATGTCTATGAGGGAGACTTTACCGTGAAGCTGCCGGTTGTAGCGGGCGCAGGGAAGCACGAGTTGAATGGGACTCTACATTACCAGGCGTGCGACCATGCAGCGTGCTATCCGCCGAAGATCCTTCCAGTGCAGGTCGTCTTTACAGCGAAGTAGTGTGAAAGCTTCCTGCCGTTACGATGCTGAAGATGCTTGTCGGTTTGAACAATGGCGCGTGGCATCATAGGAGAAGCTCTGATTAAGTCTTCGGCATTGCCCTCAGGGGCTAAAGCCCGGTTGATTCAGATGTCTTACGGCACGGCTGAAGCAGTGCACTTAACAAAACGAGAATTTAATCAGAGTCTCCTTTAGAGATACAGAACAGAGAGTGAGCGAGCAGAGCGCGATGGACGAGTTTAGAAGGCTTACACGGCTGCCGGCATACGTATTCAACATTACAGGGGAGTTGAAGGCCGCGGCACGCAAGCGCGGCGAGGACATTATCGACTTTGGCATGGGGAACCCGGATGGAGCGACGCCAAAGGCAATTGTGGACAAGCTGATTGAAGCGGCGCAGCGAACGCAGACGCACCGCTACTCGTTGTCGCGCGGCGTGCCACGTCTGCGCAAAGCGATCTGCAACTGGTACAAGACGCGGTACAACGTGGATCTCGATCCGGAGACGGAAGCGATTGTAACGATTGGATCGAAGGAGGGCATCGCGCATTTGTGCCTTGCGGTGCTCGACAATCAGGACACGGTTGCTGTGCCGAACCCGAGTTATCCGATCCACATCTTCGGGCCGGTGATTTCAGGAGCGAAGGTGCAGAGCATTCCGATTGCGGATGCGGGTGCTGACGAGATATTGGAGCGACTGGAGTATGAGCTGCCGAAGATGCAGCCGCGGCCAAAGCTGCTGATTCTGAATTTTCCGGCGAACCCGACGACGCAGTGTGTGGAGCTGCCTTTCTTTGAAAGGATCGTTGCTCTTTGCAAGCAGCTTGGGATTTACATTGTGCATGATCTGGCCTATGCAGATATTGTGTTCGATGGCTATCGCGCGCCAAGCGTGCTGGAGGTTCCGGGAGCGAAGGACATTGCCGTGGAGTTCTTTACGCTGTCGAAGAGCTACAACATGCCGGGATGGCGCGTGGGCTTTATGGTGGGGAATCCGAAGCTGGTAGCAGCACTGGGGCGGATTAAGAGCTACTTCGATTACGGAACGTTTACGCCGATTCAGGTGGCCTCGATTGCCGCGCTGGAAGGGCCACAGGAGTGTGTGGCGGCGATTCGTGACAATTACAAGGCGCGCCGTGATGTGCTGGTACCAGGACTGAACAAGCTGGGATGGGCGGTGGATCTGCCAAAGGCAACGATGTTTGTGTGGGCAAAGATTCCGGAACAGTATCGAGCTATGGGATCGGTTGAGTTTTCGAAAAAATT
>DASRSR010000159.1:0-22340 GCA_035656355.1 Edaphobacter sp.
TCGCGAGAAGCTCGCGGACGCGGTCGATCATACCTAACCGTGCGGCGGCGTGGATATCGACAAAAGCGCCGCGAGAGATGAGGTAGTCTGCCAACTCTGTACCGGCAGAGTCGAGGACACCGAAGCTGCCAGCCCACCAGCGGGTGCGTTCGTTGATGTTTGCACCGGCGTCGAGAAGGGCATCGATCATCTCACGATTATTTCTGTTGACTGCCGCGATGATGGCTGGCTCGTCGAATCCATAACCCGGAAGCGGCTCGTTGATGTTGGCTTTGAGGGATGGGTGACGGGAGAGAACATCGCGCACAAGCGATGCATCGTCGGCCTTGATGGCTGCGATGAGGGCTTCGGTTGGATTTTCCGATGTGACGATGATGTGTGACTTGAGCGCAGGCCAGGTATCGAATCCGTGCTCGCGTGCGATGACGTGAAGTGCATCCGCAAGTTTCGACGTAGAGGACGAGATGCCGAAGGCTGCAAAGCGCTCGGATGCAGAGGTGTCTCCTGCAAGGCATTGCCGGAGCAGCTTGCTGGCCTGATTTTTCAGATGTTCGAGGTTTGGGCGCGCGGGAAGTTCGCGTAAAGACATAGTTCACTCCTTCTTGTTAATACCCGCGATCCGCTTCACCGGGTGAGAAGAGAGTGGACTGTAGTAAAGCGCAGGACAAGAAGGCGGGATAATCCCTTTCCGCGGACGGGGTGCATCCTTCGTATGCTCGGTTCAGAGTAACAGGCTGGGATTCCGGCGTCCAGATGGGCATACGAAGGATTGTAGGATCAAGGGAAGCTCTGATTAAGCCGCCAAACTCGCCCTCAGCGGCTAAAGCCGCTTCTGCAATACGCCACTTACGGCACGGCTAAAGCCGTGCCCTTAACAAAAAGCCAGACTTAATCAAAGATTCTCTAGTTGGCTGGCGCCAGTGCTGCGGCGAATGGGTTCTCATCGGCGCTGGGGCCGTAGATGGAGGGAACAGGAATGTCGAGCAGGCGGAGATAGACGGAGAGCTGGCCGCGATGGTGGTACCAGTGATTCAGCATCAGCGAGCGCCAGACACTGATTCTGGGAATCGATTGCAGTTCTTTATCCCCGAACATCAGATGCCAGTTGGCCTGAGCGGTGGCGGAAGTGGTGTCGCTGAGAGTCTGTTCCACATCGCGGACTGTCTGCTCAAAGGCCGTGTAGATTTCGGCGAGAGTTTGTGGCTCTGGATTTGCAAAGCTCGATTGTGAGGCATCGAAGACATCGGCCTTTGTAATGCCTGCAATGGCTTTAGGCACATTGGCAATGTGCAACGCCAGTTGGCCGAGCGACATGGAGCGCTGATGCGGTCGCCATGCAAGTTTGTCTTCGGGAACCTGTTTCAGAACCTTTTTGGTGGTTGCTGCTTCTGCGCTGAACTCCTTCAGCATGGCATCAAGCTCTTGCATAGCTCGTCTCCTGAGGTGAGTCTGATTGAAGGCCGAGGTCTTCAGGTATGAGATGAAGAGCGATGTAGGACAGAGTCAGAATATTTTTCAGAAAATATTGCGTTCTCGTTGCTGCGATTCTTCGCCCTGGTTACGATATGCCGACTGCTCCTGTAAACGGAAAGCTGGCGGAACACTAAAAGGGGAGTACACAAGAGTTGGGGACGGAGTGAACGAGGTGTGGTGGGTGAGTGCATTGTCGATAATGCACTCACCGAAATCCGCAAATTTCAGATGGCTGAGAAGCCGCCGTCGACGTTCAACTCCAGACCATTCACGAAGCTCGAATCGTTGGAAGCAAGGAAGAGCGCCGCTGTGGCGATTTCTTCAGGTTGACCCATCTTTCCTCGCGGGATCAGGGATTCGAACATCTGCTTCGCCTCTTTGGTGAGAACCTGATCCTGCATCGGTGTGGCGATCGGCCCGGGATGCAGCACGTTCACCCGGATATTTCTACCCTTCAGCTCGTTAAGCCATCCGCGTGCGAATGCGTGCAAAGCCGCCTTGCTGGCCGCATACACGCTGTAACCAGGAAAGCCTTTTAGCGAAGCAACGGATCCTGTCATGATGATCGATCCGCCATCGTTGAACAGCGGCAAGGCCTTCTGAACCGTAAACAGCGTGCCTCGCGTATTCAGGCCGAAGGCCGTGTCGAAGTGCTGCTCGGTAATCTCGCCTAGTATGGCGGCTTCGCCAGTGCCGGCGCTCGCGTACAGGACGTCGATCTTGCCCTTTTCCCGCTTGACCGTATCGAACAGGCGGTCGAGATCGTCGAGATTGGCCGCGTCGCCGCGTACGCCGGTCACGTTCCGGCCAATCGACTTGACGGCCTCATCGAGCTGCTCCTGCCTTCTGCCGGTGATGAAAACGTAGGCACCCTCTTCAACGAAGCGTTTGGCGCTTGCGAGCGCCATGCCGCTCGATCCTCCTGTGACGACTGCAACCTTACCTTCCAGCTTTCCCATAATGACTCCCTTCGGTGGATGTGTAATATTCGGTACAGAAGAGTAGATTTCTTTGGTGGTGGACGCGAACTGCCCGGAAGTCCTAAGTTTTTGTCTATTCGTCCAAAAGAGGGAGGCCAGGTTGGACCCGATAACAGACATCTTCAGAACGATGCACGTAACCGCTTTCGGTCTGCACAGGCTCGAAGCCACGGCCCCGTGGGGCGTAAAACAGGAAGAGCAGACCGAAGAAAAGGTCACGCCTTCAGACAAAAAGATTTCGCCTACAGATTTGGCGCACTTCGCCATGCTGTCGCGCGGCAACTGCTGGCTGAGTGTGGAAGGGATTCCGGAGCCGATTCCCCTTACCGGAGGCGATTGCTTTTTGCTGGCCCGGGGGACGTCGATTGTTTTGCGCGACAGCCCGCGAACACGTCCGAGGTGGAGTTTCCGCGAGATCGGGGCCAGTGCCAACGGCAATGTCGCTCTTTGTGGCGGTGGCGGCGCACCGACGACGATCGTTTGTGGGTCCCTGAGTTTCGATCGCGCCAGCCTGAAGCCGATCACTCAGTTATTGCCGAGCTTCATTCTGATCAAGGCCGATCAGGCACGCACGCTTGCACTTCACCGCACCATGGAGGCGCTGGCGTCGGAGATGGCAGAACAGGCTCCGGGATCGGAAGTGGTGGCGACCCGGTTGGCCGAGGTCCTGTTCATTCAGGCACTGCGGGCGCATATTGCGTCGGAAGTGGAGTGGCGCAACAAAGGATGGCTTCGTGCGATCTTCGATTCTCAAATAGGCGCTGCCCTGAGTGCCGTTCACGACAGTGTGAATACACCGTGGACGGTCGAATCTCTGGCCGAAGCGGCGGGCATGTCTCGCTCCGCCTTCGCAGTGCGGTTTAAAGAACTGCTTGGACAAACACCGTTGGAATATGTAACCGAGTGGCGGATGCAGAAGGCGATGCAGTTACTCGAAGTGCGTGACAAGAAGCTTATCGAGGTTGCGCAATCGGTCGGTTACGAGTCCGACGCTGCGTTCAGTAAGGCGTTCAAGCGAGTTGTCGGGGCCAACCCCGGTGAATACCTCAAACGTGGGTTTGAAGGCCGCGGTAATGCCGGAATGGCGGAAGCTTTTTGAAGCGAAGGATTCATAGGCCTCCTGAAATACCCTTCTTGTTCGTGATCCTCTTTCAGGGTGTTCTGCTGCTGTCGGAGAGCGTGAGGTTAAGGGTTCCGCTTGTGATGGGGTAGGTGTGACCTCCCCAGCGGAAGGTGCCGCGGAGTCCATGAGGTATGTGGATAGTGGCGTGGAGTTTTCCGTTGCTACGGGTGTATTGCACGTCGATAGGGCCGAGCGGGTGGGGGTAGCTGGCAGTGAGAGTGTGGAGCGGGCCGAGGTGCGGTTCGATGAGCACGGACTTAAAGCCGAGACTCGCGGGTTGGATTCCGGCGACGATATTGAGCAGGTCGAAGTTGGGGTGGGCGCTCCAGGCGTGGGAGTCGGAACGGGTGGGTTCGGGCTGCTCAGCCCAGGTGGTGAGGCCCAGGGCGATCATATCGCGCCAAGGCTGTAGCTGCTGGATATAGTCGTTGCCCATACCGGCGTGCTGCATGGCTCGCGCGAGATAGAAACGGTAGTAGTACGATGCGGGCGAGATTGCCGGAGAGCCGCTCTTTTGTGTGGGCGCGAGAATGTGGGTCATGATCTCACGCTGGGCGGCGGCTGGAGCGATATCGAGCCAGACGGCCATGGCGTTGGTGTGCTGGCTGTAGTGATGGCCGTGGGGTAGATCAGTGTAGAGGCGGGTTTGCGGGTTCCAGCAGAGGGTCTGGATAGCGCGCGCAGATTTTGCGGCGGCCTGGCGGTAACGCTGCGCGAGAGCGGGATCGCCGTAGGCGAATTCGAGCTCGGCGGCCTCGCGCAGGGCTTCGATGTAGTGGAGAGTGATGATGGCGGAGTTGCCGTTAACGTCCTGCGGTGGGTCGCCGCCTTTGAAGTCTTCTGACCAGTCGATAAAGGGCCACCAGGGGAGTTTGCCAACGAGTCCATTGGCGTTCTGGTGCTGGAGGAACCAGGCAAGGACGGTGCGGGTTCCGGCAAGCTGCTGGCGGACGAAGGCGGGATCGTTGCGGTAGAGAGCGTAGTCGTGCACCATGCCGACCCAAAGCAAAGAGAAAGGCGGAATGGCCTGGAAGACAGAGGTGGGATAGCGGCTGAGGGTGATGCCGTCGGGCAGGCGCGAGTCGTTGAGCGCGGTGATGGCCTGGCGAGCGAGTCGGTCGTCGCCAGCGTTGGAATAGGAGATGAGCGCCTGCAGGCGGGTGTCGCCGACGTATTGGAGCCGCTCCCAGTAAGAGGTGTCCATGTAGGTGTCGTGCGCGTCACTGCGGGCGGTGCGCCAGCCGATGTTCCAGATTTTCGTTAGCTCCGGATCGTCGCTGGCGAAGCGGGCACGCTGGACGAAGGGGAAGGCAGTAAAGGTGGAATGAAAGCGATTGAGCTGGAGCGGCTGGTCCGCCGTGTGGACATCGATCTGGAGATAGCGCCAGGTGCGCCAGACGAGCGGAGCGAAGGTGCTATGGGAAGCGCCATCGGCGATGTATTCGTCGTAGACGCCACGAATGGTTTTGCCGGTAATGTCGTTGCGGTTGCTCTTATGGCCGCGTGCGTCGTAGAGCGCCTCGGCGTAGGTGAGGCGGACAGTAGCGGCGCGGCCTCCACTGAGGTCGAGTTCGGGGTAGGCGGTGGTGAGCACGCCGTTGTCGATGAGGATACTGGCTGTAGTGTGCGCGGGAATGGTGACGGGAGCGTCGGGGAATCTGGCTCCATGTGCGATCTGATGGACTGTACCAATGGTGACAGTGTTCCCGTTTTTAATGATTTCTGTCGATGCTGTCTCCGAGGCTTTTGGAATAACTATTCCGGAAGAGCGAACTACTTTGCCGCCGGGCTGCGGTGTGGATTCCATTTGCGGGAGAAGGTCTGGTACAAGCTGCCAGCCGACGTTGGTGTTGCTGTCGCCGCGTGAGGCGGCACGGCCGAGGGAGACGGCCGATGTCCAGTGTGCAGCGTTACTGTTAGGCGCGTCCCATGCGGCGTCGGAGGCCGAGGCCTGAATGATTTCGATGGGTTCGGCTGCGTAGTAGCCGCGAACGACGGCGGAAGTAACGGGCTGGACAGTAAGGCCGTGGTCGATTTCAACCTGCCAGTCTGTACCGGTGTTTGCCGGTTCGGCTTCAGGGGAGGTGCCTTCGAGAAGAAATGCGGTGCGGTGGGTGATCTGCGCGACGGCGCGATACTGGCCGAAGTTCCAGACGGTGGCTGCAATGATATTGCTGCCGGAGTGCAGAAAGGGAGCGAGGTCGAGCGTTTCGTAACGCCAGTGAGTGAGATCGCCTTTTGCGGGGCCGCGGCCTGCGGCTTGTCCGTTGACATGGAGCAGAAAGGCGTTATCGGCGCTGACGCGAACAATGAAGTGTTCAGGCTTTGCAGAAAGATTGATGGTGCGCTGGAAGTGCAGCACCGCGGGCGCGAAGGGCGGGAGATCCGGGGCGGTGATCCAGTCGGCGTGCCAGGCTTGTGCGGAAGCAATACTAAATGCGCAGATAAGAGAAAGGACGGTGGCAAGACGCTTCAATGGGTTCTCCGTGCCGCGTGAATTGCGGCATGGCCTTTATAGCAGGTTGGAGATTTTGGAGGGGTGGTGCGGAAGGAATAGAAAAAAGCGGGTCCTCCCGCCTAACAGCGGAAGGATGACAACGTAAAGCCAAATACGACTCGCCACGCTACTCAGAATGACAGAAGTTTAAATACAGGGATCTCTCCGCTTCGGCGCTGCGCGCCTTCGGTCGAGATGACGTGAGTTTGGGGTGCAAAAAAAATTGCCGCCCTGCACGAAGCAAGGCGGCAATGGAGCAGGGTTAGAACGATGCGCTGTCTGCGGCTTGTTTCGAGACTTCGACAGAGCCTTTCAGCGGAAGAGATTCCGATGAGTCTCCGACAAGAACGCCAAAGCGGCCAGGTGTGATGTGCCACTTCTTTGCCTGGGTGTCGTAGTAGGCGAAGGAGCGGGCATCGAGCGCAACAGAGACATGCTTTGTTTCACCGGGTTGGAGTGAGACGCGGTCGAACCCCTTGAGCTCTTTGACAGGGCGGGGAACGCTGGAGTGCGTGTCGGAGACGTAGACTTGAGCGACGTCTGCGCCAGCGCGGCTGCCGGTGTTGGTTACATCAAAGGTGACGGTTACGTTCGGTGAACTGGTCGCACTGGTTGGCGACACAGAGAGATTGCTGAATTTAAACGTGGTGTAAGAGAGGCCGTATCCGAAGGGAAAGAGCGGCTTGATATGGTTGTGTTCGTAGCCACGATAGCCGACGAAAATTCCTTCCTTGTAGTCGATGCGGTTGCCTGGGCCTTCGGAGTAGTAGTTGTTGAAGGTGGGGTTGTCCTGCGCGCGACGCTCGAAGGTGGCGGGCAGATGGCCTGAGGGGTTGACGGCGCCGAAGAGAGCTTCGGTCAGAGCGGTGCCGCCGTCCTGTCCGCCATACCAGTTTTCGATATAGGCGGGAGTCTGTGCGATCCAGCTTTCGCTGTCAACGTTGCCGCCGGAAGTGACGGCGACGATGCTCTTTTTGTTGGCAGCGGTCATGGCGCGAATGAGCTGGTCCTGTCCGAAGGGAAGATCGAAGGTCCGGTCGCCGCCTTCTGATTCGCTATCGTGATCGAAGCCAACAGCAACGAGAACAGCATCGGCCTTGGCGGCGAGCTCTTTCGCTTTGGTGTTGACGATCTTGCTCTCTTCCACGATGGCCAATTGCGGTCCATTGTCGTTTTGGAGGCGTCCCAACTGGCGGTGACCTAACTGCTCGATCTCGATCTTGTGAGGTCCGGCGGAGAGTTGGAGAGTGGTATGCGGCTGGATGGAACGCACAATCTTCCAGTTGTCGAGGACAGGTTTATCGTCGATAGAGACGCGGCTGTGACGGCCTTCGCCTCCAGCCTGCATTGCAATGATGTAGCGGCCGGCCTGTGCGGCAGTATAGTAGCCAGTCCAGCGGGTAGCATCATGTTGTTTCTCATTGAGAGAAGTATCCGTGAAGCTTTCGGACTTGAGGCCGGACTGTCCGTTATGGGCTTCAGTGGTGAAGTGTGTCGCTTTGACGAGCTCGGCGAGAGTAGGCAAACCGCGATCGTAGTATACGGTTGCCGATGAGCCCAGAAATGCGCTCATTGCTTCGAGATCGCTGACGGTATGGAAAGGCTTGACGCCGGCGCTGCCACCACCGACAGGCACGCCGGGATAGGCGTCGGGGCCGACGACGAGAATGGACTTGATCTGTGCCTTGTCCAGCGGAAGCAGTTTGCCTTCATTTTTAAGCAGCACGATGGACTCACGTGCGGAGTCGAGGGCGACAGCGTTATTTGCCGGATCGTAGGCAGGAATAGAGAGATCAGTCTGGTTGCGGTCAAGCCAGCCGAAGCGCGCGGCAGTCATGAGGATGTGGCGAACTTTTTCGTCGATGGTCGCCATAGAGACCTTGCCGCTTTGGACAGCAGCGGTAAGGTTTTTCGGGTTCATGAATGCGCCCGTGGGCATCTCGAGATCGAGGCCGCCGTTGGCTGCAGCGACTGCATCATAGGTGGCTACCCAGTCGGACATCATGACGCCCTTGAAGCCCCATTCCTTGCGGGCAATGTCGGTGTTGAAGTAGCCGTTCTGCGTCATGTGCAGACCGTTAGTGAGGTTATAAGAATCCATGATGGCGCCAACGTCAGCTTTTCTCACGGCCGCTTCAAATGTGGGCAGGTAAATTTCGCGGGCGGCACGCTCGCTGATGATGGAGTCGGAGTCATGACGCAAAAACTCGGAGTTGTTGCCCATGAAGTGCTTGATGGTGGCACTGACTCCCTGTGCCTGCATGCCCTCGATATAACCAACGGCGATGTTGGCAGCAAGGAAGGGATCTTCGCCGAAGTACTCGAAGTTACGGCCATTACGAGGTGAGCGATAGATGTCTACTCCGGGGCCGAGCATGTAGTGAACACCACGTGCGCGTGCGTCACGCCCGATGCCTCCGCCAACGCGGCGGGCCAGATCACGGTCCCATGAAGCAGCAAGACCAATGCCGGCGGCGTAAGTAGTGGAGGGAAAGCCGACGTTGCTGCGAGTGCCAAAGGGGCCGTCGGACATCTCAAACGCGGGCAGGCCTAGGCTGGGCATGGCGCGGATGGCAAAGCCGGTGCCACCGATATACTCCAACTTCTGCTGGAGCGTCATCTTGCCGATGATGGCATCGACACGGCTGCGCATGGCCGGAGTTTCCGGTTGCGGAGCCTGAGCAAAAGCAGAAGAGGCGATCAGGATTGCAGACAAGAAGATCGCGGAGAACAGAGAGACGGCTGCAGCCGCTTTACGCGGATGGATTTGCTGCATAAGAAGAGCACTCCTTTAAAGACAAGCGATTGATTCAACTTCGCAACGATAAATTCTTGCTTCCCGGAAAACAATAAAAATTGGTCCGACCGCATAATACCTGTTCCTGCTATGGAGTGTAAAAAAAGGATTTAAAGAGGGAATATTCTGTTGACAATCAATAACCATATGGTTATTGTTTGTTCATGAGGCAAGCACCTACGACTCACGTATTTCGCGCTCTTGCCGATCCGACCCGGAGAGGCATCTTCGAAGAGCTGATCCGGCAGGGCGAACAGACAGTGCACGCGCTGACTCGTTATGCAGGAGTATCTCAACCTGCTGTTTCGAAACACCTGACGGTGCTGAAGCGGGCAAAGCTGGTGCGGCATCGCCGTGAGGGACGCGAGACCCACTATTGCGCGCAGCCCGCTGCGCTGGGGGCGATGGTGGACTGGCTACGTGACTATGGTGCCTTCTGGCGTGAGCGATTTGACCGGCTTGAAGAAGTTCTGGAAAGAATGGAGGAATAAGCAATATGGCAGAAGAGACGCGCAGCGTTGTGATCGAGAGAGTATTTCCGCATTCGGTAGAAAAGGTTTGGCGGGCGCTTACTGAAGATGCGCTGCTGGCGCAATGGCTGATGAAAAATAACTTCTCGCCACAGCCGGGGCGCGAGTTTCAGTTCCGGATTGATCCCGTGCCAAACTGGAGCGGCGTCATCGATTGCAAAGTGCTTGTTGTCGATCCGCTGAAGCGGCTCTCCTATACCTGGAGTTCGATGGGGGTGGACTCGGTTGTGCTCTTTACGCTGACTCCTGCCGACGGCGGCACCCATCTTCGCATGGAGCAGTCCGGCTTCCGGCCCGACCAGCAACAGGCTTATGGCGGCGCAAAGTATGGCTGGCAGAGGTTCTTCGACAATCTGGAGCGGGTGCTTGGCGGAGGCATCGGATGAAGGCGCCAAAGTGGCTCGTAGCAGGGTTCTGGATATCGACGGTGCTGTTCGCTTTGCAGATGAGCTTCACGGCATACGCGCAACTGCGCCTGCCACAGGTGGCAGAGGAGTTCGTGCGTCTGGGTTTTCCTGCGTATTTCCGCGTAGAGCTTTCGTGGGTAAAGTTTGCGGGTATCGCCGCATTGCTGATACCGGCGGTGCCGGCGCGACTGAAGGAGTGGGCCTACGCCGGCTTTGCGATCACGCTCGTCTCGGCCGTGATCGCTCACCTTGCCGTGGGCGAGGGATTTGCGGCATGGAGCTGGGCAGCGGGGACTGGAGTTCTCTGGTGTCTGTCGTATTACTTCTGGCGACGGCTGCAGGCGCGTTAATGGAACGAAGGATTGCTCATGAAAAGCTGATTCAAGAAAATTGACCTGGTTTGCGAGGCGTCGCTCCCCGGACGGGATCAGGCATCGTTTTCACTGGCAGCGCGCGCAATTTGATGGAGATACTCCATGACAGCATGCTCTAGTTGCAGATTAATCCGGACGGGACTAAATTAGCTGCGAGAGTGGAAGCTATATAAAGGGTTTCCAAAGTATCTTTTCTTTCTCTCTACTGTATCTGTACGGGGGTGACTCATGAGCGCCTGGGCCCCTTCTTCTGCCTTCTCCTTCCTATTGCGTGTTCGTATCCTCGTCTACGCTGCCGTCCTTTGCTTTGCCTGCAAAGCTGCTCTTGCCCAGGGCCCGCCTGCGTCCGGCGACTACACCACAGCCATGCCTTCGGTGCAGCGTGTCGAGAGCGAAATCAAAGGCTCCGATCCGACCGACACTCTCGCCCGCCAGGTGGCGATCTTTCACTACCTCAACAGCTACATGGAGCAGATCAAGTACAACCGCGTCGGCCCTCGCGGCTCCTACACGCCGACCGAGGCGAAGCTTTTTGACGGCTATCGGATGGCGGCGTACAAAATCACGCAGGACTACACGAAATCTCACACGGCGGCTGAGACCGCCGCCTTCAACCACCTGTGGGGTCGTTATCTATTCGACGGAAAGTTTTACGACGAATGGTACCCTCGCCTGGTTGGGCAACTGGCAACCGACACCAAAAAGGGGGCCGACGCTGGTCTGGCTCAGAGCTATCAGAGGAATCAGGACCGGATCCAACACGGATTAAATCATCCGCAGAGCGGCGGGCCGGCCAATGACCCTGTCCTCGACCCGATGGGCATCTTCGCTGGCGCGCAGAAAGATATGGAGAACGATCCGAAGACGCGGCGGTGCCTCGAACTCGGCGGAACG
Organism: Edaphobacter sp.; assembly: GCA_035656355.1. Lineage (GTDB taxonomy): Bacteria > Acidobacteriota > Terriglobia > Terriglobales > Acidobacteriaceae > Edaphobacter. Next base: position 11,076 of record DASRSR010000159.1, read on the forward strand.
ATGGACGAATGCGAAGGCTCCGCCATCGCAAACATCGGAAAAGCTGTCGAAGATGCGACAGCCAGGCTGATTGGAACCAATGGGAATGCGGAGAAGCAGCAGAACGGCGTTGTCCTCGTCGGCTCATATCGCAGCCGGACCGACCTGCCTGAAGTAGCGCTCACGTGGAACGGCAAGGCCGTGCTTCGAAAGTGCGGCACGCTCGTGGACGATACCCACGCATACACGCTGCGAAAATCAGGCGCGACGACGCAGATCGTCGTGGAGAACGAGCCGAGTCCGATTGTCCTGACCCTGCGGCCAGATGGCTCGCTCTCCGGCCCCGGCAATATCGCCGTCAAAGGCAACATCATTAGCGGCTATCACAACCAGTACAACTGCCCGGCCGGCACCTCGCACTTCAATTGCACCACAAGCTCAACCCCCATCTATTCGCCGAGCATGCAGCGCTGCACTATCGGCCAGCTTGCCTCGCAACCTGCGCCGCCGCCACCGCCGAAACCCACCGGCATCATGGGCCAGATCAGCAGCATGATCGGGGGCCATCCTGTAGCCACGATCTATGGCTTTCGCGTGCTTGGGCCATATGCCAGCTCCACCGGCATGCAGCTCTCGTTCGACAATAGATACGTCACGCTCGATTGCGGCCAGGCGCACGTAAACGTTCCGTACACGGTCGACGATACAGCCAGCGGCTTCATCATCCACGTCCAGAACGGCGGCGGCGCATTCCTGCTGGCTGTCGCGCCGGACAATACCCTTCGAGGCTCAGGCTCAACTACCGTGAGCGGCCGTCTCGTAACAGCGATCCGGGGAGATGACGTCAGCTTCACGCCACACTCCGAAAGCTGCAACATCGGAACTTTCGCACCAAAAGGCCAGCAGAACACGATGCGCGCTTCGAATGGTCCGGTGCCAGCCGTACCGGCGGCCTATTCATCCCCAACGGCGGCACCTGCATCCGCCTCTGTCGCGGCCGTGCCAACCGCAGTCGCCGCACCGGCGGCACTTGCGGCACCCACCGCGCCAAGTGGAACCCGCGCGCAATTCCGGGTCCTGCTCTCCTCAAACTTCAGCGGAGCAAACCCGCTCGCCGGTCAAGCCGTCTTCGTCACGCGCAAGCCGATGAATCAGATTCTGCGCGAGCTCGGAGTCGCCGTTCCCGCCAGGGCCACTCCCGGCCAGGCGATGCAGGCGCTTCAAACCCAGTGCCACTCCACACAGGGGTGCAGCGCGATCATTCAGGGCATGTCGAAGTACTACGTGACCACCGCGAAGCTCGATGCCTCCGGCAAAGCTACGCTTTCCGCCACCGCCACCACCGGGCCCTACTATTTTTTCGCTATCGTGCCAGCGTCAGGAGGTTCGCTGGTGTGGGACGTCCCGGCTAACCTGACAGCGGGCGACAATACGGTCGCCTTCGACGAGGGAAACGCAGAACGCCTTCGGTAAGTCCTCCGACAAGGTCCTAGACTGGACTTGGATTTCTGGACTTCTGAATCATCCACCCTCGGTTTCCCGCATATTTTTGCATCGAGATCTTGTGGCTCAAGGCGAGGCGATTACAGATCGGCTGGTTTGGCTTCGACGATCCCCACATTGCGGACCATGCGGTCGTCGTCTCCAACCGGATGGACTGCGGTGAGGTGAAAACCTGCTGCCATAAGGAGAGTGTCCCATTCCTGCTGGCTTCGTTCTTTACCACCGGTGACGGCAAGCATATTGAGATCGCTCATAAAGAGATTTTCGAGTTGCGGGTCTGCCTGGGAAACAAGCGGCGGCAGAATGAATTCGATGATAAGAAGAGTGCCATTCTGAGGAATGACCGCCCGGCAATTTTTCAAAATGTCGATGGCGTCTTCGTCTCGACGTCCGTGCAGGACGTGCTTGAGCATGTAAACATCCGCACCCGTTGGAACAGCTTGGGTAAGATCGGCGGCGATCAGTTTGCAGCGGGAGGCGAGCTTTTCGTTTGCGAAACGCCCTTTTGCTGCATCGATGCTGGCTTCTAGATCAACGAGCATGCCTTGAAGATGAGGATAGCGTTCGAGCACGGCCAGGATAAGTGATCCGGCACCGCCGCCGAGGTCGGCAACTACCTTCGCGCGGGAGAAGTCCCAGGCGGCTGCAATCGGAGCATAATCTTCCGCGGGAGCTGTACCCATAACAGCGCGAAAGATCGCACCGGCCTCTGGAACCTGGGACCAGCGTGACGGGATATTTGGATCACGCACCTGCGAGGCAGGTTCGCCTGTACGAACGCAGTCGGTAAGCAGAGACCAGCTATCGGCGAGCAGATCGGCCCAGAAGATGACGGACGGCCATACGGATTGAGGTGCGTCTTTTCGGAGTGGCCGCCCGAACGGAGTCAGACGAAAGTGTTTCGGTGCCGTTTCGTCTGTGATGCCCATACTGGCTAGAGCACGCATCAGACGATAGAGCGCAGAGGGATTAGCCTGACAGGTTTTGGCGAGATGATCGAGGCTGCAAACTTCATCTCCGAGGGCATCGGCTACTCCAAGGCGCGCCGCTGCGCAAAGGGCACGGCTGCGAGCATAAGACATCGCCATCTCGATGAGGGCTGCATTTGGAGTTACGTTGCCGATACCGCTGTTCGATTGAGACATGAGACACCTCGATTCATGTATTGCAAATTAAGCTGTGGCGCGTTGATTGCAATTACCTATGATGGAGTGCACCATAAAGTACGCTTCACCATGGTTCTTAGGACATCATCTACGGTCATTTCGTTTGTCACATTACTTGGGATTTCGACTGCCTTGTGTGCATCACGAGCGAATATGCCCACGCTGGACCAGATTCTTGAACGATTGCAAGCGAATTTAAATCATTACGACACAAATGTCCCAAGCTTGTTCTGTGATGAGCACGTTATTTCGTCGCAGGTGGAACCAGGTCATCGGGATCAGAACACGATCATTGACTCCGTTTTCCGGCTAAGGCGCAAAAAAGATACCGACGGCAAGAATGTTTTAGCAGAGTCGCGCGACATCAAAAAAATCAACGGTAAACCAGCGACTTCGCAGGATATGAAGGGCCCTACGTTGTTGAGTGGAGCGTTTGAAGGTGGCCTCGCCATTGTCTCCTCAGAGCAGACGGTTTGCATGAACTACAAATTGCAGCGGCCTGACAAAGCAGGGCCATACATTGTTCGTTTTGAAACTGTCCTGACTCCCAGAAACTCTGCCACCTGTTTCTTAAAAGAGGAGAGCAAAGGCGAAGTCTTTATTGATCCTGCATCCATGCACATTACGCATCTGGAACTCACCACTCCGCATCACGTTATTATTCCGGGCGATTCGTATACCTCTGCGGTGGTCGGCAAGCGCGTTCTTACCGTTGACTATGCACCTGTCCTGCTCGATGGCGAAACCTTCTGGATGCCTTCCACTATCTCTTTGCGCAATACCAGTGGTTCAGGAACTTTCCACATGATTGTTTGGTCGTTCCATGCCACCTATCGCAACTATCACCGGTTGGAAGTTAAATCACGAATACTTCGTAATGGAGAAGAGAATTAATCCGCTACCGGACCGACAGGTATTGCAGGTTAAACTGAGCGTATCGAAACTGGTGCGAGATTGGGAGGAAGTATGAAAAAGCCGGTTGTCATGAATTCTGCTTCTGAATCAATCGACGCGAAGATCAAAGAGCTTGGCGACTGGCGCGGGAAGGCGCTCGCGAAGGTGCGCGAGATTATTCATGAGGCTGATCCCGAGATTGTCGAAGAATGGAAGTGGGCGAAGGCGACATCGCCGGGAACTCCTGTCTTTTCGCATGACGGCATCGTCTGTACGGGAGAGACGTATAAGAACGCTGTGAAGCTGACCTTTGCTAAAGGAGCATCGCTGGAGGACCCTGCGGGACTATTCAATTCCAGCCTCGAAGGGAATGTCAGACGCGCTATCGACATTCACGAAGGCGAGAAGATCAATGAGGCGGCGTTGAAGAACCTCATTCGAGCGGCGGTAGCGCTCAACGTCGGGAGCAAGAAGAGCAAATCGAAGTCACGGTCATCGAGTAGCTAACTGCCATTTATTCAGATTGATTGATGTTTGAAGATATGCGCAGCGGCTAAAGCCGCAATACAGGGAGCGCTGCTGCGGCATGGCTGAAGCCCATGCCCTTAACCAAGCCTAAAGATTATATGCATTCAGACTGCGATGGGAGAGAGGCGTTCGGCGACGATCTCGAGGATGCATGTGTGGATGGCCTGGATGGAGGCGTCTTCGCGGAGAGGAACAACGCGGCGCGGTTCGCGGGCGGCGATCTCTTCGTATTTGTGATGAATGCGGCGGTAGAAGTCGTCAGACTCGCGCTCAAACCGATTTTCGTCAGTACCGCTCTTGCGGGTATGGCGCTGGTTGCGACGGCGAGCGCGGCGAAGCGAAGACTCAAGCGAAGGCAGGAGCAGCAGCGTAAGGCCAGGCTGAAGATCACCGCACACAGCCTGGTGCATGGCAAGAATGCGCTCGCTGCCGAGGCCACGGCCGCCACCCTGATAGGCCTCCGATGAGTCGGTGAAACGATCACACAGAACAATGCTGCCGGCCTGGAGTGCAGGCTCGATAATCTCGGCGATGGCCTGAGCTCGATCGGCGAACATGAGGGCCATCTCGGTGGCAGGATCGATTGGCCCAAGCGCGGTTTCGGAGCGGGAATCGAGCAGAATGCTGCGGATGCGGTCGCCGAGGGCGGTTCCTCCGGGCTGGCGCAGGGTGACAACGCTGCGCCCGGCTTCCGTCAGCGAGTTGGCGAGGAGACGAAGCTGGGTTGTTTTGCCGGAGCCGTCGAGCCCCTCGAAGGTGATGAAGTATCCGCGCGCCATAGAGAACAGGGTATCGCAACGGAGCGAACCGGCATCCAAGCAGTTAGAAACAGGGAGGATTGGAGAACGCCTATGATCTTCGTCTTCATATTCGTATTAGGCCTGGCGATTGTAATCTTTATGGTGATCGGTGGACGGGAGCGCTTCAGGAAGCGGCAGAATCCGAACCCGGTAGTCCACCTTACCGATAAGCCTCCTGTGGGCCGCGCGCCGGGCGAAGACTAACTTGGTCATTCTGAGCCGGGCGGTGCCTGCATGGTGGTTTTGGGGCTGGTCTGCCAGTGGACACCGTCCGATGCAATGGTGATGTGAAGCGGCCCATCGGCCTTTTCGTTGAGGTAAGGGCCTTGTGATTTGTGAATCTTGTGTTCGTTGTCGGTGTAACTGAGACTCATTTTGCCGTCGCCAAGGACTTTGAACTTGTAGTGGAAATCTGCTCCGGGGGCGAGGGTATCGCCACCGAAACTTGCGCTGGGATAATCCACTTCAAAGAGCAGAATCGGCTGTGAGGTGTGATTGCTGACCGTAGCGAGAACATGGGCAGAGTGACAACCTGCAAGGAGCAGAAGGCAACTGAGAAGAGCCGTAATGCGGAGCACACGCATGGAATTAAGGTAACAGGCCTGGTTGATCGCGAAAAATCTCAGGTGAGAATGCTTGAGGACGAGCGGTCGAGAATGCGCGCGGTAAGGACAACTCCGCCGCTGTTATCGTGCAGTGTGATGGGGAACGCGAGTACGCTCCAGGTGATGTTCTGCTCAGACGGTTTGGGATTGTTGAGCAGGCCACGGCGTGTGCGGTCGATGTAGGTTTCGCGATTAGTGGAGACGGTCTGGATAACTTCCTGCCAGTCACGCATGAAGCCGGACATTTCGTGTGTGGGACTGCGGCCTGGGAACCAGTCGCGCGGCTGACCAAGATAGTCGGCGGCGGCGTCGTTGCAGTAAAGCCAGATGCCGCGGCTGTCGAAGATTTGCACCAGTACATCAGACCCGATGGCGAGCGCGATGCGGGAGTAAAAGAAGTCTCGAGCATCGACGACGACCGGTGCACCGCGCAGCTTGGCTTCAAATGAGCTAAGCGCAGAAAGGATGTCTTCTACCGAGCTGTGGCCCTTGAGCAGGTGCATATCTTCAGCTCCGCCGAAGTAACGCTCGAGAGTAGCGGAAAGAATGATGATGGGAACCTGTGGCCGGCTCCGGCGCAGCAGATTGGCGGCTTCGGTGCCGAACTGTCCGGCGCCGAGGTGGTAATCGAGAACGGCAATGTCGATGCCACTGAAGCGTTGTACAGCCTCGTCGATGGTTGAAGCGGGAACGCAATCGTACCCGTGCTGACGCAGAATCGTGGCACGCAGAAAGAGATTGTCCGGCTCGTCGTCAAGCAGGAGGACGCGAATGCGGGGAGGAGCGAGCGATACTATGCCGTCGCTGCCATTGCGTGTCTCAGGTGGATCGGCCATCGGTTAAACTTGTGATGCTAACGAGCTGGAAAGAGTGGGTTTTGCCGCATTATTTGGCTTTGAGGCCACGCAACAGCTCGGGCAAACGGTTGATGAGCGCGACGGTTCGCAGCCACTGGCGGTTATCAATGGCAGGATAGCCGCTGACGATTTTGCCAGGAGCTACATCGGCAGGAATGCCGGATTGCGCGGTGGCAATCGCTCCGTCGCCGACGGTGCAGTGGCCAGCAACGCCGACCTGTCCCGCAAGAATAACGCCACGACCAACGGTGGTTGATCCGGCAAGGCCAACCTGTGCGCAGAGCAGGGTATCGTTTCCGACGGTAGAGCCGTGGCCGACCTGGACGAGATTGTCGATCTTGGCCCCGGCGTGGATGCGAGTTTCGCCGATGCTGGCGCGGTCGATACAGGCATTGGCCTGGACCTCAACATCGTCTTCAAGAACGGCTGGGCCGGACTGCTGAATCTTGTGCCAGCTTTTTCCGGGCAGCATTCCGCTCTGTTTGGCGAAGCCAAAGCCATCCGCGCCGATGATCGCGCCGTTCTGCAGGATGACATGGTCGCCCAGCTGGCAGTACTCGCGGACGACAGCGTGCGCGTGAGCGAAGAGATGGTGGCCGGCACGGACGTGCGGATAGATCACAACGTGTGGCAGCAGCGTGGCACTGTCTCCAATGACGGCGTGATCGCCAACGACAACGTAAGCCCCGATATGGGCGTTGGAGCCAATTCTGGCTAAGGGCGAAATGACAGCGGTGGGATGGATTCCCGGAGCATATGTGGGGGGCTGGTAGAAGAACTCAATAGCGCGGGCGAAGGCGAGATAAGGATTTTCTATGCGAAGAGTAGCGGCATCGATTTGAGCGAAGGACGGATCGACGAGCACAGCGGTCGCTTTGGTTGTGCGGGCGAGCGCAGCGTATTTGGGATTCGCAACAAAGGTAAGGTCGCCGGGCGAAGCTGTGTCGATGGCGGCGACACCAGTGATTTCGGCTGCGGGATCGCCATGGAGGGTCGCCCCGAGTTTTTCGGCCAGCTCTGCCAGCTTCATGGATGGGATTGTACTTCAGTTAGGTTTTGCACCGGGCGGCAGCGGAGCATTAAAAAGCTCGCTCTGAAGGCTGGATTGGTCGACAGCAAGCGGTAGCGGCTTCTTGCGAGAAGGTGTCGTGATGACGGCGAGGAGCTGCAAGGTACTGATGGCAGCTCGGGGAACGTAAATACGCTGGGTATTAGAGCGGGTATCGGGAGGAATGAGATGGAGGCCGATGTCGTTGATCAGGTCATCGAGCAGATTGACGTCAATGGGGGCCAGACCTTCCAGTAAATCTGGTTCGGATGAAGTTGTGCGAAAGGTAAGACGGAGCCAGAGGCCCTCGGTGCGGGGACGAGCGAGAAAGGTACGCCGGGTGAGTCGCTCCGGATTGACGGTGTCGTTGAGGTTGAAGTCACGGACATAGCAAATATGCTTAATATCCGGTAGCTGGAGAGGAACGACACGACCGCCGAGGTCGAGCAGGTCAACGACAGGCTGGGGAGTGCGGCTACGGACAAAAACGGACAAAGGAAGGTAGCCAGCGAGAGTCTCTCCAGTGAGGCGGCGGACGATGACCTTTTTGTGGGAAGAAGACATTAGTGATCAGGCGGATTGTCGCATAGGACGAGTGAGCGCAACGAAAAAGGTGCAAAAAGGGTAGCCAACTGGTCATCTCTATGATAAACTCAGGCTTTGTGACCTGCTTGACATATCTTTCTAAGCGATTGATTCGCCGTGGTTTAGGGCGATGATCCGCTCCCGGTTAAGACCCGGCACGGAGTGTACCAGCAGATGGCCGACTTCATCTACCTGCTTGAAAACCGCCTCTCGAAAGCCCAACATACGGCACTGGAAAAGGTGCGCGAAGCTGCGCGTAATAAAGGGCTTACCGTATTTCTGGTAGGCGGCGCGGTGCGCGATCTGATCGCTGGTTCTCTGGTTCGAGACCTGGATGTAGCGGTTCAGGGAAATGCTCTTAAGTTAAAGAAAGATATAGAAAAATCTGGCGGAAAGATCTCCGGAGAGCATGAGCCAGAGCAGGCCTTCTATGTGCGCTTTCCTGGCGGTGTGCGGTTGGAGGTGGGCAGTACGCTGACCGCGACTTATCCGAAGCCGGGAAAGCCGGTTTTTAAGACGGCATCGATCCTGGATGACCTTCGTCGGCGTGACTTTACGGCGAATGCAATGGCTATTTCGCTGAACGATGGCTCCTATGGCCTGCTGATGGATCCGCTGAATGGCGTGGCAGACATCGAGAACCGTGAGCTTCGGCTTGTAAGTAATTATGGGTTTATCGAAGATCCGGTGCGGATGATACGCGCCGTGCGTCTGATGGCTCGTCTGGGTTGGCAGATGGATGAGAAGACCCAGGAACGCTACGAGACGGGTAAGAAAGAAGGTTATATCTCGGCGATGGATGCCTTCCATCGCGGTTACGAGACCGAAGAGATCTTCCACGAAGAAGATCCGCTGCGGGTTTTAAAGCGGTTGGAGAGTGAAGGCTGGATGAAGCATCTGGCTCCTGCCCTGAGCTCGTCCAAGGCGAATGTCGGGGAACTTGAAAAGCTGCGCGCAACGGAGACACAGCTACAGTTGCAGGGTATTTATCCAGAAGGATCGGTGGCGAGCTTCTCTCTGCTGACGGCGAAGATGGCCCCCAAGGACGTAACCGCGCTAAAGAAGAGCTTCCCGCGGCAGGGCTTTGTGGCCGAGATTGCTGCTCTCGAAGGTGAGACGAAGGAGTTTCTGGCGCAGTTTACCGGCAAGGGAGCCGCAGCACCTTCGCAGGCATGGAAGCTGCTCTATTCTGCCAAGCCAGAGGCGATACTGTGGGCGGCACACACGGCGAAAGCCGCCGGAGTTCAGGCAAAGTTCAAGAACTTCTATACCGAGTGGCCGCAGGCCCGTCAGAAGATTCCGTACACACTGATGCAGGAGATGCGGATTGTTCCCGGTGTTCCAGGGTATGACGAACTCCTCGACAAGCTCTTCTTTGAGTTGATGGACGGCAAACTGGGAACCGAGGAAGAGATGAAGGCTTTTCTTGAGCCATACTCTCCACCTGCTCCTCCGCCGCCAGTACACCTGCGTCGTGCACGCATGGCGCGGAAGGATGCGCGGCCTTCAAAGAGTCGCAAGAAGGCTGCTGTGGATGGAGAAGGCACGGCTGCAACTGAAACTTCAGCAAACGTAGAGATTGCAGCAGCGGCTGCTCCGGCGAAGGCAGGGAAGGCAACTGCTAAAGAGCCTAAGGCTGGGGCGAAGGAAACGAAACCTGCTGAGAAGAAGGTTGCGACAAAGAAGCCTGTAGCACCTGCCAAACCTGCGGCAAAGAAAGCGGCGTCTCCGGCGAAGAAGACGGTTGCAAAGGCTCCGGTCAAGAAGGTCGCTGCAAAGAAAGCTCCGGCAAAGAAGGCTGTTGTGAAGAAGGCTCCCGCCAAGAAAGTGGCGGCTTCAGCGAAGAAGACGGTTGCAAAGGCTCCGGTCAAGAAAGCCGCCGCAAAAGCCCCGGCGAAGAAGGCTGCTGCAAAGAAAGCTCCGGTCAAGCCGGCAGCGAAAGGAAAGGCTGCAAAGAAGGCTCCGGCGAAGAAGAAACGGTAGCTCTTTTGATAAATGAAACAACGGCACAGGCTTCGGCTTGTGCCGCTTCCTTTTTGCGGTGTGCATCTCACCTCTCTGAAGAGGTGCAGCTATGGTGATTGCTGTCTTGCTGGGATCAGTGCGGTCGGACCGGATGGGTATTCGGGCTGCGAAATGGGTTATTGCACAATTGGAAAAGCGCGGTCACGAGGCGGTGCTGGTAGATGCAGCAGAGTTGAAGCTGCCGCTGCTGGACAAGATGTGGAAGGAAATCAAGGAGAATCCTCCGGCGAAGTATGCAAAGCTGCACGAGAAGCTGGCTCCGCTGGCAAAGCTCTATGCGCGGGCGGATGGATTCTGCATTGTCAGTGCGGAGTACAACCACAGCATTCCTCCAGCGATGTCGAACCTGATTGATTATTTTCTGGAGGAGTATTTCTTCCGGCCATCGGCAATCGTCTGCTACTCGATTCGCACCTTCGGCGGAGTGCGAGCTGCGATGCAGTTGCGAGCGATGCTGGCGGAGACGGGAATGCCATCGATTCCGTCGATTCAACCGATTCCAGCGATTGGCGAAGCGCTCAGCAAAGATGGCGTAGCACTGACGCAGGCGCTGGCAGAGAAGACCGGGAAGTTCTTCGAAGAGTTCGAGTGGTATATGCGCGCGATGAAGACAGAGCGCGAAAAGGGTGTGCCTTACTGAGTAAGTGATTCTCTTTAGCGGTTGCGCCGCAGCAAGGCGACTGACGCGATGAAGAGGCTACCGCCGGTGACCGTCATCAAAATAATGGCGTGACGATAGGCGCGGCGAGTAGCTGGCGGAGTGGCAGCGGTGTTATCGCGGCACTGGGTACATCCCTGTGAGAATGCCAGTGAGGTGAGGCCGAAGGGAATCCAGAGCAGGAGCGCCATCAGGCCCAACCGGAACCTGCGAGACATACGGATCATTGAAAGAAGACCAGAAGGACGAACAGAAATATCCAGAACAGCCCCATGGAGTGCCAGTACCAGGAGGCGACATCGACCATAATCTGCCGGGTTTCAAGCGAGCGCGAGATATAGAGGCCAACCAAGGCAGCGATAAGCCCAAATATCCCAAGCAGCAGATGGATTCCGTGTACACCGGTAATCAGGTAGAAAAAGTGGCTACTGGGGTTGGAGCGGAAGAAGACATGCTGAATGGCGAGCTGTGTCCAGGCGATCCACTGGCCAATGAGGAAGAGGATACCGAGGGCAACAGTAGCGGCAACCCACGGAATAGCGCGCCGGGTGATGGGTTTGCCCAGACCAAGCCACTCATCCATGACATCGACCTCGCGGAACATGTGGCGGCGGGCA
>DASRSR010000160.1:0-16434 GCA_035656355.1 Edaphobacter sp.
CGACATCCAATATGCAGACAAAGACACAGCGAACGGCCGGTCGTATCGCGACTCTATCGGCAAACTTCAAAAGAGCGTCGCATTGTGGAACACAGAGGATCTTGCCTTCGTCATCCAGCTTGGCGACTTTGTCGATACCGGCGGCCTGGGCGCGCTTGATCGACTTCTTCCCATCTACAGCAAGGCCCGTGCCAAAAAATACAGCGTGCTTGGCAACCACGATTTCACTGTACCTCGCGACCAGCTTCTCCAGCGTTTGAACATGCCCTCCGCTTATTACGACTTCAAGATCCGCAACTGGCGTTTCATCGTGCTCGATGGAATGAACATCAGTGTTAAAGGTGGATGGGATCAGAACGATCCTCACGCGCAGACGGGCCGCGAGGTGCTCGAGCGCCTGACCGCAGAACATGCACCGAACGCCAAGGATTGGAACGGCGGAGTTGGAGTAGAGCAGCGGCAGTGGCTACGGCAGGTCCTCACTGATGCGGGCCGCAAGGGAGAGCACGCTATCGTCTTCTGCCACTTTCCCACGCTTCCTGCTTCCTGCCGTCCATCGACACTGCTATGGGACCATGAAGAGGTCCTTGCTGTCCTCGAAACCCAACCGTGCGTTGCGGCCTACATCAATGGCCACGATCATCAGGGCGGCTATGCCTCCCAAAAAGGGGTCCACTATCTCACGCTGCCAGCCATGGTAGAGCACGATGTGGCTGAGAGCTGCTTTACAGCGCACATCTTTCCTCATCGCATTGTCATCAAGAGGATGTCGGGGTCCACGCAAACGCTCCTTATCTAGAGGGCATCTTCTAGTCTGAAGAAATACAAGCGTGTCTCTGTTGCCTTTCGGTTGAGCCTGGATGAGCAGGTATCATCGTTCGAGCAACAATTTGGCCGTGAGCCGATGCGGTGTACGTGGGTTGATCTGAGCAGAAACGATATGGCGAGAAAAGCGACGGAAAAAAAGCCGATTGAAGTTCCGCGCGATAAAGCGCGATGGGACGAGATTCTGAAAGAGTCTTCGATCATTGCAGCCGTGCGAAGCGAGGAGACTTTGAAGAGTGCGCTGGTTTCGCCGGTGCGGCTGATCTATCTGCTATTTGGCAATCCGATGAACCTTGCGGAGATGATTGCGGAAGTGAGAGGCTGCGGCAAATTACCGCTTGTGAATGCAGATTTGTTGCAGGGATTTTCGCGCGATGCCTTTGCGGTTGAATATCTGGCGAAGGCGGGAGCGGCAGGAATTATTTCGACTCACCATGAGACATTGCGCGCGGCGCGAGCGAATGGGCTGATTACCGTGCTGCGTACATTCACGATTGACTCGGCGGCTGTAGAAGCAGGACGGCGCTTTCTGGTGCATTTTCAACCCGATGCGATTGAACTGTTGCCTGCAATTGCGGCTCCACTGGTGATTGACCGCATACGTGATTCGCATCCAGCATTGCAGATTATGGCAGGCGGCCTGGTGAGCGATTTGAAGCAGGTGGAAAACCTGGTGCAGGCAGGGGTGAATGCCGTATCTCTGAGCGACCCTGAGCTGTGGGTTATTTAGGCAATATCGTCACCAGCAGATTTCTCGGCTTGCGTTACGAAAAAATAAAGACAAATACAGGGATCTCTCCGCCCGTTGCGCTCGATCGAGATGGCGTGAATAAGATATGTTGAAATTAATCAGTTGACATTGTGAGCCGAGGTTGCTAACTTCGTCTTCGCGCGGCATAGTCCAAGAGAGAGCCGCTCCCGATCAATGTGATGCAACAGAGAGATTCATGGATATTCCATGAACTGTGTTTCTGTGCGCCGCTCATCGATCGGGGGCGGCTTTTTTGCGTTTATGCAACATCGCGTGTGTAGAAACAATGAAACAAATTCTCCGGGAAGGCTACAGGAAAGACTTCATGACAATGAGAATCAGGCACCTGTTACTGCTCTTCAGTCTTGCAATGTTTATGGTTGCAGGGCACGCATATGCTCAGTTTGAAAATGGATCTTTAGTCGGCACGATTTCGGACAGCTCGGGAGCGGTGATTCCCGGCGCGAAGGTTGTGGCGACGAACACGGCAACAGGAGTGGCGCTGACGCGCACGACGGATGGCGCAGGTGAGTTTCAGTTTCCATCGCTCCGCGTAGGCGTGTACCGCATTGAGGCGAGCAAAGAGGGCTTTCAGCGTGCGGTGGCTGACAAGATCAACATGCAGGTTGCGACGACGCAGCGCGTGAACCTGACGTTACAGACAGGTTCCAGCAATCAGACGGTGACCGTGCAAGCGGATGAGTTGGTGCTTGAGACGGAGACGAGCCAGCGTGGGCAGGTGATCACGAACGAGCAGATCGAAGCGTTTCCGCTATCGACTTTGGATTACAGCGATCTGGTGACGCTCTCGACGGGTGCGATTTCTTCGCCGATTGGAACGAATAACAACTCGAGCAGCCTGGTTCGTGAAGGTTCGTTCAATATCAATGGCCAGCGCAGCATGTATAACAACTTTCTGCTGGACGGCATGGACAACAATGCGCTGGGCGTATCGAACCAGGGATTCTCCAACCAGATTATTCAGCCATCGCAGAACTCGATTTCACAGTTTCAGGTGGTGACGAATAACCAGAGCGCGGAGTATGGACGTTCGGCGGGCGGTACGATCAACGTTGCGTTCAAAAGCGGAAGCAATAATCTGCATGGCGAAATTTATGAATACTTCCGGAACACGGACCTGAACGCCAATGGATACTTTGTCAGTCCGACGGGTAAGCCAACGCTGATTCGCAACCAGTTTGGAGCGAACCTTGGCGGACCGATTAAGAAGAATAAGTTCTTCTACTTTGTGGACTATGAAGGCGTGCGGCAGATTCGCAGCCACGTCAATCGCTCGAATGTCTTCAAGGTGTCGGACCATGAGCTGATCCTTAATCCGGATGTGCCGGGGCAACCGCCAACGACGACGAAGGTGAACAATCCTTATACGGGTGCGCAATATCCGGGTGACAAGCCATTACCGCGCTCGGTGCTTTCTCCCATTGCGCTGGCAATTCTGGATAGTTTTCCAATGCCGAACACGCCGGGGGTGCCGGCAAATGTAGCGACGAATAACTACACGGCGTTGCAGCGGTTTCTTGACGATTCGGACAAGTATGACTTGCGTCTGGATGCGCAGTGGACCCCACGAACATCGAGCTTCCTGCGTTTGAGCCAGTCGAAGGAATATGCCATCGATGGACCTTCGCTGCCGGAGCCGCTGGATGGTTCGGTCAATGGCAAGCAGCGCATCATCAACCAGCAGGTAGCTCTGGGTGTGACGCGGCAGTTGGGAGCAGCGCAATTGCTGGAGTTCCGGCTGGGAGTCTCTTACACGAAGGGCGGCAAATATACGGCAGCCATCGGGGACAACCGCACTTTCGGTATTCCGGGCACACCGACCGATCCGCGCATCTATGGTGGGCTGGTGACTCAGGTGCTCAGCGGGTACACAACCTTTGGCCGACAGGCGACCAACCCGCAGTGGCAGTATCCATTTCTGCTTGATCCGAAGATCAGCTATTCATGGCTGAAGGGCAAGCACTCGTTGAAGGCAGGCTATGAGTTTCAGTACTCGCGGCAGATCGTTGCCGATACGAATCCGCTGTTTGGCCGTATGACCTACGCGGGCAAGTTCAGCGGCTCGGTGATTGGAGACTTTCTGTTTGGAGCGCCAAGCAAGATTGAGTTGACGAACTTTTATGTAGCGCATTTACGCAACAATTCGCACTATGCCTATTTTCAGGATGATTGGAAGATTTTGCCGAAGCTGACGCTGAACCTCGGCGTGCGCTATGAGTATGGCGGGCGTTTCAGCGACAAGGACAACAGCCTGACGAACTTTGATCCGGCGACGACTCCTTACACGCTGAAGATGCTGAAGGCCAAGAGCGGCAGCACCTACGACGAGACGCTGATTGATCCAGATCTGAATGATTTCGCGCCACGCTTTGGATTTGCATACATGGCAACGCCGAAGACAGTGATCCACGGCGGTTATGGTGTGAGCTTCGTACACTTCTCCCGCAATGCGGAGTCGGAGACGCTGTCGATCAACGGACCGCAGGTGGTTGTCTCGAACTACAGCCAGGTGCCGTCACATGCCAAGAAAGGCACGGGAACACCGACGGCGAACTTCTATTCGATTGATCAGGGATTTCCGGACGGCTTTACGTCAGAGGCAAACTATGACATCGGTAAGAGCACGATTACGTATGTGCCGCGGAACTATCGCGATCCATACGTGCAGAGCTACTATCTCGACGTGCAGCAGACGGTTGGGCGAGACCAGATTGTAGACATTGCTTATGTTGGCAATCACTCGGTGAAACTGGGCGAGGTTGGAAATTACAACCAGCGGAACCCGGCGCTGGGCCGCATCAATGGGCCGAATACAAACTATATTCGTCCATACGACAACCTCTCGGACATCATCTACACCTTCAACGGAGCGATGGCGAATTACAACGCATTGCAGGCGCGTTATGAACAGCGGCACCGCTGGGGAATGACGATTCTGAATTCGTTCACGTGGTCACGTACCTTCGATACAGCGTCGGGCAATCTGGGATATTCGTACGGACACTCTCCCACGCCGCAGAACCTTTACAACTTGTCAGCCGACTACGGCGCATCGGAGTATGACCGGCCCATCGTGAACGTCACCAGTGTGGTTTATAACGTGCCGGTAGGACGGGGAAGAACATTCCTGCGCAATGCCGGACCGGTGTTGGATGCGCTGATTGGGGGATGGCAGCTCAGCGGCATCAACACAGCGCGGTCTGGAGCGAGCATGACTCCGACGTATGCTCCTTCGGCGATCAACCAGGTGTCGGGTATTACGGCAGCCTATGGCGGAGCGAATTACTACCGCCCGTGGCGGATTCCGGGGACGAAGGTCAAGCGGCTGCATGTTCCCAATGATCCGACTATTGCGTACTGCAATACACCATTGTCTTCGCCGACAACAGGCATTGGCTGCCAGGCGTTTCTTACGACGACGTCGCCAACCGGAGAGGACAGCCCGTTCGGAGACAGCCCGAATGGATTGTTCCGCGCCGACCCGTTCAACTCGCTCGATCTGGCGTTGAATAAAACCTTTTCATTGCCGGTAGAAGACTGGAAATTGCAATTCCGCGGTCAGTTCTACAACGTGCTGAACAAGACCAACTTCCAGCCACCGGGGACAACGTGCTGCTCGACGTCATTCGGGCAGATTACCGATACTTACGGGCCGGGTCGCATCGGTCAGGTTGCCGTCAAAGTCCTCTTTTAGGGAAAAAGAGCAGGAGGTCAATTCGGCATGGTCTCCTGCTCAAAACCTATTACATGCAGCCAGGAGCGATAATGAGACCGCGGCGGCGTGATTGCCGGATTTTTCACCAGGGAGATTCCATTGTCTGACCGTTACATCCTTGCGCTTGATCAGGGGACAACAAGTTCCCGTGCGATGATTGTCGATGCAAAAGGTGAGGTTCGCGCTGTTGCACAGCGGGCTTTTCGCCAGATATTTCCGCAGCCGGGCTGGGTGGAGCATGACGCTACGGAGATATGGTCGTCGCAGGCGGGCATGGCAACTGAGGCGCTGGCGGCTGCCGGGTTGGTAGCTTCAGACATTGCGGGACTTGGCATCACGAACCAGCGTGAGACCGCAGTGGTATGGGACCGCAGGACAGGCGAACCGATTTATCACGCAATTGTGTGGCAGGACAGGCGCACATCGGAGTTCTGCGACCAGCTGAACGCGCAGGGACATACGGCAATGATTCAGCAGAAGACCGGGCTGATTCCGGATGCATATTTTTCCGGAAGTAAAGTGCGGTGGATGCTGGATAACGTTAAAGGCGCACGGGCAAGGGCAGAGCGTGGTGAACTCGCCTTTGGCACTGTCGATTCATGGCTGATATGGAAGCTGACCAATGGAAAGCGCCATGTGACCGATGTGACCAATGCTTGCAGAACGATGCTCTTCAATATCAATACGCTGATGTGGGATGACGATCTTCTGGAGCTGCTGGATATTCCGAAGTCGATGTTGCCGGAGGTAGTGCAATCGAGCGGAATCTGCGGAACGACAGAAGGCGTGGTTGACGGCATACCGATTGCAGGAATTGCAGGCGACCAGCAGGCGGCGCTCTTTGGCCAGATGTGTACGGAACCCGGCATGGTGAAGTGCACCTTTGGCACAGGCAGCTTTATGCTGCTGAACATTGGAGAGCAGGCGACGCCTTCCAAGCATAAGCTGTTGACCACAATTGCCTGGGGAGTTGATGGCAAGACCGAGTATGCGCTGGAAGGCAGCATGTTGATGGCCGGAGCCGTTGTGCAGTGGCTGCGGGATGGGCTTCAGATTATTCGTTCCTCCGCGGAGGTAGAGGCACTGGCGCAATCGGTGCCGGATACGGGCGGGGTGATGTTGGTGCCGGCGTTTTCAGGTTTGGGCGCTCCGCATTGGGACCAGTATGCGCGCGGTGCTCTGGTAGGAATGACTCGCGGAACGACGAAGGCCCACATTGCACGGGCGGCGCTGGAAGGGATTGCGCTGCAGGTTGCCGATGTCCTTGAAGCCATGCAGGCGGATTCCGGCTTGCAGCTTGCCGAGTTGCGGGTGGATGGAGGCGCGGCAGCCAATGATCTGCTGATGCAGATGCAGGCGGACGTACTGGGTGTTCGTGTCGTGCGCCCGAAAAACGCAGAAGCGACCGCGATGGGCGCAGCATATCTTGCGGGACTTGCAGTAGGGTATTGGCCGGACAGGAAGGCAATTGCGCAGCAGTGGCAGACGGACAAGATCTTTGAGCCGAAGATGAGCGATCAGGAGCGGAGTGAGAAGCGAGCGAGATGGCGCAAAGCACTTGGCCGCGCACAAGCCTGGGAGGTTGCATGAGTGCGGACCGAGCTTCCCGGCTCCGAGAGATTGAGCAGACAGCAGAGTGGGACGTACTTGTAATTGGCGGTGGGGCAAGCGGGCTGGGGACAGCAGTTGAGGCGGCCTCACGCGGATATCGCACGCTGCTGGTTGAGCGGGACGATTTTGCCAAAGGGACATCGAGCCGCAGCACAAAGCTGGTGCATGGCGGTGTTCGTTATCTGGAGCAACTGAACATTACGCTGGTTTTGGATGCACTGCGCGAGCGTGGCTACATGCTGCGCAATGCGCCGCATATTGTGCACAAGCTTGGCTTTGTGGTGCCGATCTACAGTTACACCGGGTTGCCGTATTACGGGTTTGGGCTGAAGATGTATGAATGGCTTTCAGGGAAGCTATCGTTTGGGCGCTCTGAGATGCTTTCGCGCGCCGAGACGATGGAACGGCTGCCAACGGTTGCGACCGAGGGACTAAAGGGCGGCATCCTCTACCTGGATGGCCAATTCGATGACGCGCGGTATGCAATTACGCTGATGCGGACTCTGGAAGACCTGGGTGGAGTCGCGCTCAACTATATGCAAGCGGTAGGGCTGCGCCAGCGGAACGGCAAAGTAGAGGGCGTGCGGCTGCACGACTGCGAAACAGGACAGGAACTTGATGTCGCGGCGCGTGTAGTTGTTAATGCAACCGGCGCATTTACGGAAAAAATTTTGCAGATGGACAATCCGAAGGGTGACCATGTGTTGGCCATCAGCCAGGGAACGCACTTCGTTTTGCCTCAGCAATATCTGCCGAGCGCGAATGCGTTGATGGTTCCGAAGACCGCTGATGGGCGAGTTCTATTTGCTATCCCATGGCATAGGCATCTGGTGGTGGGGACGACAGATGTTCCTGTGCCGGCGAGTTCGGCAGAGCCGAGAGCGACAGCACCAGAGACGGAGTTTCTGACAGAACATATTCGCCGGTACTTCGGCCGGTCAATTCGCCCTGAAGATGTTCTGAGTGTGTGGTCGGGGCTGCGGCCACTGGTGCGGAACGGGTCATCGAGCACATCGAAGTTATCGCGCGATCATCGCGTGATTGTTTCAAAGGCCGGCTTGGTGACGGTGACGGGTGGGAAGTGGACGACATATCGCAAGATGGGCGAGGACACGATCAACCATGCAGCGAAAGTTGCCGGGCTTACGAATGCCCCATCGAAGACGGTCAATCTTAAGCTGCATGGATGGATGCAGCCAGATTCCGGTGTAGATGAATCGGAAGTAGTCTACGGATCGGACATGGCGCAGATTCGATTTTTGGGCGAAGAAGACTCCAGTCTTAATGAGCTGCTACATCCTGAACTGCCGTATCGCAGGCGCGAAGTGGTATGGGCTGCGCGTCATGAGCAGGCGAGGACAGTGGAAGATGTACTGGCGCGACGGACGCGCGCGCTGTTTTTGAATGCAAGAGCAGCAATGGAGGCAGGGCCGGAGGTGTCGCGCATTCTTGCCAAGGAACTGGGGCGCGACGAGAAGACCCGCGAAGAAGATTTAGCAAAATTTCAGGTTGTGGCCAAGGGCTATATATATCAGGGGTAAGGCAAATAAAGGTGCTGCGCAGTATTGCTGGACTGAGCGGTGGCTGCTATAAGGGCAGATGGCTTCATCCCTGTCCGATTAAATTAAGGAAAATCTATCGTTACCGAGTGTGAGTGGATATGAGGAAAATCTTTGCGGGCGAACTGATTTCAGAAGCAGTTGCCATGTTCATCATCATTGCGTTTGGCGATTCAGTTGCGGCCATGTATTCGCTCTACACTCCAAGCCCATATCAGGGAGCGTATTGGGGCGTCTGCATCGCCTGGGGGCTGGCGGTGACGCTGGCGATTTATACGACGGGTTCTGTTAGCGGATGCCATGCGAATCCGGCGGTAACGCTGGCCCTGGCGCTGTACAGAAAGTTCTCCTGGCGCAAGGTTATCCCCTACTGCGTTGCGCAGACGGTTGGGGCATTTTTAGGCGCCTGCGTTGTGTACTATCTTTTTGGCCCGGTGATCGATCACTTCAACGCGGCCAATAATATGACGCGGGCAGCAGGTGGCGCGGCAGGGGTCTTCTTTACGCATCCTGGCCTCGCGATTACGCCGATGCACGCTTTCGGCGACCAGATTATTCTGACCGCATTTCTTATCTTCGGAATTTTCGCGATTACAGAGCAATATAACGAGATGGCTCCGGGTGCGAACTCCGGCGCGCTGATTATTGGGTTTCTGGTGGCGACGATTGGCGCGTCGATGGGCTATCTGGAGGCATGGGCCATCAATCCTTCGCGTGATTTCGGCCCCAGGCTATTCTGCTTCTTTATGGGATGGGGCGCATCGGCGCTGCCTTCGCCGCAGAACTACTGGTGGGTGCCCATTGTGGGGCCGCTGATTGGCGGCGCTGTGGGTGGTGCGGCATATCAGTGGCTGATTCATCCATTTCTGCCCGCAAAGATTCGGGCAATTAACGCTCAGGTACAGAAAGAAGCTTCGCAGAGCAGCCAGGCGGTATAAATCCTGCTGCGGGTTGGTTGTACCGTGCTATGCTGGCGTGTCTGCATGGGATGGTGCAATGGAGACGAAGCTGGATGTAAAGGCAGCGAGGTTTGCGGCGAATCGGACGGCTCTGCTGGCGCTGCTGAACGCGGTACACAGGGAAGAAGAGACGATTCGGCTGGGTGGCGGAGCGAAGGCCGCGGAGGCGCAGCGAGCCAAGGGACGGCTGACAGTCCGTGAGCGACTGAAATTACTGCTTGACGAAGGCACAGAGTTGCTGGAACTGGGCCTCTGGGCGGCGTATGGGATGTACGAGGAGTATGGGGGCGCTCCGGCAGCCGGGGTGGTGACGGGGTTGGGACGCGTGTGTGGGCGGCTATGCATGATCGTGGCCAACGACGCGACGGTGAAGGCAGGCGCGTTCTTTCCCATGACGGCGAAGAAGGTGCTGCGCGCGCAGACGATTGCGCTGGAGAACAGGATTCCGACACTGTATCTGGTGGATTCGGCGGGGGTGTTTCTGCCGCTGCAGGAGGACGTGTTTCCCGACCAGGACGACTTTGGGCGCGTGTTTCGCAATAACGCGGTGATGAGTTCGCTGGGTGTGCCGCAGATTACGGCGATTATGGGAATGTGCGTGGCGGGTGGCGCGTATCTGCCGGTGATGACCGATACCGTGCTGATGACGGAGGGATCGGGTCTGTTTCTGGCGGGGCCGTCGCTGGTGCAGGCGGCTATTGGACAGAAGACAGATGCTGAGGAACTGGGCGGAGCGGCGATGCACTCGGAGATCTCTGGCACGGTGGACTTCAAGGAGCCGAATGATGAGGCGTGCATTGCGCGGGTGCGATCGCTGGTAGACAAGCTAGGGAACAGGGATCAGGGAACTGGGAGCAGATGCGGCGAGGTTTTTTCGCGGGTGCCCTTTGACGCGGCAAAGGATGCGCCAAAGTTTGCGGCGGAGGATTTGTATGGGCTGATTGATCCCGATCCGGCGCGGTCGGCTACGAATACCTACGACATGCACGAAGTGATTGCGCGGATTGTGGATTGCAGCGAGTTCGACGAGTATAAGGCGGACTTTGGCCGCACGGTGCTATGCGGGTATGCGCGAATTGGCGGGCGGGCGGTAGGAATTGTGGCCAACCAGAAGGTGCATCAGCAGCAGACAGCACTTGATGGCACAAAGCGGATGGAAGTGGGCGGCGTCATCTATACGGAGGGTGCGCAGAAGGCGGCCCGTTTCATCATGGACTGCAACCAATCGTTGGTGCCCCTGGTGTTTCTGCATGATGTGAATGGGTTCATGGTGGGCAAGGATGCGGAGTGGTCGGGGATTATTCGCGCGGGGGCGAAGATGGTGTCGGCTGTATCGACTTCAGTTGTACCCAAAATCACCGTGATCGTTGGCGGCAGCTTTGGTGCGGGACACTATGCCATGTGCGGGAAGGCTTATGATCCGCGATTTATCTTTGCGTGGCCCACGGCGCGATATGCGGTGATGAGTGGGGCTTCGGCGGCGACGACGCTGGCCGAAGTCAGGGCAAAGCAGGCAGAACGCGGCGGCAAGGCGCTTACCGACACCGAGAAGAAGGCGATCTTTGACGAGATTAAGGCGACGTATGACGCGCAGGCCGATCCGAGGTACGGCGCGGCGCGGCTCTGGGTAGATGTGATTATTGATCCGGCGAAGACACGCGAGGTACTGATGACGGCGCTGGAGGCTTGTGCACTGAATACGGAGGTGGGGAGGTTTAATCCGGGGGTGTTGCAGACGTGATTGATGAAATCAATGAATACGCCGGTAATGCGGTGACTTTGGCGGAAAAGTACCGAGCGCTTTCCGACGATCAATTGCTGCAATTATCTATCGAAGGTGGGCTTACACCTGAGGCTGATGCACTCCTTCAGGGCGAGATGAAGAGACGTTCTCTCGGAGCGAAAGATATCGCGAATCTCAAAGACTGGGAGGATGCCCAACTTCCAAAGCCGGATCTGAAGCCACAGCACCTTGTGCTCGGATACGGAACCAGATTTGCTGGTAAGAAGTTTCTGTCGGCGGAGGACGAGCGGCAAGGAATCTATGTCGCAACTAAGTTCGTGGTGATACGCGGGGTTTCTCTCATCCCGATTGGTTCCTATCGTGTGAGACTGATCGATGGCGGGTTTCCGTCCATCGATAACAGAGTGCCCTTGCAGGGGGATCAAGTTTGGTCAGAAATAAAAATTGGCGTGTTCGCAATCTTAGGTGGGGTTGCTCTTGCCGCTCTGTCAATTTATTTCACAAACCGAAAGTGAGTCTGAGCGGTGACGAAAATCATTGAATGTCCGCGTGACGCCTGGCAGGGATTGCCGAAGAATATGCCTGCGGAGATCAAGGCAGACTATCTGCGGGTGTTGGTTTCGGCGGGGTTCAGGCATATCGATGCGGTGAGCTTTGTTTCGCGCACGGCTGTCCCGCAGATGGCGGACTCGGAGCTGGTGTTGGAATACTTGGACCCTCCGGATGATGTTGAGATCATCGGGATTGTGGTGAACGAGAAGGGCGCTGAGCGCGCGGTGAAGACGGGCAGCGTGCAGACGCTGGGGTTTCCGTACTCGGTGTCGGCGGAGTTTTTGAAGCGCAATCAGAACCAGACGCCGGAGGAGTCGCTGGACGAGCTGGAGAAGATTGGCACGATGGCGTACAAGGCTGGGCTGGATGTGGTGGCGTACATCTCAATGGCGTTCGGAAATCCGTATGGCGAGCCATGGGACATTGACGAGGTCGTGGCCGCGTGCGATCTGCTGGCCGACAACGGCGTGAAGCAGATATCGCTGGCCGATACGGTAGGGTTGGCCACTCCGAAGCAGGTGGCCGACCTGGTGGCCGACGTGATGGCTGTGCACGATGAGTTGGAAGTGGGAGTGCATCTTCATGCGCGTCCGGACGGCGCGCCAGCGAAGATTCGCGCGGCGTATGAGGCCGGTTGCAGGCGGTTTGATGCGGCGATTGGCGGCCTGGGAGGATGTCCGTTTGCGCAGGATGCGCTGGTGGGCAACATCGCGACCGAGGTTTTGCTGGCTGAGTTGAAATCGCTGGGTGCGGAGTTGGAACCGCTCAGGTCGCTTGATGGGTTGATTGCTGCCAGCGCGGAGATTGCGCAGAAGTATGGCCCACGAGTGCACTAAGAAGTTACTAGTTGTTGGTTGCTGGTTGGAGGTTGAGTTGGGATACTCAACAATTCTGGTTGCGGATAAGAATGAGGTTCGGACGATTACGTTGAACCGTCCCGAGCGGCGCAATGCGATGACTCCGCAGATGCAGGAGGAGTTGCTGGAGGCGTTTGATGAGGCGGCTGCCGGAGATTGTCGTGTCGTTGTGCTGACGGGGGCGGGGTCTGCCTTTTGTGCAGGTCTTGACCTGAGCGTACTGCAAGCGATGAACGACAGGCCGGAGGCCGAGCACCGAGAGGACGCGGAACGGATTGCGCGGTTGTTTCGAACCTTGTATGAGCTGCCGAAGCCTACGATTGCGGCGGTGAATGGAGCGACGGTCGCCGGTGGTGCAGGATTGGCGACGATCTGCGACTTTACTCTGGCAGTGCATGGGGTAAAGCTCGGCTATACAGAGGCGAGGATTGGCTTTGTTCCGGCGCTGGTGTCTGCATTTTTAACGTTGCAGATTGGCGATAAGAAGACGCGAGACCTGCTGCTTACGGCGCGATTAATAGCCGCAGAGGAAGCGCATCGTCTTGGACTGGTGAACGAAGTTGTGCCGTCAGAAAGTCTTGCTGAGCGAACCAATAAGCTGGCTGCCGAGTTGAAGGCGAATAGTCCGCAATCGATAGCAATGACCAAGCGTCTGTTAGCGATGCAGAATAAAGCCTGGCTGGATGCGGCGATTGAATTTGCTCTGGAGGCGAACGCCGAAGGAAGAACAACGCATGACTTCCGCGAGGGTGTGGCGGCGTTTCTGGAGAAGCGAAGGCCGGTTTGGCGGACTTAACATGGATGAATGCAAATTTTCTTTTTCGGTAGACTGTCTGGATGAGTGAGAAGCAGCGTGTAAGCGAAGCGCGAGTGCGCGTTCGCTATGCCGAGACGGACCAGATGGGAGTGGTATACCACGCAAATTATCTGGTCTGGTTTGAGATTGGGCGGGTGGAGTATATCCGGCAGCTTGGTCTTGATTACAAATCAATGGAGCGCGAAGAAGGCTGCGGCATTGCCGTAGTGGACGTGTCGGCGCGGTACAGGTCGCCCGCGCGTTATGACGATGAGCTGATTATTGAGACGCGCCTGCTTGCTGCGCGCGGTCCGGTGATTCGGTTTGGTTACAGGATCGTGCGCGCTGCGGACAAGGCTCTGCTGTGCGAGGGAGAGACGGTGCATGTTGTGGTAGGCAAAGACATGCAGAAGCGCCCTCTGCCTGAGAAATATGCGAAACGTTTTGCCGAGGTCCTCATCCAATAGCTTAAGTCGATTAGATAGCGGTCGAACAAACGAAGGAGACTTGCGATGGGTGCAAAGAAGATCGCGCTGGTGACTGGTGCGAATCGTGGCATTGGGTTAGAGACAGCGCGACAGTTGGGTAAACAGGGCATTACGGTTCTGTTGGCTGCGCGCGATCTGGCAAAGGCTCAGACCGCAGTTGCTGAGTTGAAGAAAGAGGGCGTTGATGCCCAGGCAGTAAAACTGGATATAAACAACCCGGCAGATTATGCCGCAGTAGCTGCGAAGATTGAGAATGATTTTGGCCGGCTCGATATTTTGGTGAACAATGCAGGCGTTTTTCTGGATTCACGGGGGCCGAACGAGACGAGCAAGACTTCGCCGGAGATTTTGCGGAAGACTTTCGATACGAACTTCTTCGCCGTCGTGGCACTGACGCAGGCGTTGCTGCCGCTGCTGAATAAGAGTGAGGCCGGGCGGATTGTGAACCTGTCCAGCATTCTTGGCTCGCTTACGCTTCATGCGACGAAGGGGTCGTATGTCTATGATGCGAAGACATTTGCGTATAACGCATCGAAAGCCGCACTGAACTCATTCACAATTCATCTAGCGCATGAACTGGCTGGGACGAAGATCAAGGTGAACTCGGCGCATCCAGGCTGGGTGAAGACGGAGATGGGCGGTGAAGGGGCGACTCTGGAGATTGAAGACGGCGCGAAGACCTCGGTAAAGCTGGCTACTCTGCCGGATGATGGGCCTACGGGCGGCTACTTTCATCTTGGCGAGACTCTGCCCTGGTGAGCATGCCTCGCGGCTTCACGTTTTTGCGAATGAATTCGACGATGTTTTCAAGCGGTGTTCCCGGGCCAAAGATGGCTGAGACGCCGCTTTGTTTTATGTGAGGGATGTCTTCCTCTGGAATTGTCCCTCCGAGGATGACCAGGATGTCTTCCGCGTGCTTCTCGCGAAGCAGGGTGGTGATACGCGGGATGATCGCGTTATGCGCGCCAGAGAGAATCGACAGGCCGATGCAGTTGACATCTTCCTGAACGGCGGCGCTAACGATCATTTCAGGTGTTTGGCGCAGTCCGGTGTAAATGACTTCCATCCCAGCATCGCGCAATGCTCGAGCAATGATCTTGGCGCCGCGGTCATGACCATCGAGACCGGGCTTGGCGATCAGAACGCGAATGGGTGCATGTGCCATCCGGGGGATGAGTATACTGCGCGAACGAGAAGCGGGGAAGTGCGCTTCTCTCTTCAGGGCTGAGCCGGGTGAGGAGGCACACCTGCCGGGAGAAACTGGATTTTTCTGGACGAGTTACTGATCTCTGCGATGGAGAGAAATACCAGGCGAGAGATTTTTGTGAGCTTGGAGTAGTTGATCCTGTCCCAGGTGTCGTTTTCGGTGTGGTAGTCGTGGTGCAAGCCCGTTTGAAACTCTACCTGCGGAATATGCAGTGTCGCAAACCAGAAATGATCGCTGCGCGACCAGAGAGAGTCAGGATCGACGACATCCATCTTGTAATCGAGCTTTAAACCCTGCGTGCGATTTTCACTGTCGATAACCTGCCGGATGGCAGGGTTATAGCGGGTGCCGAGAATATTGACCATATTTACGTTGTGGTCAGGAGGAGTTGGCCAATTGGGGTCATCCTCATTGCGGCCAATCATGTCGAGATTGAAGGTGGCGATGGTCTGGGAGAGCGGCACGATGGGATGGGTAGTGTAAAAGTATGAGCCGAGAAAGATTCGCTCTTCAGCATCGTAGGCGAGAAAGAGGATGCTGCGTTTGGGATGGATGTTTCCTTTGACCATAGCACGGGCGGTCTCAAGCAATGCAGCGACGCCTGAGGCGTTGTCATCGGCACCATAGTAGATATGGCCATTGCTTACACCCATATGATCATGATGCGCAGTAAGGATGATGGTTTGAGCTTTGAGGCTCGGGTCGGAGCCTTCGAGAAGAGCAACAACATTGCGGCCTTTTCCTGTATGGAGATTGGTGAAAGCTTTGGCGAGACAGACCGAGCTTTGCGGTACGTCGAAGGAATCGGGACGCAGAGTGCGGTCAATGCCGGATTGAAGCGCATCTACCGTTTTGCCAGAGGGAGCAAGAAGCTGGTCAGCTACTTCTCTTGAGATGGAGAAGACAGGGATGTCCCACATTTGGCCGGCAAGTGCGTAGCTTGGGCCACCGGAAGGGCGCGGTGAGCTTGCAGGAATGGATTTGACGTTGCGTGGAACACGGTCAGGAACAATGAGCAATCCGGCGACGCCCTGTTTGCGAAGCTCCTCGATTTTGTCCCAGTTAAAAGCATGATAGGTGTCCCATGTACCCATGAACTTCGAATTGGGATCGTTGGCCTGGGGTTCGCGTGCAAAGACGATTGCGACCTTTCCTTTCAGGTCAATACCGGCAAAGTCATTGTAAGAAAACTCAGGTGCATCGATACCATAACCGGCAAAGGTGACTGAGCCACAGGCATCGGTCGGGCGCAGGCTCTGACGAACCCAGTGAAAATCTTTGCCGAACTCGTAGGTATGGCTGGTATCACCGATCTTTGCAGTCAAAGTAGTGTGTTGATGATCGAGATC
>DASRSR010000161.1:0-10179 GCA_035656355.1 Edaphobacter sp.
TGAGAGGCTCTCCGGTTTGCCGGAGACCTCCTACGATGCAATTGCATACGATACTGTGGCGGCAATCTTCGCAACCCACGCACGAGGAATTAAAGTACTGCGCAAGCTGCTGGAAGATCCTGACTACAAGTGGGATGAGGAAGTGGAGTACACCACAAGGCGTGCCGGCGTGATCCTGGCTTCACGCAAAACATTTTTTATCCATGCGCTGATGCATGGCATTCGCCACTATGCGCAACTGGCTACACTAGTGCGGCAGCATGGCGTAGCGCCAGACTGGCCCATGGATTATCTCTTCATGGGTGCAAGACGGGCCTGATCCTCTACGACGTCCATCATCTCGACCTGACACCCGCGTACAGCACCGGCTGCAACTTACGTCATCTCGACCGGAGGCCAAAGCGCACCCTCCAATCGAAATGACGTGTTTTCGGTTGTTTTCAGATCCGTGCTTATCCGTTAAATCCGCGGTCGCTAAACTTTGAAATTCGGCTCAATATCCGGCTGCCTTGCCATAGTTGCGGCGGTTATCATGACCGCCCAGCAACTCGCCGGTTTTAGGATCGACCTCAATCAGCTCGCTGTCGCCCCATACACCGGGATTGTGCTCGTCTGCGACGGCGTGACGATAGACGTTATAGCCCATCGCCTTAAGCTGCTCGCCGACATCCAGCGGAAACTTCTTCTCCACATCGAGCCGGTCGGGTAGGTACTGATGATGGAAGCGCGGCGCATCCGCAGCTTGCTGAATGTTGAGGTGGTTATCGACGACGCTGATGAGGTCGTTTGCAACCGTCGTGATAATGGTTGGCCCGCCGGGCGAGCCCAGAACAAGGCGCAGCTTCGCCGGACTCTTGTGCCACAAAAAGCGGTGACTGTGGGTGGTGACGATGGTCGGGGTCATGGCCGAGAGTGGGCGCTTGCCGGGAGCGATAGCGTTCGCCGGCCCCTGGATGAGGCCAAACATGTTCGGCACGCCCTGTTTGGACGCGAAGTCGTCCATCTCGTCGTTCATCAGGAAGCCAAGGCCTTCGACCGTAACGCCGGAGCCGAAGCCGTTGTTGAGCGTGTAGGTGCTGGCTACGGCGTTGCCGTCCGCGTCCACAACGGAGAAGTGCGTGGTTTGCATGGACTCATGCACTGGCGCGGTGCGCGGCGAAGGCGGCATAAAGCCGGCCGGCCGCACCAGATCGGCCGAGGGCGTGGGTTTGTCGCGCTTAATGGACTTGCGCCAGGCAGCGGCGTAGGCCTTGCTCGACATCTGCTTGATGGGCTGCGGCGAAAAGTCCGGATCACCCAGATAGTCGGCGCGGTCCATAAAGGCACGGCGGAAGGCTTCCGTGATGTAGTGCACCTGCGCGGTGGAGCGGTCGCCGCCCAGCTTGTGCAGGTTGTAGCCGGAGAGGATGTTCAGTATCTCGACCAGAACGATGCCCCCCGAGGACGGCGGCGGCGCGGTGATGACGTCATAACCGCGATAGCGCCCAATGATCGGAGCGCGCTCCTTGACCTGGTAGTTGGCCAGGTCCTCGGCGGTAATCAGGCCGCCATTGGCCTTCTCGAATGCGGCGATCTGCTGCGCCATCGCGCCTTTGTAAAAGTCGCTGGGGTCCTCGGAGATTTTGGTGAGAGTCGCGGCCAGCTCCGGCTGTTTGAAGGTCTCGCCGGTCTGGTAGAAGTCGCCGTCGCGCTGAAAGATGCGTCGGGAGACAGGGAAGCGGGTGAGGTTCTTGCTGTGCAGGTTGCGCGCTTCTTCCTCGGTCAGAACCCAGCCTTCGGTGGCGAGCCGGATGGCCGGCGCCATATCCTGCGCCAGCGTCAGCTTGCCGTAGTGCTGCTGCGCATAGACCAGGCCGGCGACGGTTCCGGGAACTCCGCTGGCCTTGTAGCCAACGGTGGACATGCCGGGGATTACGTTGCCCTGCGCGTCGAGGTACATGTTGGCTGAAGCTGCGGCGGGCGCCTTTTCGCGGTAGTCCAGAAAATGAACTTTACCGTCATGGTTGCGGATGAGCATGAATCCGCCTCCACCGATGTTGCCCGCAGCCGGATAAACAACGGCAAGCGCAAAGCCGACGGCAACCGCGGCATCGACGGCGTTGCCACCCTGTTTGAGAATCGCGAGCCCGGCGTCGGAAGCGTCGTGATGGATGCTGACGACCATGGCATGTGCGGCGCGGGTGGGCTGCTCGTTTTGTTCGGTTAGGGCTGAAGTTTGAGCGGCAGCAAAGGGGGAAAGAGCGACGGTAGTTGCAAGCAGCGCGGCAGTGGCGCGGAAAGACCTACGGGCCAAATGGCACAGAATCACGCAGAAGTCTCCTTTAATAGGTGGAGAGATGATAACCGAGAACCGAGCAACGGACCGTTTGTGGTCTGGGGTGAGTACAAAATGTTCCACGTGGAACATTTTGTAACCTGTTACATTGCCTTGTGCCTCAGTTATTGCAAAAGATGTGACAAGAAGGCACTCAATAAAGATTTCTGAACAAGTTGGCGCGAACGCCGGTCTTTCAGTTTAGACAGGCGGCGGAGCGGAAACGAGTCGCGAGGGCGGATGGACTTACCGGCAGTATGTGCGGAGATGGACCTGAGGAGGCGCGAGAGCTTGCGTCGCGACGATCTGCTGGAGCGGGAACAGGAGTTTGCGGCCATCGTCGAGCGGCAGGCGCAGTTTATGTTTCGCGTCGCCTACAGCCTTCTGCGCAATGCGCACGATGCCGAGGACGCAGTGCAGGAGGCGTTTCTAAAGCTGTTTCGCGGAGAAGCATGGCGGCAGATGGAGGATGAGCGGGCATTTCTGGCGCGAACGGTATGGCGGTTGGCGCTGGACCGTGCACGCAAGAACGGTGTCCAGACGCAGGATGTTGCGGAGATGGATTTGGCTGGCAGAGAGCGTTCGCCGGAGCGGCGTGCGGCGGACGAAGATGAACGCGCTCTGCTGCGGCAGTTGATCGACGCTTTGCCAGAGGAGTTGCGGCAGCCGCTGCTGCTGAGCGCCATCGAGGAGATGACCTCGCGCGAGGTTGCGGCGGCGATGGGGATTCCTGAAGGCACGGTGCGTACACGGCTGATGCGAGCGCGGGCTGAGTTGAAGAAGCGGTTTCAGGCGATGGAGGCGCGACGATGAAGAACTTCGATGAGCTATTGGATGAAGTTTTGCGCGAGGACGGGAAGGTGATGCCGCGTCCGGGGTTGGAGACACGGGTGATGGCGCGGCTTCGCGCCGACGAGCGGCCCGCGTGGCGAGGGTGGATGTCAGGCGCAATGGTCGCGGCTGCCTGTGTTATGGCTGCGGTGGTTTGGATTGCACCGCGGAATGGTCCCGCGCCGAAGGTCGAGGACCATGTTGCCTCTACGGAACAAAGTTCACAGCCGGAACCGGGCAGGAGTGCTCGTGTTTCGAGAGATATTCCATTCGCAAGCTGGCAGGGGACCCACCTTAGCGACGATAAAACCGTCGCGAAGGTGGGGCACCCGGCTGCGGTTGAACGAGCAGCAGAGGCTGCGCCGAAGGTAAGGCGCTCTCTGGTTGTTGCACAGCAAAATCCACTGCCGAAGCTGGCGACGTTTCCCGCGGTGACGCAGAAGGGCGACGCTATGGGCTGGTGGAGCAGTGATGATGGAGGCAAGTTGGCGGCGCTTGCGAAAGAATCTTCGCCGGCAACGGTGGCGGCTTTCCAGGAGTTGCGGTCAGTTCAGGACAGGCCGATTGATATCGCGGCGATTGAAATTAAGCCTTTGCAGTAGACCAAATTTAAGTTGCCGAATCAAAGGAGAGAGCAAATGAAGCGGATAGGATTTCTATTTGGATCGATATTGATGGTAGCAATTTCTCTGCCTACCTATAGCCAACAGACGAAACCAGAGGGGGATCATACAACGCCCGCAATGCAGCAATCGGTGCAGAGCGGACGTTTCAAATTGACGTTTATCGTCCGGGAGATGGATGAAAAAGGCAAACTTCTGAATAGCCGCGAATATGAAGCACTCGTCGGGCTGGGGCCTCACGGAGATCCTTTAACGTCTATCCGAACCGGCGCAAGAGTGCCCGTGCGGAGTTCTTCGATGCAGTATAGCTATCTCGATCTTGGGGTTAATTTCGATGTCCAACGATTTCAGGTCTTATCAGCAACCCGTGTCGCGATGAATGTTCAAGCAGACTTAAGCCGTAGTGATGCTGCGGCCCAGGAAGGAACTCCTCCGATAATTCGTCAGAATAAATGGGCTGGAAACGAAGAGATGACACTTGGTGAGCGAAAGGTTATTTTCAGCTCAGATGACCTGACATCGAAGAATAAGGTGCAGGTGGAACTGACAGTGACTGAGGTGAAGTGACTACCGCAGATTCATTCATTATTGACACATCGCCCGCGGATTAATCGCTAACTATGGATAAATGGCGACTTAGCGACCGTCTCCCGATCCGAGTAGGATTTCAGGCATAAAAGTTGACTTTTTTAATATTGCATCGCATTATCTTTTACATCTTATAAATCTTGTTTTTGCGCGTTTTTGCTATTTTTATGTAGCAAGACGAAAGAGAGATGGTGCGATGCATAATCAGAACCGTAAATTTTCTCGATTTGAAGCAGTTTCCGAGGTCAGTTTTGTAGCAAATAGATTCCTTCGCCACATTTCACTTCATGCGTTTTCCTGTCTTTTGGTACTTTCTTTATGGTTTTTCACGGTAGGAGTCGTTCCGGGAGCTGCGCAGGTTTCGCTGAGCACCTTACGCGGCACGGTGACTGATTCAACCGGGGCTATTGTGACGAATGCAACAGTTACGCTGAATGACGTCACGACAGGCACGGTGCTGCGCAGCCAGAAGACCGATAGTCAGGGCAACTATGAGATTGTCGATCTGAAGCCGGGAACCTATCAGTTGAAGTGTGAGGCAACGGGCTTCAAATCGTTTTCGGCAGAGAACGTAATTCTGGACAGCGCTCAAGTGCGCCGCATCGATATCGCGCTTACCAATGGTGAGTTGAGCCAGCAGGTGGTCGTTACCGCGGGAGCGGCGGTGATTGATACGGAGACCGGCTCCATCGGTGGTCAATTAAATCTCAAGCAGATTGAAGAGGCGCCGCAGATCGATGCTTATCCTTCGCCAAGCGTACTGCTGACGGTGATTCCCGGGATTCAGGGTGGAACGGGCGGACTGGCGGGCCTGCGCATCAGCGGGCAGAATTCCAATCAGCAGTCCGAAGCATTTGATGGCGTTATTAACGACCTTGGTGGCGGAAACAGCAACAATCCAGCGTTCTTCAAAGAAATCACCGCCATTACGGTCAATGCGCCGGCAGAGAGTGCACGGCTGGCGTACCACAACCTGACCAGCCGCAGCGGAAGCAACCAGTTGCATGGAAGCGCTTCGTACAAGGTCTACAGTTCAGGCTTGATGGCGAGGAATTATTTTGCGCCCACAAGAACGCCGTATCTTGAGCACGCGTGGCAACTGGAACTGGGCGGCCCAATTATCAAGGACCGGACCTTCCTCTATGGAACATGGTTTTCCGAACGGATTCCGCTGGGCTCGTTTGCAAGGGCGACCGTACCCACGGCGGCGATGCGCGCGGGAGATTTCAGCGGTGTTTCGACACAGATTAAAGATCCGTTGACCCAGCAGCCGTTTGCAGGGAACCAGATTCCCACCAACAGGATCAGCCCGATTGCCCAGCAGGTACAGGAGCTTCTCTATCCATTGCCTACGGTGAATCCGGGAGCGAAATACTACTCGGCCAACAACTACGGCTTTAACTTTCCGCACCCATCCGATCTGTTCAAGGGCGACTGGACGATGCTTCGCTTGGATCAGAACATTACTTCGAAGAACTCCATCTATGCTCGTTGGCTGATGCGGCGCAATCCTTACATTCTTCAGAATGGATTGCCGACAGAATTGTGGACGCGCTGGCGTGAAGAGCAGCAATGGGCGATTGTGGACACGCACGTCTTCTCTGCGTCGCTGGTGAATACGGCAACGCTGGGTCTTTCGCGGGAGTACATTCGCGACGGCAGCACGGTTGAAGGAGTTACACCGCTGGATGGCGCCGATGTGCTGGCCAAGATTGGTCTTCAGGGATCGAATCCGGGCAATACCCGCGGCCAGGGAATTCCATCGTTTTCTATCTCCGGCCTGACGGGGCTTAGCATTCCGGCGGGCGGTGTCCAGAGCAACAACTACATCTATAGCTATCTCGATTCGTTGTCGTGGAGCGTGGGAAGGCACGTGTGGAAGTTCGGCGCCAGCGACCAGATCTATACGATCTTTACGGGAGCGATTCCCAACTACGGCTCTTTCTCGTTTGACGGCTCGATGAGCGGCAATCCCTATGCCGACTTTCTTCTTGGTGTTCCGAGGCAGAGCACACGTCTGACACCGATTTCGAACCGGACAGAACATGCAGGCGAGTTTGGAGTATTTGCAGAAGACTCCTTCAAAGTAAGTCAGCGGCTGACGCTGCAATATGGTCTCCGTTGGGACTACTTCGTCTCGCCTTCCTATGACGACAAGATGATGTACAAATTTGATCCGGTGAGCCGCAACGTTATTGTTCCGAAGGAGGTGCTCGCCAAGGTCAGCCCGCTTTATAAGAACATTCCTATCGCTCCGGGGAAGGTCGTCTCCTCGTCGGACCTGACGAACTTTCGCCCTCGCGTCAGCGCGGCGTTCCGGATCACTCCTACACTGGTGTTGCGTGGCGGCTATGGAGCGTTTACCGAGAGGATTGGCTACTTCACCCTGGTGAGCGGTGGCGGGCCCTTCCAGGTTGCAGAGACGTATCAGAATCAACCGAAGCAAAAGAATCCGTATCAGTTTCCAAACCCTTATCCTGACAGCCTTAATAACGCGACAGTCCCGAGCCAGAGTGTAGCGGAGTTTCCGTCGCATGTGGATAACGGCATCCTGCATCAGTTCAATGTGACGCTGGAGAAAGAAGTGAAGGGGGTAGGGCTGAGAGCTTCGTATATCGGAATTCGCAGCCGAGGCATGAACTACTCGCTGAATGTTAATCTGCCTCAGCCGAGTGTGGAGAAGTTCAGTGTCGATAAGCGGCCATATCCGGAGTTTGTGAACGTGACCCAGTACCGCTCTGACGGAAGTGCGAATTACAACTCGATGCAGTTTGAGGTAAGACGCCGGACGGGAAACTTTACTTTTGACGCTCACTACTCTTACCAGAGGAACAAGTACAACTATGCGGACCTGGAGAATCCTTATGATGTGCTGAGTCACTGGACGAATGAGACGGCGACGCGACGGCACTACCTGGTTGCAACCGCAATCTGGAAGCTGCCGGTAGGACGCGGACAAAGATTCCTGAGCGACATTCCCGGACCGGTGGATGCCGCGATTGGCGGATGGCAACTCTACTTTGTGAATTATCTTGGGTCGGGGCTGTATTACTCGCCTTCGTTCTCGGGGACAAATCCGTCGAACACTGGCATCAGCGGTGGCTTGCCGGACCTTGTCGGCGACCCGACACCGAAGCATCGCACCTATTCGGCCTGGTGGGACAAGGATGCATTTGCCCTGCCGGCGCAAGGCCGGTTCGGAAATGCGCTGCCTTACAGTCTGAAAGGACAGTGGATTAACTCACAGCATCTCAGTGTGGTGAAGACGCTGCCGATCACTGAGCGGCTGAAGTTTACCTTCACTGCAGCGATCTCAAACCTCTTCAACCATCCTGCGTTCTATGGTGTGCAGACGAACATCTCGACACCGAACTTCGGAGCGTATACCAGCACGTTTGGGCTACAAACCTCGAACGAGTCGGCTGCGCAACGGCAGGTGACGTTTGGCGGGAAGTTGTCCTTCTGAGTTGATGTCAGGCGGTTCCATAACCTACTTTACGTTATATATCTTACTTGATATAAAATGTAGGTTATGGAACGCGCTATCATGACGGTAAGTACAAAAGGCCAACTGGTGATTCCGGCGGAGATGCGGGAGACGCTGGACATTAAAGCTGGAAGCCGCGTGGCACTGACGCTCGATGACGGAGTGATTGTGCTTCGCCCAGTGACTGAGCAACTTGTGGACGAGACCTGCGGGATGCTGGCAGGAGGGCCGTCGATGGCCGACGAGCTGCAACGGGAACGGCGGTCGGAGCGATGGTGACGTATGTGCTCGACGCAAGCGCGATTTTGCGGTATTTGGATGGCGAAGCGGGTGCAGAGCGAGTAAAAGCGATTCTCAAAGCCCATCTTGCCGAAGAGTGTGGAATTGCGATCTCGGCCATTCACTGGGGCGAAGTGGCAGGAATCGTCTTTAAACGTCACGGACGAGCGAAGATGGATACCGTTCTGGCAAGGCTGTCTGCGTTCGGATTTGAGGTGGTTCCGGCGACCGAACAGCGAGCAGTTCGAAGCGCTTTAGTTAAGGCGGAGCGCCGGATTCCTTACGCGGATGCGTTTGGCATCGAGTTGGCTGGCGACTCGACGGAGCACGTTCTGATAACAGCAGACTTTGACGCGAAGGCGGCAGAAGGCGACGTGCGTATCGAGTTTCTGCCGGTGAAGTGAGGCTGTTGCAATCAAATGTAATACCGGGATCTCTCCGCTCTGCCTTACGGCCTTCGGTCGAGATGACGTGAAATGGGTGGTGGGTACTTCGCTGCTCTAAAATTGAACCGATGGCGACGCGTGTTCGTTCGTATTCAAAGATTAATCTGGGGCTGGCGATTGGGCCGGTGCGGGCGGATGGGTTTCATGCGCTGACGACGCTTTATCAGACACTGGCATTGCATGATGTTGTGACGGTTTCGGCTCGGCGGGCGGCGAAGACACGGCTTAGCCTGACGGCCAACCATAAATTTGTCCCTACGGATTCACGGAACACGGCGTGGAAGATGGTGGAGCGATGTCTCGATCGGCTGGGAGTGACAGCTGAGGTTGAGATTGCTATTGAAAAGAATTTGCCCGTGCAGGGGGGTATGGGCGCGGGAAGCGCGAATGCGGCGGCGGCTCTGATTGGGCTGGAGCACGAGCTGGGCGTAGCGCTGCCGGGGCCGGCGAGGCTGGAGCTGGCGGCAGAGGTAGGCTCGGATGTACCGCTGTTTCTGCTGGGCGGGGCGGTACTTGGACTGGGGCGTGGGGAACAGGTGGTTCCACTGCCTGATTTTCCGGCAACAGCGTGTCTGGTGGTGGTTCCAGAGGTTGGGGTTTCGACGCCTCAGGCGTTTCGGGACTGGGATGCTAAACAGGGAACAGGGAACAGGGATCAGGGAGTAGAAAAAAAAGCTGGTTTGACGGCGGTTATTGAACACGATAGACTTAGGGAGTTGAGTCTCGCTTATGCATCGGTGTATGCAGAGCCAGGCACTTCCGGTATCGTTTTCAACCTCAATCCTGAGAGCAAACAGGAGGACTCTGGTTTCCAGAGTGGTTATGGGGACGATCTGGCGGAGAATACCCTTCTCTCGCTTGTCCGCACCGGGGTTGAAAACGACTTTGAAAAGGTCGTCTTTCCTGCTTATCCCTCCCTGCGTGAAATCAAGCATGTATTGATGGGTACTGACTCCGAAGCTCCGGCTTTGTATGCGGCGCTTTCAGGGTCTGGTTCGGCTTTGTTTGGGCTTTATCGCTCCGAGGCTGATGCCAGGACGGCTCAACAGCGCATCCAGTCGGCTGCTTTTGCAACTGGGGTACGAACTTTCCTGACGGAGAGTTTGCCCAGAGCAACTTACTGGGAGAGAATGTTCGCAGGGTAGGCGAAGTTTGCCGGGCTGGCGGAGAGATGAAGCAGATGCTCCGCTTTGCAGGAGATGGCAAACGTTCGTTGCTGGGCGATCGACTAATGGTAGGTCAAGAGACTTTGAATCTCTTTGTCTAGGTTCGAATCCTAGTCGCCCAACCAGAATGTCGACGCCGGATGAATAGGGTTCTTTCGCGGCAGCAAGAAAGCCGCAGAGTTGGACGGTTTTTGGTCCGCGGCAACACAGCGGACGAAGAAGTAAGAAGTTTTGAAGGAACAGAGTCTTTCACTTTCGCAGTATTCGCAACAAGAATTTTACGAGAGGCATACGGGGCCGCAACAAGGCTTCGCGAGACATGGCAGCAGGAACTATCAAGGTCAACCAGCCTGGAGGGTTTCACGTGAACGAACAAGACACGACTGCAGTTCTTTCCCCTATTTCAGCGCAGGCTGAGGAGTCCGATGTGGACTCTCAGTCTGGG
>DASRSR010000162.1:0-4047 GCA_035656355.1 Edaphobacter sp.
GAACCATGCCGGCCTCTGGTTCTCCTTGGGAGCGGTCAAGAGTCGGAGCACAAGCATGTCAATCCATAGGCTGTGCAAGGGACGAAGCGCCTCCCGTTCCGCTGGCTGGGAGGTAATGAAGATCCATCCTTTCCGCTCTTCGGACCATTCGCGGGCCGTCCACCTGGCCTCAGTTTCCGACTTTTTTGGCAGGAGGCGAAAGCTGTCCGCAACCAAGCCCAGAGAGCCAAGAACCCCCGACCGTTGTTGTGGCGCTCGCGGATCGATCAACGCCGCCAGTTCGGTTCCTTTGACCCGGTGATCGATCTCATCCGGCTTGGACATCCAAGCCACAAGCTCCTGAGGCGACGGCTGGTCCAGTAACAGATGAGCAAAGATCTTTTGCGGGCTTTCAATAAAGAACTCGCCCTTGCGATCGGTCGTCGGCTGAAAGAGCGATGCCGCAATGGTCTTCGCCTCCGCCCAGCGCACCAGTTCCTCCGACGGTCCCCAATATGGGCAACGTTTGTCCAGTGGGTTAAGAACAATATCGCCTCGGTTTTCATCATAGAAACGCTGGATAAACTCGCAGGCCGGATCGTAAATGATGGCGGAATGTCCCCGCGCTTGTATCTGCCGGAGGAGTTGCATGATGATCGTGGTCTTGCCTGTGCCGGTGTCGCCGATGATCTCGATGTGCTGGTCCTCCGCTGCCTGCGGAATCCTTAACATCTCCTTGCAATCATCGGTCTTGATTCCAATACCTGTGCCATGCACAGCGCGGTTGAACTCCCTGGGCGTGACCATTACCGGCCCTTTCAAGCGGCGGCCATATTTGAGTTCCTTGCGACGGCGGATGTCCCTGGGAATGGAGAATGGAAGCTGGAGAACCAGTGCGGCCAACCCAAAGCTCAACGGCAGTGAAAAGCGGGTAAACAGTCCCACATCGTCGTAGATCGCGTGCTTTAGATAGGCGTGGAGCGGTTTGTTTTGATATACCGTCAGCGGACCGCGATACAAATAGGCAAAGCCTGCTTTGGTGGCGGCGGTAGACACCTTTAAGGGCAGCGGTCTGCCCGCTCTCTGCGGTGTGTTGCCAGCCTCTACATCCTGCTCCGTTACCAAAAACGAGCGGCGCTTTCCATCCGAAACGAAGAGCAATTGATACTTGCCGGCTTTATGGATAGAACCGGTAATCTCTGTCTTCAGGTAGAGCGGAAGATAATACTGCTGCAATGGCGTCATTCCGTACGCGAACCGAAGATAGACGAAGAAGCCGGTTGCGATCAATGCCAGAAAGATCGCCCCGTAGGTATAGATGGGCTGCTTCGGCGGCCAGAAGATCGTCTCTTTTCTGCCCCATTTCGTCTCTGCCATACAGTTACTCCTTCCTCTCTGTCGCTCTCTGGGCAAGCACTTCCTGTGCGGCTTTATGCTTGTTGGCTTTCACCTGCCGCATGATCTCCTGGTATTGTTCGGCGCTGATCTTTTCGCCCTGTGCCATGGGAGAAAGTACGTTCGTAAGGAAGAGCTGAAGGCCAACAATTTCCGTCAATAGCCGAGTAGAAGAATCAGCGGCACAGGCGATGTTTATCCATGCGAGTAGCTGTTCTCGCGCCCAATCGCCAATTGTCCGGCCAGCCTTCCACGCCACAGTTTCAAGGGTGACGTACTCCGATTCGGTGAGGCGAACTCCAATCTGCCGGTTGCGTGTGGCAGGGCGTTGCACATCTCTTGCAACCTCCACAGTCAGAGTTTTTGTCGTCATAACTGACCTCCACTTTGCGGTAACAAACGGTATCCATCGTTACCGTTCGTTATCGCGTATTTCTCAATCTATTCATTTCATTGGCAGTAGCATTCGCTATCAATCGGTAGCAAACGCCAACCTGTAAGGGGTGGAGTGTCGAAATAACCCGGTGCGAAGCACCGTCTATACTCCACCACGGATATTAGGTATGAATCATGCCTTCAATACCTGCACGGAATCGCTGGACTCCACCCCGGCAGCAGGCTTCTTATTGGCCTGCTCAACCGCATAGGGGGCAGTCGTGGTCCTACGGATACGAAGAGTGGGCGTCACCTTCTGCGCGTGTGGTGTCTTCAGGAATTCCTGAAAGTCACGGTCCTTACTGAAGACGTAAGCAAGCGCCTGTTCCACAACATCATCAGCCGACGCATGGATGAAAGAAGCGTACTGATCGACCAGGGTTGCAGTCGTGTCCGTGAGCCGGATAGAGGCGCTGAGTTGGCGGGTTTGGATGACTTCAAGTAGTGGCATCTGGATCTCCTTTGGATGAAATCAAATGAGCTTTATGCGCCGGAACCGTAGGTGTTTTGTATGGCGAAGACCGGGTCAATATAGAATGCTTTGGCGTCACGATCGTACCCGCGAAGCGCTATCACTTCGCGAACCATGCGACAGCCTGGTTGGCGCTCGATGTGGACAACGAAATCGACCGCTTCTGCAATTTCGGCTTCGGTGTCGGTGAAGGTCGATTGGGCATGGTTTCGCATGACCAGATTGGCAAAACGATGCAGGGCCTTTTCTGCCGAGTTCGCGTGGATCGTGGCAAGCGAACCGGCATGGCCGGTATTAAAGGAATCGAGTAGCGTACGCGCCTCGATTCCGCGCACTTCGCCAAGGATGATCCGGTCCGGTCTCCAGCGGAGAGCGGACTTCAAAAGATCATCGAAAGAGATATTGGCCTTGAACGTATCTGTCTGGCATTCGACAGCCAGAATATTCGGTTTCTGGATGTGAAGTTCCGATGTATCCTCAATAACAACGATGCGTTCTTGCTCCGGAATGGCATCCGCCAGGATTCGTAAAAGTGTCGTTTTTCCCGTCCCGGTTCCGCCGCTGATAAGCAGCGTCTTTCCGCTGCGAATCTGCTGCGATAAGAACTCCGCAAGCGGCCGCGTCAGCGTGCCGCGAGCGATGAGGTCATTAACCGTATAGTGGCGGCTGGTGAACTTGCGAATCGTAATGGCCGGAGCCGGACGCACAACGGGCGGGATGACAGCCGCCAGGCGGCTCCCATCCGGAAGCTGAACGTGCAGAACCGGATTGTCTTCATCGAGCCGTTTGCCAAGCTGGTTGGCGATCACTTCGAGGCCGGTGCGGAGCTTGCCGGCGTCGAAGGAAATAGCCGTATCGCGGCTGATAATACCCTCCCGTTCATACCACCATGAAGCATCGGGATTGCCCATAATTTCGCTGATGCTGTCATCCAGCAACAGCGGCTCAATCGGGCGAAGGAACGGGAGGATCAACTCAAAACTCATAGCGGCAATCTCCAGCGGTGGAAGCCCGGCAACCCGGGCTTCCGAAGGTGAAGAGGAAAGGGCCTATGCGGCCTCTTCCTCTGTGGAAACATCGTCGTCTTCCGGCGATGCCTTGGCTGCCCGATCCAGCTTCAGAATCGAGCTGACCCGGATTTCCCAGATGGTCTGCTCCGAGTTCGTCTTCTTGCTGTCGTACTTCCGGCTGCGCAGCTCGCCCTCGACCTGGACATGAGCGCCCTTTTTCAGCGTAGCGGCGAACTCTCCGAGCTTGCCGAAGGCGATGCAACGGTGCCATTCGGTGTGCTCGATGTACTTGCCGTTCTTCTTGTAGGAAGATTTGGTTGCCAGCGAGAGAGTGGTCAGGCCGCGGTTGTTGTTGGTGCGAACCTCTGCATCTGCGCCGAGGAATCCGATGAGGGTGACTTTGTTCTGGTACATGGTGGTGATCTCCGTTTCGTTGAATTTCCCGTATCCTGCTCGGGTCACACAGGCGAAGCCAAGCGAGTGGCCCCGGCTCCCAAGGCCGAAGCTCTGCATTTACGGAGGGTCCGTCATAGACGGAAACCGTAACCCGCAGGGTGGCGCAGCCAAAGCAGAAGAGCAAGCCTGCCGCAGGGCGCCGGACAGGCCCGAAGCGTGACCCCGAGCAGAGGACGGGATACGAGGCGGATGAACCCCGAATGCACCGAAGTCATCCTCTCTATCTCGGTGGGTAAGGTCGCCCACACCGTAGCCTTCTTTCGAGCGGCAAAGACTCCCCAGAAGGAAGGCATCGAGCAC
>DASRSR010000163.1:0-61641 GCA_035656355.1 Edaphobacter sp.
CGGAACGGCGAAGCTGCCGGAGGGCACGGAGATGGTGATGCCGGGCGACAACATCCAGCTGGAGATTACGCTGCTGACGCCGGTGGCGATGGAGAAGGGCCTGCGCTTTGCTATCCGCGAAGGCGGACGCACCGTCGGCGCCGGAACGATTAGCGAGATCATCAAGTAGGTACAGATTCACGAGGGCTGCTGGCCCATTGAGATGTGAGCAGGAAATGACCGGCAGCTACTCCAACAGTTCTTTGAGGAAAGAAAAACATGGCTGGACAGAGAATCAGGATTCGGTTGAAAGCGTATGACTATCGTGTACTCGACACCTCCACTGGAGAGATTGTTGAGACCGCGAAGCGCACAGGAGCACAGGTTGCAGGACCCATTCCTCTGCCAACCATGAAGAACAAGTATTGCGTTCTGCGCTCGCCCCACGTGGACAAGAAATCGCGCGAAGCTTTCGAGATTCGCACACATAAGCGGCTGATTGACATTCTTGAACCGACGCAGCAGACGGTAGACGCGCTGATGAAGCTCGATCTCCCCGCCGGGGTGGACGTCGAGATTA
The DNA here is from genome assembly GCA_035656355.1 of Edaphobacter sp. GTDB lineage: Bacteria > Acidobacteriota > Terriglobia > Terriglobales > Acidobacteriaceae > Edaphobacter. The sequence goes on from DASRSR010000163.1 coordinate 560, forward strand.
AGACGGTTCAGAAGTAACAAGTTTTGGCCTGAAGAGCAGAACTTTAGGTTTAGTTTTTGCAGGATCAACCCGGCAGTGCTGATGCTTTGAGCGCAGCATGATGAGGAAAGGAAGCGAAGATGGCAGTAACAGGAATTCTCGGTAAAAAAGTTGGCATGACCCAGATCTTCGATGATCGTGGCGATGTTCATCCTGTCACGGTATTGAAGGCAGGTCCGTGCGTGATCACTCAGCTGAAGACGCAGGCGAAGGACGGCTACGATGCTGCGCAGATCGGCTATGTGGATTTCGTCAAGGCGTCCAAGGTGAACAAGGCCATGACTGGCCACTTTGCCAAGTCGAATGTTCCTCCGGTTCGCGTGCTCAGAGAAGTTGCCATCGAAGCTGCGGCTACCGGTGATGGAGAGTCTGCGGCAGTCAAGGCTGGTGATCGCGTTCTGGTAGATATCTTCACGGATGACAAGTTTGTCGATGTGATTGGAACCTCGAAGGGGCGTGGTTTTGCTGGCGTCATTCGCCGCCATGCCTTTGGGGGTGGTCCAAAGTCGCACGGCCACATGTTCCAGGTACAGGGTTCGATCGGCGCCTCATCTTTTCCATCGCGTGTATTCCCCGGACAGCGCATGCCTGGCCATATGGGACACGATCAGGTGACGGTTCGCAATCTTCGTATTCGTGGAATTGATCTTGAGGACAACCTCCTGCTGGTAGAGGGTGCAGTTCCTGGCCCACGTGATGGCTATGTATTGATCTCCAAGGCCAAGGCGCCACCGCGTGAGCGCCGCGGATTCGGCGGATCTGGCACGCTCGATCCGTTGAAGGCTTCGAAGAAGGCTGCACCGAAGAAGAAGTAAGACTGAATAGCGGGATGAAAGAAATCAACTCTGCTCGGGGAACAAACCGGTAAAAGCAGACGAACAAAGTTTGAGCCTGCCGCATCGATGGCAGGCAAGAAGAGAGAAGAACGATGGCAAACATCAATGTGGTAAATCTCGGCGGAACGAAGGTGGGCGAGCTTGAGCTCGTCGATGAGATCTTCGCGGGCGAGATCAACGATGCTCTGCTCTGGGAGGCGGTCAAGCACTACCGGGCTGCTCTTCGCCAGGGAACTGCCGCGACCAAGAACCGTAAGCTGGTTTCCGGTGCAGGAAAGAAGCTTTGGAAGCAGAAGGGAACTGGCCGTGCGCGCGTCGGCTCAATCCGCACTCCGCTCTGGCGTGGTGGTGGCACCGTTCATGGACCTCAGCCACGCAGCTATGAATATGCATTCCCGAAAAAGAAGCTGATGGGAGCACTGCGTTCGGCGATTGCAGCCAAGATTGCCGATGGAAAGTTTACCGTGGTTGATTCTTTCGAGGTTCCCGAGGCCAAGACCAAGTTATACCGTGCTGCGCTCAATAAGCTTGAAGCCGGTAAGACGACGCTTCTGGTTGAGAGCAGCCGCAAGCTGGATGAGAAGCTGTATCTGGGTTCACGGAATCTGCCTGGCGTTGAGCTTGTCCTCAGCTCAGAGGTTCATCCCTACGACCTGCTCCGTTATGAGCATGCAGTCTTTTCGAAGGATGCTATCGAAGCCCTTCAGGAAACGCTCAAGAAATTTGTATCAAAGCGCAACGCTGCTAAGGAGGTTGCATAATGCCAACCCTCTATACCGTGATCCGTCGCCCTCTTATTACCGAGAAGGGAATGGGCGTCAAAGAAACTCAGAATACGCTTGTTTTCGAAGTGGCCGTCAAGGCTACCAAGACTGAAGTCAAGCAGGCCGTTGAGAGCCTTTTCAAGGTAAAAGTCTCCGGAGTCCGTACCGCAACAGTGGAAGGCAAGGAGCGCCGCCGGGGCAAGTTTGCCGGCTATCGCCCTGACTGGAAGAAGGCTTATGTTCGCCTGAAAGATGGCGAAAAGATGCCGGATTACATCAACAGCCTCTAAACATTCAGCGCCTATTTCCAGAGAATGTTCCGGATGAAGCGTGAAGAAAAAGATTCGAAGAACCAGCTAACGGCTAGAAGCTAGCAGCCAGGAGCTAAAAAGACGATGCCGATTAAATCATTTCGACCAACGACCCCATCACTCCGCTTCACAACGAAGCTGGCTAATGATGATCTGACGACGGACAAGCCGCATAAGCCACTGCTTGCAGTGAAGCAGCGTACCGGCGGCCGTAACAGCACCGGCGCTTTGACCATGCGTCATCATGGGGGCGGCCACAAGAAGAAGCTACGCATTGTGGATTTCAAGCGTGAGAAGTTTGGTGTTCCGGGAACGGTTGCCACAATCGAATACGATCCCAATCGCAGTTCACGGATTGCTCTTATCAATTATGTTGATGGTGAGAAGCGCTACATCATTCAGCCGGTTGGGTTGAAGGTGGGCCAGTCGGTCATGAGCGGTCCGGATGCCGATATTCTGGTCGGAAACGCGCTGCCGCTCAAGAACATTCCTGCTGGTACGACGGTGCATAACATCGAGCTTCGTCCAGGGAAGGGCGCTCAGATGGCGCGTTCGGCTGGCTCCTCGGCGCAGCTTGTCGCTAAAGAGGGCGAATACGCTCTGCTCAAGCTTCCCTCCGGCGAAACACGCAAAGTGCTGGTCGAGTGCATGGCGACAGTCGGCCAGGTTGGCAATACCGATCACGAGAATGTCAGTATCGGCAAAGCAGGACGCAACCGCTGGAAAGGAATTCGTCCGGCGAACCGCGGTGTCTCTATGAACCCGGTCGATCACCCGCACGGCGGTGGTGAAGGTAAGACTTCAGGCGGCCGTCACCCGGTTACCCCATGGGGCCAGCCGACCCGCGGTTACAAGACTCGCAACAATAAGCGAACTGATGTATTTATCGTCAACCGCAGAAGCAAGTAAGTTTAGGTAGAAGCTGATGCATGGCATCAGCACAGCAACAAGAAATTTCGGAGCTTAGCAAATGTCACGTTCAACGAAAAAGGGTCCCTTCATCGACGATCACCTGATGAACAAGATCGCCGGTATGAATCAGACCAACGACAAAAAGGTTCTCCGTACCTGGTCTCGCCGTTCAACCATCCATCCGGACTTCGTCGGCCATACCATTGCGGTTCACAATGGCCGCAAGTTTATTCCGGTGTATGTGACTGAGAATATGGTCGGCCATAAGCTGGGTGAGTTTTCGGCGACGCGTACTTTCAAGGGCCACTCCGGTCGCGCTACAGAGACTTCCGCAAAGCCCAAATAGAAAGCCGGGCAGAGTATTTGTTTGTCCTTCAAGGAAAAGATTATGGCTAAGGCAGCAGTAGAGAAAGTTCGAGAGTTCCGCGCAGAGGCAAGATTCCAGCGCACCAGTCCGCAAAAGGCGAAGCTGGTTCTTGACCTTATTAAGGGACTTCGGGTCGAGCAGGCACTCAACACCATGCACTTCAGCAACAAGCGTATTGCTCCGGTGGTTGAGAAGGCTTTGCGTTCGGCGATTCAGAATGCAAATTACCTCTCGCAGGAGCAGGGGCTTGACGTCGATGTGGACAATCTATACGTCAAGAGCGCAGTTGCAAATGAAGGCCCGCGCATGAAGCGCATTCGGCCTGCCCCGATGGGACGCGCTTTCCGTTATCAGCGAAGGCTCGCACACATCATCGTCACAGTCGCTGAGAAGAAGGCGGCAGCTGCGGATTCAACTTCAAATGATGCAGCTCCGGCGTCGGGAGCTAAGAAGACAGCGAAGAAGAAGACGGCCAGTAAAGCTGCGGCAAAAAAGCCCGCAGCCAAGAAGGCCGCCACCAGGAAGCCGGCTGCGAAGAAAGCAGAGAAGTAGGCAGTTTCCTGTAAACTTAAGGTTTGGGTTTACCGCCCACCGGCTCAACCGGGAAAGGGCATGGAGTAAGGGAAGATATGGGACAGAAGGTCCATCCATACGGGTTTCGCCTCGGCGTCAACAAGCCGTGGAAGTCGCGCTGGTTCGTTGAGCGTGGCTATGACAAGCTTCTGGTCGAAGACGTCAAGCTGAAGGCTGAGCTGCGCGACAAGTTAAAGGCTGCCGGTGTCAGTTCAGTTGAGGTCGAGCGACCGGGCAACAAGCTGCGCCTCATCATCCGCACTGCGCGTCCCGGAATCATTATCGGCCGCAAAGGTGCCGAGATCGACAAGCTCAAGGCCGATATCCAGAAGCGCAGCAACCGCGAGGTTTTCATCGATATCCTCGAGGTTAACAAGCCTGAGCTTGACGCGCAGTTGGTCGCTGAGAATATCGCATTGCAGCTTGAGAAGCGCGTCAGCTTCCGCCGCGCGATGCGCAAGAGCGTGGACTCGGCCCTTCGTTTTGGCTGCAAGGGTATCAAGGTCCGTGTCTCGGGCCGTCTGAACGGTAACGAGATCGCCCGGTCAGAGTGGTATCTCCAGGGTCGGCTGCCGCTGCACACGCTGCGCGCAGATATTGATTATGGTCTAGCCGAAGCGCATACAACGTATGGCATTATCGGTGTCAAGACCTGGATCTACCGTGGCGACATCTACGAGCAGAAGAAGCGTCGCGACCAGGTTGCAACCACGGGCGCATTTGCGTCGTAGTGCAGAATTTTGAACTTCGCTACTTCGGCTGATGCCGGAAGCAGTGACTAGTTAGGGGTTTCATTATGTTGATGCCAAAGAAGGTCAAGTTTCGCAAACAGCAGCGCGGCCGGATGACCGGCAAAGCGTGGCGTGGCGCCGATCTTTCGTTCGGTGATTATGGCCTGAAGGTAATGGAGTGCGGTTATATTACCGACCGTCAGATCGAAGCCAGCCGTATTGCGATGACGCGTTTTATCAAGCGTGGCGGCAAGGTTTGGCTGCGCCTGTTTCCGGACAAGCCAATCACCAAAAAGCCTGCCGAAACCCGTATGGGTAAAGGCAAGGGCGCGCCGGACCACTGGGTCTGCGTCGTGCGTCCTGGCCGGATCCTTTTCGAGATGGAAGGCGTAAGCCCTGAGATGGCGAAAGAGGCCATGCGGCTCGCGGCGCACAAGCTTCCGCTCAAGACGAGCTTTGTCCAGCGTCACGACGTTAAGGCAACGGTTGCGGCCAAGTAGTTTTAGAGTTAAGGAAAAGACAATGGAATTCGACAAGATCAGCAATCTCAGCGACGACGAGCTCAAGGTTCAGGCGGCGCAGATCGGCGAACAGCTCTTCCGCATCCGTTTCCAGAAGACGCTCGGCAATACCGAGGGCGTCAAGAAGATCCGGGGGCTCAAGCTCGACATCGCGCGCATTAAGACTGTTGTCCGCCAGCGCGAGCTGGCCGCGGAGAAAGAAAGCACTCCCGCCCGCGCCAAGGCTGCTCCGGCACAGAGCACCCGTACCGCCCGCAAGAAAGCGAAGAAGGATTAATTATGGCAGACACAACCAATACCAATGCAGCTGCGGAAGCTCAGACCTCCCGCCGTAATGAGAAGGTCGGTCTTGTAGTTTCGACCAAGATGCAGAAGACGATCGTCGTCGAGATCGAGATGCGCAAGGCGCATCCGAAGTATAAGCGCGTCATGAAGTCGAACAAGAAGTTCTACGCGCACGACGAGCAGAACTCCGCTCGCGTCGGCGATGTAGTTCGCATTCGTGAGGCCCGGCCACTTTCGAAGCTGAAGCGCTGGTCGCTGGAAGAGATTGTCCGCCGCTCTTCGCTGGCGCTTGCCGAAGAGAAGTCGGCTGCCGCTGCTGCCGAGACAAAGTAAGGAAATGTGGGCAAACATCCCACGAAGAAAAAGATTAGTCGCTGGGACTAAAATCCCAGGCCGTTTCACCAGGAGATGAACGATGTCAGTACAAATGAGAACAATCCTTGACGTGGCCGACAACTCCGGCGCACGCAAGCTGCAGGTGATCCTGCCCCTTGGTGGCGGTCTTGGGAAGAAGGCCGGTCTGGGCGACGTTGTGACCGCAGCGGTTAAAGAAGCTTCCCCTGACGGAACCGTAAAGAAGGGCAAGGTAGTCAAAGCGGTCATCGTGCGCACACGTAAGGAATCGCGCCGCCGGGACGGAACTTATATCCGTTTTGACCAGAACGCCGCCGTCGTTATCAATGATTCGAACGAGCCGGTTGGCACCCGCGTCTTCGGCCCGGTCGCCCGCGAGCTTCGTGAAAAGAAGTTTCTGAAGATTGTCTCGCTCGCGCCTGAGGTTATCTAGGTAGTGTGTACAGTTTTGTTCGCGGCAAATGCCGCAATGCTTCTAGCCAAGAGCTAGGAGCTAAAAGCTAGGAGCTAGTTTTATGGCAGGTATCAAGATCAAGCGTAATGATGTGGTCGAAGTGATCGCCGGAAAAGACAAGGGCAAGCGCGGCAATGTAATTCGTGTCGTGGACAATGAGCGGCTCCTTGTGAAAGGCGTCATGATGATCAAAAAGCACCTTCGGCCCAATCCGCAGCGAAACATTCAGGGCGGTATTGCCGATCAGGAAGCACCAATTCACATCTCCAATGTGATGCTGGTCGATGGCGAAGGTAATAAGACTCGCGTTGGCAGCCGCGTCGAAGATGGAAGAAGGGTCCGCTATTCAAAAGCCAGCGGCAACAATATTCTCGACAAGAAGAAGTAATCAGTAGCTGCGCAGTTTGTTTCAATGGTTCACCCCACGCAACGGTAAACGGAGAACAATCCACCCCGGAAACCGTGGAGAAAGCGAAGAGAAATCATGGCATCACGATTCAAAGAGAAGTACGAGAAAGAGATCAAGCAGGCAATCGCCAAAGAGTTGAACATTACCAATGCAATGGCGATTCCTAAGCTGGAGAAGATTGTCGTCAACATGGGTCTGGGCGAAGCGACCCAGAACGTAAAGATCATGGATCCACTGGTCGCCGACCTGGCTGCGATAGCTGGTCAGAAGCCGGTGATGACAAAGGCGAAGAAGTCCATTGCGGCCTTCAAGGTACGTGAGGGAATGCCGATCGGTGCGATGGTGACACTGCGCGGCGACAATATGTATGAGTTTCTCGACCGACTGATCTCGATTGCGCTTCCGCGTGTTCGCGACTTCCGCGGAGTTTCTTCGAAGAGTTTCGATGGACGCGGGAACTACACGCTCGGCTTGCGCGATCAACTTATCTTTGCCGAAATTGATTATGCAAAGGTCGATAAGATCAAGGGCATGAATGTCACTATTGTGACGACCGCGAAGGATGACAACGGTGCTCGGACGCTGCTGAAGGCGTTTGGTATGCCTTTCCGCGCCGGTGCATAGTTTGCAAAAGCTTTATAACAAAGATTGCAGTAAGGATAGAGAGTAAATATGGCAACTACCGCAAAACGCGTCAAAGACGCAAAGAAGCCGAAATTCAAATCCCGCCAGCACAACCGCTGCCAGCTCTGCGGCCGTCCGCGCGCAACTCTGCGTAAGTTCGGGATCTGCCGCCTTTGCTTCCGCAACCTTGCGCTCAAGGGAGAAATCCCGGGCGTCGTCAAATCAAGCTGGTAAAATAAATTCATCCGAACGCCTGGCTTATGTCGGGCGTGCCTTCCAGAGACCTCATTCAAGCTACGGCTTAGGGTGCAGACGTCTGAAGGGCCTTTACCGTAACAGACATTCCTGCTGGTTCTCGCGAGAGATACTCACGAGCGAACGGGGAATGAAGGAGAATGAATGAACCTCACCGATCCAGTAGCAGATTTTCTGACCCGTATCCGCAACTCCATCCGCGCACGTCATCAGAAGCTTGATGTTCCTGCTTCTCGTCTGAAGGGCGAGATCGCCCGTATCCTCAAAGAAGAGGGTTACATTGCGAACTATAAGCCGACGGAAGAGAACGGACAGAAGGTTCTGCGTGTTTACCTTAAGTATGGTCCGAACAATGAGGCCGCTATTCGCGACCTGCAGCGCGTCTCGCGTCCCGGCTGCCGTGTTTATCTCGGACGAGACGAGATCCGTCGCGTTCAGGGCGGACTTGGTATCTCAATCATGACCACTCCCAAAGGAGTGATGACCGGTCGTCAGGCTCGCCGCGAAGGTGTTGGCGGCGAGGTCCTCTGCGAAGTTTGGTAGTTTCACGCCGCTTGCTATTAGAGCGGTCGTCATTTGGTAACTAAGTTTCAAGGCGGGATAGATTCCGCCAGGCTGCAGTGGAACAGGTTTAACGCCTGCGACTCGCAAGCCACCTAAAGGAATTCATCATGTCACGTATTGGCAAAAAGCCGATTCCTCTGCCCGCGGGCGTCAAGTACACCGTTGATGGCAACACTGTTCTCGTGGAAGGTCCTAAGGGCAAAGTAACCGCTCTACTTCCCACTGGTATTACGCTGGTGCAGAAGGACGGACACATTCTTGCCGAGCGTCAGGATGACAAGCAGGCAGCTTTCCATGGCCTTGCTCGCGCACTGGTCTTCAATGCTGTGACTGGTGTTACAAAGGGCTGGACCAAGGAGCTGGACGTTGTTGGCATTGGCTACCGTGTAGAGATGAAGGGCAAGAACGTAGTCGTCTTTACTCTCGGCTACTCGCACCCGATTGAGTTTCCTCTGCCTGCAGGCATTGATGTCACCATCGATCCGAAACAGACCCATGTGACGATCTCCGGAATTGATCGCCAAAAGGTCGGCCAGGTTGCGGCAGATATGCGTGCCCTGCGCAAGCCTGATCCATACAAGAACAAGGGCGTGCGCTACACCGGCGAGAAGCTGAAGAAGAAGGTCGGTAAGACCGGAGCGAAGTAAACAACCGAACGTCGCCAGCACTCTGGCGACGCCATTAGGAAGGAAAGCGAACCATGATCAATCCCCGTCAACGCAACGTCATCCGCAAGCGCGTGCACACGCGCATTCGCGAGAAGATGTCCGGTACTGCAGAGCGCCCACGTCTCAACGTTTACCGCTCGCTCAACCACATTTATACGCAGCTTATCGACGACCAGAACGGTGTCACCCTGGCTTCTGCTTCCACAATGGGCAAGAAGGGCGACGGCAAGAAGTACGGCGGCAACATTGCTGCGGCGGCAGAGGTCGGTAAGTTGATCGCTCAGCGTGCGCAGGAGAAGGGCATCAAGAAGATTGTCTTCGATCGCGGTGGTTATCTGTATCACGGACGCATCAAGGCACTGGCAGAAGCAGCACGCGAGGCTGGTCTCGATTTCTAAGGATTAGGCGCCCGAGGGGGCTGCCAGAAAGCTGGATTAGGACATTATGGCAATTAAGAAAAAAATTGACGCGAACCGGCTCAACCTAAAGGACGAAGTCGTTGCGATTAACCGCGTCACTAAAGTGGTTAAGGGTGGCAAGAACATGTCGTTCGCTGCGCTGGTCGTTATCGGCGATCCCGGCGAAGGTGTAGTCGGCTATGGCTCCGGCAAGGCCAAGGAGGTTCCTCAGGCTATTCGCAAAGGAATCGAGGCGGCCAAGAAGAACCTGCACAAGGTCAATCTGACAGAGAGCACAATTCCTCATCAGGTGCTGGGCCACTTCGGCGCCGGCCAGGTGATGCTGAAGCCCGCCCCTGAAGGTACTGGTGTGATCGCCGGCAAGACGGTCCGTGCTGTTATGACCGCCGCCGGTGTGCAGAATGTGCTTACTAAATCACTGGGCACGGCCAATCCGCACAACGTTATCAAGGCTACTTTCGATGCTCTCATCCAGCTTCGCAATAAGGCCGAAGTCGCCACGCTCCGTGGCAAAGCAGAAGAGGAGCTTTAATCCAATGGCTGATACCAACGCAGTCGCCAAGATCAAACTGCAGTACTACCGGTCCAAGATTTGCACCCCGGTCAAGCACAAGCTTGTTGTTAAAGGGCTTGGCTTCACGCGGCTCCATCAGATTGTCGAGCGCGAAGATACACCGTCGATTCGCGGCATGGTGGCAAAGGTTCCGCACCTGGTTCGTATTGTCGAATAGTTCGGCTTCTAGCCTTGTGCTATTAGCTTCGAGTTAATTATCTGTGCCGTGTTTACCCGGCCCACCATATGCGAGTCGGCAAAGTGCTGAGGTTGAGCCAAAGCTGCTTTGCCGGCGTTAAGCGAGGAAATCATGGCAATTCGTAATCTCTCCAATCTCCGCGCCCCCAAAAAGGCCAACGAGAATAAGAAGCGCGTCGGACGCGGTATGGGTTCCGGTCTTGGTAAGACCTCCGGCCGCGGTCACAAGGGTCAGGGTTCACGCTCCGGATCGAGCCTCATGCGCGGTTTTGAAGGCGGCCAGATGCCGCTACACCGCCGCCTCCCCAAGCGCGGTTTTACCAATATTTTTCGTGTTGAGTATCAGGTGCTTGGCCTCGATCGCATCGCGGAGATCCACGCCGCTTCCAATGAGACTGAGTTTACCCTCGATAAGATCGTCGCTCTTGGTCTCCTGCGGAAGAAGAACGGCCTCATCAAAGTTCTCAATAATGGGGAGTTGAAGGCCGCAGTCACGGTCCACGCGCATAAGTTTTCCAAGACTGCCCAGGAAGCGATTGAGAAGGCCGGTGGCAAGGCCGTCCTCATCGGCTAGAGAGCATTTAGAATTGATGGCGGACAGGGCAGTTGCCTTTGTCCGCCGGTTATCCGTAGCAGTTCCCCCTGAGGTCCACAACTCCGATGTTCGAGAAATTCGCAAACATCTTCCGTATTCCTGATCTGCGCACGCGGGTTATCTTCACGCTTGCCATGTTGGCTGTCTATCGCCTCGGGTCACACATTCCCACTCCCGGCATTAATGCCGACATGCTGGCACAGTTCTTTAACCAGAACTCTGGATCGGCGCTGGGCCTGGTCGATCTCTTCTCCGGCGGAAACCTGCGCAAGCTGACTGTCTTTGCGCTCGGCATCATGCCGTACATTACCGCCTCCATCATCTTCCAGTTGCTCACCGTTATTTATGAGCCGCTGGCCAAGCTGCAGAAGGAAGGTGAGCTCGGCCGCCGCAAGATCACTCAGTGGACGCGCTACGTCACCATTCTGCTGGGGATCGTTCAGTCTTTCGCAATCGCCCTTACCTTGACGAACACTTCGACCGGCGAGTCGATGGTTACGATCTCAAAGGGTCTCTTCATTCCACTTTGCGTTCTGACTCTGACGGCTGGTACCGGTTTTGTAATGTGGCTGGGCGAGCAGATTACGGATCGCGGTATCGGTAATGGAATGTCGCTGCTGATCTTTGCCGGTATCGTCGTCGGCTTGCCCGCCGGCATCGGCGAACTCTGGCAAAAGGCCCGCGACTATACATGGGGCGCGTTTACTCCATTCGCTCTGCTGATCCTTATTGCTGGAATGCTTGCGGTCGTTGCCTTTATTGTCTATGTCGAAAAGGCAGAGCGTCGCATCCCGGTCCAGTACGCCAAGCGTATCGTTGGCCGCAAGATGATGGGCGGCCAATCGACACATCTTCCGCTCAAGGTTAACTCGGGCGGCGTCATGCCGGTTATCTTTGCTGCATCGATTCTCTCGGCGCCGCTGCTGTTCTCCGGCGCGAGTATCTTTGGCTACTCATTGCACGACTCACGTTTCTTTGGCCCGCTCTTTCAGGCGCTTGGCCCAGGTGAGCCGTGGTATGTGTTCCTGTACTCAGTCTCCATCATCTTTTTTGCCTACTTCTACATCTCTATCGTCTTCCGTCCCGATGACATCGCGGACAATATGCGCAAGTACGGCGGCTTCATTCCCGGTATTCGTCCCGGTAAGCGCACCGCAGACTTCATCAATGACGTGCTTACACGCATTACGCTGGTAGGCGGCATTTACCTCGTCATCATCTCGCTGATTCCGATGATGCTGATGAGCGGTATTCACTTCAACCACCTGTGGCTTATCGGCGGTATGTTTGACAGGATGCCGACCTGGGTCACCAATGGTTTGGGAGTGAACTTCTACTTTGGCGGTACCTCGCTGCTGATCGTCGTCGGCGTAGCGATGGACACTGTGCAACAGATTGAAGCTCAGCTTGTGATGCGCCATTACGAGGGTTTCTCACCTCGGAGCGGCCGTATTCGCGGACGCAAGAGCTGGTAGGAAATCACCGACTTGACTACCGAAAACGCGACACTTCAGACCGTGGCCCAGGCAGACGCTACATTTCTGCCCGGGCCTGTACTCCTTTTAGGCGCTCCCGGGGTTGGTAAGGGTACTCAGGCGCAGCTTTTGATGGGAACCTTCGGCATTCCTCAGATATCGACGGGCGATATTCTGCGTGAGAATATTGCGAAGGGGACTGAGTTAGGCAAAGCAGCCAAGATCCTGATGGACCAGGGCAAGCTTGTGCCTGATCAGATTGTCAACGATATGGTGCAGGCGCGTCTTAGCGAAGACGATGTTCAAGCTGGCTATATCCTCGACGGCTTTCCACGTACACTCGCACAGGCGACGTGGCTGGATGTACATCTGCCGGCATTTCGTGAAACGCTTCCGCTGGTTGCGATCAGCATCCAGGTTGACGAAAGCGAGTTGCTGCGCCGAATCACCGGACGACGTATCTGCCCGGTCTGCAAGCGTATTTATAACATCTATTCGAATCCGCCAGCCAATGACATGCTCTGCGATATTGATCAGACTCCGCTGCAGCATCGTTCCGACGATACGGAAGCGGCCTTTGTTCAGCGCATGAAGGCTTACGAATCGCAGACAGCACCGGTGATCGAGCATTATCGTGCCAGCAACCGGTTCCGCGAGGTAGATGGTTCAGCTCCGGTCGAACAGGTGGCCGAGAGCATCGTTACCGCGCTTCGCGATCTGCGGCGAAAGCAGTCCTGACTTATGGCTATTCTTATCAAATCGCCGGCTGAGATTGAGAAGATGCGAATCTCCGGCAAGGCACTTCGCCAGGTGCATGACGCCATCGCTCCTTTTGTTAAACCGGGTGCGACCACAATGGATCTGGAAAACGTTGCTGTGCGTAAGATCGCCGAGCTGGGCGCCAAAGCTGCCTTCAAGGGCTACCACGGTTATCCTGCCGCGCTTTGCACTTCGGTTAACAATGAGGTTGTCCACGGCATCCCCAGTGAAAAGCGTGTCCTCAATGAGGGCGACATTGTCTCAATCGACTGCGGCGTGATCATCGACGGCTTCTACTCGGACGCCGCAGTTACGTATCCAGTGGGCAAGGTGAGCGCTGAGACCCAGAAATTGCTGGACGTCACCAAAGCGTCGCTCGAAGCTGCAATTCAGAAGTGTCAGGTTGGCGGGCGGCTCTTCGATATTTCGGCCACTGTGCAGCAGATGTGCGAAGCCAAAGGGCTGGGCGTAGTCCGCGACTTTGTTGGGCATGGTATTGGGAAATCCATGCATGAAGATCCCCAGTTACCCAACTTTGGCACCGCAGGTAAAGGGCCCCGGCTGAAGGCGGGCATGGTGTTGGCCATTGAGCCGATGATTAACGCCGGAGGACCGGAGGTTCGTGTCCTGAAAGATGGATGGACGGCTGTAACTGTCGATGGAAGCTACAGTGCTCATTTCGAGCACACAGTAGCCATCACAAAAGAGGGCCCTCAGGTGCTCACCCTCTGAGTAAGTGGCACTCCCTTGGTTCGCGGGTAAATTCAATTGACAGAGCGAATTATGCGATCCATTGCGTCGCAAAATATTGCATCAAAAGGTTTTACCGATAAAAGTAGTGATTTAAAAGGAAAGTTTTGAAGAGCGCAGATTCTGTTTTTCTCGATTTCATTTTTAAGTGTAGCAAAGTGGGTGGTATAAATCGGCACTTTTATCTCTTTTGTTTTGAGTGGATTATGACCTTTGAGGCTTGACAGGGATTTAACGGTTGTCTCAAGTCGAATGAACCGGCCTTGAGCCATTACCTCACGATATTAGAGAGGTTCTCCTCCAGATGTAGTTTTGGTCATTCGCACAAACGCAGATTCCCTCCGGGAATGACAAAAAAGGAGCTACATCTCAGCGGAAGTTGCTATAGGAAAAATATCCGGTTTCAGGGTAAGATAAAAGATGCTGCGCGTAGTATGCCGCAGGTGCAGCAGGAACCCAGCCGGGAAAAGAGTCCAGGCAGCACGCTGAAGAAGTTACGGAGATTCGGATTTTCCATCCGCTTTCTCCAAAGGAGATCGTTTGTCGAAGGAAGATGCAATTGAAGTAATGGCAACCGTTGTTGAGACGTTGCCAAACGCCATGTTCAAGGTTGAGCTTGAAAACAAGCATCAGGCGCTTGCTCACGTCTCTGGACGCATGCGCAAGAACTTCATTCGCATTCTTCCCGGCGACCGAGTCGCGATTGAGCTCAGCCCGTACGATCTCAACCGCGGCCGCATTGTCTATCGCTACAAGTAGACAAAAACAAGCTTTTAGCTACTAGCTTTTAGCTGTAGCTGAAGAAACAATAATCAGCCATCGACGAGTGGTTCCAGGCTAAAGCCAGGAACTAGAAGCCAATAGCTGTTTCAGGGAGTTTCATGAAGGTCCGTGCATCAGTAAAGAAGATCTGCGATAAGTGCAAGGTAATTCACCGCCGTGGCGTTGTGCGCGTCATCTGCGAAAACGCCAAGCACAAGCAGCGTCAGGGATAAAGGAAATAAGCAGGAACCGTGTTTCTGTCTTTCACGTCCCAATCGGCCCCTGCGGGCTAGTTAGCCGAAGTCAAGGCTTGCGTTGAACCCGCTGGACGAACCGAAAACCTCAGCCCCGCTCCCCGGCCAGTCCCAGGAGCCTAACCGAAAAGGAAACTCATGGCACGTATTGCTGGAGTCGATGTCCCTAACAATAAGCAGGTGCGCATCGGACTCACATACATCTTCGGCATCGGCAACTCGCGCGCGGCGAAGATTCTCGCCAAGGCGGACGTCGATCCCTTCGCCAAAATTGCCACTCTTGATGAAGACCAGTTGAACCGCATCCGTCAGGTCATCGAAGATGAGGGGCAGATCGAGGGCGATCTCCGCAAGGATGTTTCGCTCAATATCAAGCGGCTCATCGAGATTCAGTCCTATCGTGGCCTCCGCCATCGCCGCAGCCTGCCTGTCCGCGGCCAGCGTACCCACACCAACGCTCGCACCCGCAAAGGCCCGCGCAAGGGAACCGTTGCCGGTAAGAAGAAAGCGACGAAATAAATGGCGAAGACACAGACGAAAGCTGCCGGCAAGACTGGCAAGAACAAGAAGTTTAAGAAGCGTGAGCGCAAGAACGTACCATACGGTCTTGTGTTCATTCAGGCATCGTTCAACAACACAATCGTCACCATCACCGATCAGGCGGGCAACACGCTTTCGTGGAAGAGCAGTGGATCGCTTGGCTTCCGTGGCTCGCGTAAGGGAACGCCATTTGCCGCACAGCAGGCTGCTGTGAATGCAGCGACTGCCGCGCGTGACCATGGGCTTCGCTCTGTCGATGTGCGCGTCTCCGGGCCTGGCTCGGGTCGTGAATCGGCGATCCGTGCGCTGGCGTCTGCCGGTATCGAAGTGCGCAGCATCCGCGACGTTACGCCAATGCCGCACAACGGCTGCCGTCCGCCGAAGCGTCGTAGGGTCTGATCTATGAAAGCGCAGACCTGGAAGGCTTACCTCGTTTGGGGGTTCATTCTGGGTCTGCTGTCCTTTCTCGAGGGGATGTATTTTCACAGCTACGTCCTCGCAACCGCTATCAATGGTTGCGTCTTCGTGCTCTTGATCTGTTTTTCAGAGAGAACCTAAACCCGGATCGTGATGAAGCGCAGCCAGCGTGTAAAGCGATCGACAACCGAAGTCAGGAGATAGAAACAAATGGCACGTTATACAGGACCCGTCTGCCGCCTTTGCCGCCGCGACGGAACAAAGCTCTTCCTCAAGGGAGCCAAGTGCTTCACCGAGAAGTGCCCCGTAGAGAAGCGCAACTTTCCCCCCGGCCAGCATGGCCAGTCCAAGAAGCAGAAGAAGGTTGTTGGCTATGGTCTCCAGCTTCGCGAGAAGCAGAAAGCCAAGCGCATCTACTTCACGCTTGAGACACAGTTTCGCGCTTATTACCAGAAGGCCTCGAACCGTACCGGTGTTACTGGCGAACTTCTGCTGCAGCAGCTCGAAACCCGCCTGGACAATGTCTGCTACCGCCTCGGATTTGCGATCAGCCGCCGTCAGGCGCGTCAGCTTGTCCGCCATGGTCACGTTCAGGTGAATGGCCGCAAGGTCAACATCCCGTCCTTCCAGTGCAAGGTTGGTGATGAGATCGCTGTTCGTGAAGGCTCCAAGGCGCTCGGTATTCTCGAGGAGTCGAAGAATTTTGCCAGCGCTCAGAGCACGGTTCAGTGGCTCGACATTAATCGCGACAATCTCTCCGGCAAGGTTCTGGCCCTGCCGAAGCGCGAAGATGTCAACCTCCCCGTCAACGAGCAGCTCATCGTCGAACTTTATTCGAAATAACTTTTAGTTGTTCGCTCCTGGCTTTGCTAAAGCCAGGAGCGAACAACAGTTTCACTACAACCTAACCCGCAACCGAACCACCCGCCGGTCCGCAGAATGCTTCGCGGCCAGGACGGATAAAGGAGATCACCCATGCTTTGGAGAGGATTCCAGAAGCCCAAGCGTCTTGCAGTTGACACCGAAACACTCACCGAAAAATACGGCAAGTTTTCCGCGCAGCCATTTGAGCGCGGCTTTGGTAACACTATCGGCAATGCACTTCGCCGCACCCTGCTTTCGTCTATCGAGGGCGCAGCGGTTACCGCAGTCCGCATCGAAGGCGTGTTGCACGAGTTCCAGTCCATCGCCGGTGTTGTTGAAGATGCGACCGACATTATCCTGAATCTGAAACAGATTCCTTTCAAGCTCAATGGTGACGGCCCCAAGGCGCTTTATCTTCGCGCCGATCAGGCCGGTGTGGTGACCTCAGGCTCCATCGAGGCTGATGGAGACGTCGAGATTCTCGACAAGGACGTTTACATCTGCACCGTCTCCGAGGGTGGCAAGATCGACATGGAGATGCGACTCAAGCGTGGTCGCGGTTATGTCTCTGCCGACAAGAACTTCGACGCGGATCTCGGCCTGGGTTTCATCCCGGTCGATTCGGTGCATTCGCCTGTTCGCAAGGTGAACTATCTTGTCGAAGCAGCTCGTCTTGGCCAGATCACGGACTACGACAAGCTCACACTTGAAATCTGGACCAATGGAACCATTCTTCCCGCAGATGCACTCGGCCTTTCGGCCAAGCTGCTCAAAGACCACATGACCATCTTCATCAACTTCGAGGAAGAGCTCGAAGCTGGTCACGATGGACTGCACGACGGTCCTGCGCTTCAGAATGACAATCTCAATCGCTCGGTTGAAGAGCTTGAGCTTTCTGTTCGCAGCTACAACTGCCTGAAGAACGCCAATATCGCCACCATCGGCGAGCTGATCCAGAAGACCGAAGCCGAGATGCTTAAGACTAAGAACTTCGGCCGCAAGTCTTTGAATGAGATCAAAGAGATTCTCGCTCAGATGGGTCTCTCTCTCGGCATGAAGATCGATGAGCACGGCAATCCGCAGCCCGGACCTACCTCGGTCCTTCCGGCAGCAACCCTTGCCGCCAGCTTTGGCAACTTCGACGATGACGACGAAGAAGACGAAGAGGATGACTTCGATATTCCCGCCGAGTCTGAGAACTTCTAAAAGCAGGGAACAGAAAACAGGGAACAGGGATTAGGGATAAGACCCTTAGTCCCTAATCCCGAGAAATATCCGAGCTTCGCAAAAGCGGACCTCGAAGGAGATCAAAATGCGCCACCGCAATGCAGGATACAAACTAGGACGTAATACCAGTCACCGCCGCGCAGTTCTGCGCAACCTCGTTACTTCCACCATTCTGATGGATCGTGTCGAGACCACCGTTACGAAATGCAAGGCCATTCGCCCGCTCGTTGAGCGGATGATTACTCTTGGCAAGCGGGGCGACGTACATGCTCGCCGACAAGCTGCCGCTTACTTGATGACCCCCGAAGCTGTTGATCGTCTCTTTGCAGTGGTTGCGCCCCGTTATGGAGCACGCAACGGTGGGTATCTTCGCATTGTGCGCAGCGGCGCCCGCAAAGGTGATGCTGCTGAGATGGCATTCATCGAGCTCCTGGGTGCTGAGCACGAGCTGAACGAAAAGGCACAGAAGCGAGCGGAGGCCCGCGCGAAGCGGCGCGAGGAACTCGCAAAGCAGATGGAAGAGCGTGAACCGGGCGAAGCTCCCGATCCAAACGCAGAGCCTTAATCTCCAGCCATTTTTACCAGAGGCGCATCCGAAAATCGGATGCGCCTTTTTTGCTTGCGGATAGCCCAATGCTTAGAGCTTCGAGTAAAGTACTTATGTGGCTGCAGCCAAACGCATCGCCTTATCGGAACGCCAGCTTTCTTTGATTGCCCGTGCTCTCGCCGATCCGCGGCGATACGAGATTCTCCAGAAGATCGGCAGTTCCAATAGTGTTTGTGCCTGTGGCGATATTCGTGATTGTTTGCCGATTACGCCTGCCACGCTCTCGCACCATATGAAGGAGTTGGAGAATGCCGGGCTGATTGAGGCCAAGCGTAGCGGCAAGTTCGTCAACTATACGCTGCGCCGAGATGTTCTTCAGGCCTATCTTGACCGGCTCGCCAGAATTTAATCCACAAAGAGAAATGCATCTTTCATTCTACTCATTCATCAATTAGATACTTGTCGAAATATCGACATAAGCAGATTGGATGAGGTGCATGTCTATGAGCAGGCTGCAAGAGAAAGTCGCAATCGTAACGGGTGCGTCCAAGGGTATTGGCGCTTCTATTGCAAAATATTTTGCCCAGGAGGGCGCATCTGTCGTCGTCAATTATGCGTCGAGTAAAGAGGGCGCTGACCGGGTAGTCGAAGAGATCACGCGCAAAGGTGGTAAGGCGATCGCTGTTCAGGCGAATCTTTCTAAACCTGTAGAGATCGACCATCTCTTTGACGAGGCGAAGAAGACCTTTGGCAAGCTCGACATACTGGTCAACAACGCCGGCATTTATGAGTTTTCACCTGTCGAAGAGGTCACGGAGGAGCACTTTCACAAGCAATTTGACCTGAATGTCCTCGGTCTGATCTTTGCTTCGCGTGCCGCGGCAAACCACTTCGGTCCTGAGGGTGGAAGCATCATCAATATCAGTTCTTCTGCCAGCACATTCGCTCCGCCGAATACAGTGGTGTACAGCGCAACCAAAGGCGCAGTCGATACTGCAACTCGAGTTCTTGCCGCAGAGTTAGGCCCACGGAAGATCCGCGTCAACTCAATCAATCCTGGCATGGTGGAGACGGAAGGCGTCCACGCTGGCGGCTTCTCAGAAGGGGAGTTCCGCCAACAGCTCGAAGCAAGAACGCCTCTCGGCCGCATCGGTCAGGTTGAAGATATTTCTCCCGCCGCGGTCTTTTTTGCTTCACCCGAATCTTCCTGGATTACAGGGGAAACACTCATGGTTGCGGGGGGCCTCCGCTAACCTCCTTGAGCGGCATTCCATAGCGAGCTAGAAGGAATCTGAAATTAGATTCCTTCTAGCTCGCTATTTCCATTTATCTAGGGACGTAGTTCAGAACCTGGAAGAATTGCTGCGGCAGTGCCGATTCCAATGGCTCCTTGATGCACCATTACGCGGTTCTTTCCAGCGCGTTTGGCGGCATAGAGCGCTTCATCAGCCATCTCAACCAATTGATATCCGTTGACCACGGAATCATTCATGGCAGCCATTCCGATGCTGATGGTCAGAGGCGCGTTTTCCCAGGGTTCGTGTGCGACCCTTTCCATGATGCGTCTGGCGAGGCCGAGAGCGCTCTTCTCGCCGCTCTCCGGTAGGAGGATGACGAATTCCTCTCCGCCATAACGAGCGGGCAGGTCGGGCAGACGGCAGGTGGTTCGCAGAATCGCTCCTAAACGCCGCAGCACTTCATCGCCAGCAGCATGACCCCACTGGTCGTTGACCTTCTTGAAGTCATCTACATCAAGCAGCAATACCGAGAGTTCGCGTCGCCGCCTGCGTGCCATGGAGAACTCCATTACCAGCCGTTCTTCAAAAGCTCGCCGGTTTCGTAGTCCAGTCAGCTCATCGGTTACTGCCAGCTTGCGCAGACGATCATTGGCCTCTTCCAACTCCTGCTGGTAACGCTGTAATTCAGCCTTATGGGCAACTTCTTCCGAGACATCAACAGCGACACCGGCTAGCAGGAGATTTCCAGCCGAATCGTGACATGGAAATTTGAATGACCGCAGCACTCCTGTTGTTCCATCTGCTCTCAGGAACTGCTCTTCGCTCTCTACGATCTGGCCACCCGCCATAATTTCAAGATCGTGCTTTCGCTCAATTCTGGTCTGGTTTCGCGACCACAACTGGTCATCGGTACGTCCCAGCCATGCATGTTCGCTGACACCAAATCGTCTGGCAAAGGTGCGATTGTAAAAGAGCAGCCGTCCAGCGGCATCTTTGATGTAGCTGAGAAACGGGCTGGCGTTCATGAACGACCGGAACAGCTCTTCGCTTGCCCGCAAGCTGGCTGCAGAGGCTTCCTTCTCTCGAAGTGCCCGTTCCAGTGCAGTTCGCTGTATCAGCAGTTCAAGACGAGCGCTCACCTGTCGTCCCAGAACTTCCAGCGCATGTGCCTGTTCTGCATTCAAAGTACGTGGCATTGTGTCGAGCACGGACAGGGTTCCCAGCAAATCTCCATCTGTCGTCCGTAAGGGGACACCTGCAAAAAAGCGAAGCACAGGTTCACTGATCACCAGCGGATTCCCTATAAAGCGGGGGTCTCTGGAAGAATCAGCAATAACAAAAAGTCCGGACTGATCTATCACATGAGAGCAAAAAGCAGCTTCGCGAGGAGTTCCACGCCACTTCAATATTTCAGTCGAGCGAAACCATTGCTGCCGTTCGTCAAGCAGCGTAACCAATCCTGTTTCAGCCCCGCAGATTGCCGCAGCGAATCGAACCAGTTCCTCGCATTCCTGCTCTGGCTGGGAATCCAGTAACTCTTCGGTCCAGATAGCCTTCAGACTTGCAGGGAGGCTCTCAGCTAATGGCATGTTCACCATAAAATTGATTTAAGAGTATCTGCCAGGCAGGACCTGTTGCTACCAGGTTTTTCATCAGCTTACAAGAGTAACAGTAGTTCGGATTACCTTAGTTTTAGACGAAAAAACGGAATTACGAGATGTACTTATAGACTGATTACAATAAACAAAGTGAGTCTGCATTCTACGGCGGATTCCATACATGCCTTTCGCAAAGCTGACCATCGAACTTGAAATCCCACATGCCCAGTCACTTAAAGACCGACGTCAGGTCGCACGTTCTATTAAAGACAAGCTCCGCCATAGTTTTAATCTCTCAATTGCCGAACTCGACGACGGGATGATCTGGAATCGTGTCACGCTTGGGATCGCTGCGATCTCTCCATCAACGGACTACCTGACCCGGCAGATCGAGCTTATCGACGGCGCGGTGCAACGGTTGGCCACGGGATTGGGAGCCGAAGTTGTGGATTCTTATGCTGAAATCCTGCCGGAATAGCCGATATTTTCCACGTCCAATCATACCGCTAGGTCAAATGGACGATCTTTGATATTCTCAACCGTTCACCGTATATTTATGCCCGAACAACGAGCGAAAACGTATCACCGCAATCGGGTGGCCAATGCCTTTACCGATGAGATAGGCGCAATGCTGGAAGGAGAACTCTCCGACCCACGCATTGCTACCAGTTATGTTACCGATGTTGTGCTTGCCCCCGGCGGCAAATCGGCCCGTGTCTTTGTTGCAGTGCATGGCACGGAGAAGGAAGAGGCATCCACTCTGGAAGCCCTGACTGCCGCTCGTGGGTACATCCGCTCGGAACTCCGCGAACGGATGGGAGTCCGGCATGTCCCCGAGATTTCGTTTGTTATCGACCGCTCAGAAAAACTTACAGGACGAATGAACGAGCTGCTTGAACGAATACATAAACGAGAAAAGAAAGCAGCTTCCGCCCAATCATGACCACTCACGAAACCGAGATCGCCGCGCTTCTTGACGCATTTCGCGCCAGCCCGAGATTCATTCTTACTTCTCATGCACGTCCAGATGGCGACTCAGTCGGTTCCGCGCTTGCGCTGGCCGAGATTCTTGAGCAGATGGGCCGGCAGACCGACATTGTTTTTGCCGACGCGGTCCCTCTGATCTATCACACGCTGCCCAACGTTCAGCGCATCCACCACACGCCATCCGCCGCTGACATAGCCGATCACTCCATCCCTGCGGTCCTGCTGGAGTGCGACGGTATTCCGCGTACAGGTCTGCTCGGCCTTGACGAGAACCGGCCTCTGATTAATATCGATCACCATGCCAGCGGGCGCCACTTTGCGTCAGTCAATTGGATCGACGAACATGCCTGCGCGCTGGGAGCAATGATCTATCGCATCGCTGTTCAGGCAAAGGTCGAGATTACTCCCAGTATTGCCACATGCCTTTTTACTGCCATTCTTTCTGACACCGGCGCCTTTACCTATGCCTGTACCAATGCAGAGACTTTTGATATTGTTCACAAGCTGGCTGTGTGTGGAGCAGATCCCGGCAAGATTGCCCGTGATGTTTATTTCTCCAACTCCGCCAGCAAAATCCATCTCCTCGGCGCTGCTCTCTCCAATCTTCAATGCGACGGCAATGTCGCCTGGACCTGGATTACTGGCGATGATATGAAGCGCACTGGCGCTCAGCCGGAGGATTGCGAAGGTGTGGTCAATTACCTTATCAGCATTGCCGATATTGAATCCGCGGTCTTTCTGCGTGAAGTTCCTGAGACCGGCCAGTTTCGTCTGAGCATCCGCAGCAAAGGCAAGCTTGATGTCGCACGTGTCGCCGAAACTTTTGGCGGCGGTGGTCACCGCAGTGCCAGCGGATGCACGGTGGATGGTCCACTGAACGTGGCTACGGAGCGCATACTGACACAGCTTCGCGCGGGACTCTGTTAGCCTTGTCTCGATTACCTGATTCAATGAGCGATCTTCAGCAACCCGCCTCTGCCGGCGCATGGAAACAACGCGCACCTGTCGTCTGGCTTCGCGATCTCTGGAAGGGGTTTGCCGCCGAATCTCCGCATGAGTTTTTCGTCCTCTGTATCGTCACCGGGTTTCTGCTTCTTTACGGGCTGGTTCCTCTTGTTGGCGGCGATCAGCTTGGCCTGGTAGGCGCCGACGAGCCTCGCTATGCTCAGGTCGCGCGCGAGATGCTTGCCCAGCACAATGAGATATGCAAGCAGCTTCATGCTGAAATCGTTCCGCATAGTCTGAGTCCTAAAGCACTGGATGATTCCTATCATTGCCTGATTGGCGGCACGATTACGCCGATCCTTTATGGCAAGCCGTGGCTGGAAAAGCCCGCGCTCTATTACTGGCGAGCGATGAGCTTCTTTAAGGAGTTTGGCGTCTCCGACTGGTCGGCGCGACTGCCGTCATCTTCGGGCGCCTTTGCTCTTTTTGTGCTCATTTTTCTGCACA
This sequence comes from Edaphobacter sp., assembly GCA_035656355.1. Lineage (GTDB taxonomy): Bacteria > Acidobacteriota > Terriglobia > Terriglobales > Acidobacteriaceae > Edaphobacter. The sequence goes on from DASRSR010000163.1 coordinate 23,862, forward strand.
TGCGGCGTTTCCGCCCTGGGGGGCACCTGAATGCCGCGCTTATCACGGCCTCCAGTATTGCTGTCTTCAGCTTTGCTCGCGGGGCTTCGACCGACATGCAGCTCGCCGCACCCTTTTGTATTGGGATGCTCGGCTGGTATGCATGGTACGAGACCGGAAAGAAGTTCTGGCTCTTCGATCTCTACTTCTTCGGCGCAGCAGCAACGCTGGCAAAAGGACCCGTAGCTCCGTTTCTTGCTCTGGTTATCATTCTTCTCTTTGCGGGGCTTCGGCGGGAGTGGTCGCTGTTACGCCGGACGATCTGGTGGCCGGGATTGCTGCTATACGCGGTGATGGTGCTGCCCTGGTACATTGCTGTGCAATGGAAGAACCCAACCTTCTATCGGTTGTTTTTCCTTGAGCACAACCTGGAGCGATTCGCTACGAACCGTTACCAGCACCATCAGCCATTCTGGTTCTATTTAGCGGTGCTGCTGATAGGGCTGATGCCGTGGACAGCAATCGCTATCCGCGCCCTCATCGATTCCATTGACGTGTCGATTGCAGAGTGGAAAGTGCGTCACAATCCGCAGCGGTATCTGGGACACAGCCGTGCTGGAGATGCATTCCCTGAATTTCTCGTCCTCTGGACTCTCTTTCCTATTGTCTTTTTCTCCTTCTCCGGATCGAAACTGCCGGGTTACATTCTGCCTTCGATTCCTCCGCTGACCATTCTGACGGCCGATTATCTCTACCGCAATCGTCGCTGCGGACTGCCGCAGTGGCTGCTCTGGGCGCATACCGCTGTCTGCGCCATTCTGGTCTTTGTTCTTCTGCTGGCGCCGCAGCATATGAAATACGAGACCATCATTCCCTCCGCTGGCTGGCTGCTGGCAGCGGGAGGATCTGCGATCGTTATCGCTGGTGCCGTCTGGTGGATCATTCATCGCTGGGGAATTCCGCAACTGGTTAACGCGACCTTTATTCCTGTTGTCGTCACGCTTGTCTTCCTGCTTGGCTTCCACGGCAAAGAACTCGATCTCAACTACTCCGCCCGTCCTTTGGCACGCGAGATTGAACGCATCGCTCCAGGAGAAAAGCTGGTAGCGCTGGATCAGGTGAAGCGTGACATGGACTACGGCTTAGCTTTTTACCGCAACAGCCCGCTCATTCACTACGATGTTGACAATTGCGCCGCCAGCGTTCCTGCGGAGGAACACCTGCTTGTAATTCCTTCCAGTAAGACTGCTGATCTGAATCGATGCCTTGGTAACCGCGTATATAAGCCGCTCTTCCTTTACGAGACACAAGGTCTTGAGATCTATAAGGTTTATGCCCGACAATAATCGGTCTGCTGCTCGGTATCACGTTGAACATGGCACGTCAGCAGAGAAAAATCTCATCTGTTCTTAACCTCTCTGTCAATTTCTTATAAGCTCGACGGAAAGACCTCTGTGCCAGTCGCCACCCAACTCGAGATTCTCGACCTTCGGCATTTCTCCGCGCGCCAGCTGAGGCCTTTACTCGAATCCGAGGCCGAAGTATGGCAGCAGCGGTTGCGATGGAACTATCGTGGCTCAACAGAACTTCTGTTGCAGTATCTCGACTCGCATATCCTGCCCGGCTTTGTCGCTCTCGATCGCGGGCGCATCTGCGGTTATGCCTTTTGTGTATACGAAGGCAACAAAGCTGTAATTGGCGATGTCTATGCAGTTGCGGGTAATCAGGAACAGACATTGCAGGTGATGCACATCCTTCTGCAGCATTTGCTCGATCTGCTTCTGCATTCTCCTGGAATTCACCGTATCGAATCGCAGCTTCTGCTCTATAACGCAGGTACGCTGGACCAGATATTTCTGGATGCGGGCTTTACCTTATACCCACGTCTCTTTATGGAGTACGATTTTGGCGCGGATGGATGGCAGCAGGCTCATCCTGAACCGGATTTTTCTTCCGGTGTGGTGGTGCGCCGCTGGTCTTCGGAGGACTACCAGGCCGTCGCAGAGCTGATTCATGAGGCTTATACCGGTCATATCGATGCGCTCATCAACGATCAGTACTGCTCGCTTCATGGTTCGCTACGCTTTCTGCACAATATTGTGCGCTTTCCCGGTTGTGGGGTCTTCGATGCACAACACTCCTGGGTGCTTTGTGAGGAGGATACCGGTGTGCTGATCGGAGCTGTGCTCTGCTCTCGCGTGGCCGATGAGGTCGCGCACATTACTCAGCTTTGTATCACCGGTCATCGCCGCGGTCATCATCTGGGGCAGACGCTTCTGAGTCACTGTATGCGGCATGTAGCTGCCTCTGGCTTCAGGTCGATCACTCTGACCGTGACCGAGGCTAATCATCAGGCCGTCAAGCTCTACCAGAAGATGGGCTTTTTCATTCAACACCGATTTGGGGCGATGGCACTTGAGAAGGTCCAGTCTTTGCCTTCCGGCTCCTGAAGATAATTTATTCATTCCAAAGTAGTTATCTCTATTGTTCAATAAGTCCGTTGCGACGAGTACAAATTGGCTATGTCGCTGATAAACTTAAATTTCTGCGTCGGGTACCCTCGCGCAACCAGTTCTCTCAAAACGGGCAGACCGTAGCGAGCCAAAGGAAGACTCAGCTCAGTGGATCAGCAGACCAAGCAAGCTCTCAAGCACGATCAGTACATCGACACTGCGCAGCACGGCCTCGAATGGGCCAGCGAGAACCGCCATACCGTTATTGTCGTGGGCTCTATCCTACTGGCGGCCATTATCATCGTGGTTGGCAGCTTCGTGATTTACAGCAACCGCAGCCAGGCTGCTGCCACCGCCTTTGGCGCCGCCATGCAGGAGTACCAGACGCCGCTCGCCGAACCCGGACAGCCCGTCCCTCCCGGAGTCAAAACTTATCCTTCGGTCCAGGCCCGGGCCAAAGCTGCCAATCAACTTTTTATGGCGGCAGCCGATAAGTACAGTATGATGCCGGACGGCAAAACTGCCCGATACTTTGGCGGCCTTACCTATATTGAGGCTGGCAACAATGCGGCTGCCGAAAGCACCCTGAAGCAGGTTGCCGGCGGTTGGAACAGTGAATTGGCGTCGTTGGCTAAACTTTCGTTGGCCAATCTTTACCGGCAAACGGGACGCGATGCTCAGGCCATCGATTTGTATAACGAACTGACTGCAAAACCTACGACTTCTGTTCCTGCCGGGCTCGCACAGCTTCAGTTAGCAGATCTCTACGAAACTCAGGGAAAACCTGAGGATGCGAAAAAGATCTATGCTAAATTGAAGGACAAAGACGGCAAGAGCGTAGCCGGTATGCTGGCAGCTCAGAAGCTGAACCCTTCCACCGCCTCGATTCATTGATTCGGATTTACTTGTAACTCGGCCTTGCGCCTGTCTTAATTTTCTGCCGTGATGCAAATTAACTGTTTGTTCATTGGACAAGCCCAATTTTTCGGGCCTAATCTAAACGCAGTTGCATCTTCACCAGAAATAATTGGCAGGAGACTTCCCCATGCAGCGAGTCCTGGTTGTTGATGATGATCGTCTGGTGGCCGATACACTTGCGCTGATCTTTATGAAGAGTGGTTTTCAGGTTCGTGCCGCATACTCTGCGGACCAGGCCATGAGAGTCGCACGTACCTTCACACCAAACCTACTTCTTTGTGATGTCTCCATGCCGGGCAGGGATGGCCTTGCTCTCGTCTGCGATGTAACGCGTGAGTTTCCCGCCTGCCGCATCATTGTCCTGACGGGCTTCTATTCCAATCTCAAAAATGTGCGCGAACAGACGGATAAGCTCGCGCATCGGGTCGGTATTCTAACCAAGCCCTGCCAGCCCTCGGAGTTGCTCCGCGAGGCCACTTCCATGCTGGCGGTCGCAAGCTAGTTTCAGATAGCCTGTCTTCGATGTCCGATCTTGGCCGCATTTTGATCTTCTTTGGCCTCCTCCTTATTGTGATGGGGTTGGCGATCCTTGGTCTGAACCGGCTCAATATTCCATTGGGACGTTTGCCGGGAGATATTCATTGGCGAGGACGCGGCTGGTCCTTTTCTTTCCCGCTGGTAACCTGCATTCTGCTAAGCGCTTTATTGAGCTTTCTGCTCTGGATCGTCAGCCACTTTCGCCGCTGATGTGTGGTGCTAGACTCGGCGATATGGCTGAGAAAGACGCCAAACCACCGACACTGGCCAGTTTGCGAGCAGGCCGCAGAAAGCGTATGCCCATTCAGGCGGACCTCTTCTTCTCTGAGCAGGAGCCGACTGAGTTCAATCCATCACCGGCGGCTTTGGAAGAGTCACTTGCAACAACAGGAATCCTGGAAAAAATCGAGGTCACTTTTCCAGCACCAGAGCAGCGACGTATTTGGACAGTCCGCGACCTGGTGATTGACGTCCGCCGCAGGCTCGAAGGCGGGTATCCCGATCTCTGGGTTGAAGGGGAGATCTCGAACTTTCGCTCTGCGCCTTCAGGCCATATTTACTTCACGCTCAAAGATGGCGAAGCACAGCTTCCTGTTGTTCTGTTTCGCCGCCAGGCACAGTTGCTCCGCTTCCGCCCCGCGGATGGGCTTGCGGTCCTTGTTCGTGGACGTATCTCCATTTATGAAGGCCGCGGTCAGCTTCAGCTCATTGCGGAGACTATGGAACCACGTGGAGCCGGTGCGCTTCAGCTTGCCTTTGAGCAGCTTAAGGCTCGTCTGCTTGCTGAGGGACTCTTCGATGCCAGCCGCAAGCGCCCTCTGCCAGCGTTTCCCAGGTGCGTCGGCGTCATTACTTCGCCAGCCGGTGCTGTCATCCACGATATTGTCACTGTAGCCCGTCGCCGTCATGCGCGAATTAACTTGCTGGTCTATCCCGCGACCATGCAGGGTCCTACATGTTGCACAACAGTCGCTGCGGGAATTCGCTACTTCAATGCCCATCCCTCACTCGTAGACATCATTGTGCTGGCCCGTGGTGGTGGTTCGCTGGAAGACCTCTCCGGCTTTAACGATGAGGCGCTTGCGCGGGTCATTGCTGAGTCGAAGATTCCCATCGTCTCCGCTGTCGGCCATGAGACCGACTTCACCATCGCAGACTTTGCCGCCGACCTCCGCGCACCAACACCGTCAGCCGCTGCTGAGCTTGTCACCGCGGCGCAGCACCGCATCGAAGAGCAGATTCAGAACCTTGCTACCAGGATTGATCGTGCTGGCCGGTATCATCTTCTCCTGGCCCGGCAGCATTTTGCTCAACTCTCATCAGAGGCAGTACTCAATCGACTGCGCGACAATATCAGCCGCCATGACCAGCGCATCGATGAGCTTGGTTTGCGCTTGAATGCTGCCGTTGCCTGGCGCAACAGCCGCGACGAAACGCGACTGGCTGCTCTGAGCGCACGGTTACACCGCCAGAACATCGCAGTCCGAATCGCCACTATGCATCGTGGTCTCGAAGATGCGAATGCACGCCTTCTGCGTGGTTCGACCCAGATTGCCGCTCGTAAGCAGATCCGGCTCAATCACGCGGCTTCTCGTCTTGAGGCGCTTTCGCCACTTGCTGTGCTATCAAGAGGGTATGCTCTTGTGTATTCGCAACAGGGTGCTCTCCTGCGCTCTGGGGCGCAAGCCGTCCCCGGTGACGATATACGGGTCCGCCTTGCCGAAGGGTCATTGACGGCTAAAGTGTTGGACAATAAAGTAACGGAGAGCAAAACGGAGAACGGCAACGCATGAAGAAACTCTTTGGAACTGACGGTATACGCGGTGTTGCGGGACAACCCCCGCTCGATGGTCCCACCGTCTATGCCATTGGACTGGCTCTCGCCCATTCCCTGAAGGCAACTGAATCTTCACCTCGTGTTCTGCTGGGTATGGACACGCGCGAATCCAGCGAGTCTATCGCTGCAATTCTCACTGCGGGCCTGACTGCAGGCGGCGCCAGCGTGGAAAGCGCCGGTGTAATTACCACTCCGGCGATTGCCTTTCTTACGCGCAGCCATCGCTTCAGCACCGGCATCGTCATCTCCGCTTCTCACAATCCCTGGCAGGACAACGGTATCAAACTGTTTGGCCCGGATGGCTTCAAGCTCCCCGATGCTACCGAGATCGCAATCGAAGAAGAGATCTTCCGCCGTATCGATGCCGCGGCTCCCATCGAAACTGCACCACCTGCTCCGCCGGTAAATGAAGCTGATCGTGCCGAATATATCCGTTTTTTGCTGGCTGCTGTTCCCGGCCTTTCGCTTGATGGCAAACGCATCGTTGTCGATTGCGCGAACGGCGCTGCCAGCTCCGTTGCGCCACAGCTCTTCGCGGACCTGGGAGGCGAGGTCATCATTACTCACGCCAGCCCCGACGGCTATAACATTAATGAGTTTTGCGGTGCGCTTCATCCGGACATCGTCGCGGCTGAGGTTGCTGTGCAAAAGGCCTCCATGGGAGTTACCTTTGATGGCGACGCCGACCGTGCGCTCTTTGCCGACGAAAATGGGCGCGTCGTCAATGGCGATGCTGTCCTGCTGATCGCCGCGCGCGATCTTCAGATGCGCGGACTGCTCACCAATGACACCGTTGTTGCTACAACGATGTCTAATATGGGGCTTGAGGCTGCACTTAAACGCAGTGGCATCCAGATGCTCCGCGCCGCAGTTGGCGACAAATATGTTCTCGAACAGATGCTGTCCACAGGAGCTGCGCTCGGCGGCGAGCAGTCCGGCCACATCATCTTCAACGGACGCAGCACCACTGGCGACGGTCTGCTTACCGCATTGCTTGTGCTTGATACCGTTCACCGCAGCGGCAAATCGCTCGGCGAATTAGTTGCCGATCTCAAAGTCTTTCCTCAGGTTATCGTCAACGTCAAAGTGCGCGAAAAGAAGCCTCTGGAAACAATCCCCACAATCGTCGCGGCGATCCATGCTGCGGAGCAGGAATTGGCAGACTCAGGCCGGGTCGTCATCCGCTACTCCGGGACTGAGGCCCTTGCGAGAGTCATGATTGAGGCTGAATCCGAGCCGCTGATGCGCCGCCACGCCGACACTATCGCCAATGCCATCCGCGCCGAGCTGGGAGTTTGAAATATTTCAAGGCGCTCTTCGGAATCTCTGGCATACACTGCATGGAATGAAATCTCTGTCCCTGCTGCTGTGCCTTTTCTTGCTTACTTTCGGGGGTGCGACTGCCATGGCTCAACCCAATGCTTTTGCGCATTCAAACCAGATGATTGTTGTTACAACACCGGATTGGGATGCCGTTCAGGGGCATTTGCAGCGATACGAACGCTCTACTTCAAAACAACCATGGCGAGCTGTCGGGGAGCCTATTGCGATTGTCATTGGCAAGCATGGCCTTGCGTGGGGCAGCGGCGTTATAGCAACGGACAAGCCAGGAATCCGCGCGGCATCTGATCCGGTCAAAAGGGAAGGCGATGGCAAGTCGCCGGCAGGAATCTTTACGCTCGGCACAGCATTCGGTTATGCATCCCAGCCGCTGCAGGGGATGAAGCTGCCATACCTGGAGCTAACGCCCTCGATCGAATGCGTGGATGATGTGAACTCGAAGCATTACGACCGCATCGTCGATCGCTCCGCAGTCACGCCGGACTGGAACAGTTCCGAGCACATGCGCAACACCGGCGAATCTTATCGCTGGGGCATTGTGGTCGATCACAACCACATCGCCGATGGAAGTGCCGAAATGCCCACAGCGGGTGGCGGCTCATGCATCTTCCTTCACATCTGGCAGGATGCAAGCCACGGCACCGCCGGATGCACCGCTATGCCGCAGAGCGATGTCGAGGCGCTGTTACGCTGGTTGGATCCAGCGCGAAAGCCTCTGCTTGTGCAATTGCCAGCAGCGCAGTATAAGCAGTTGGAGCGCCGTTGGAAGCTGCCGCCGCTGCCCGCATCAATGATCCGTTGAGTTGCTTTGTTTCCCGATGTCCTCAAACCTGACGTTCATAATCGGATACTTGCGCCAGTCCTTGTAATCAAAATGCCACCACTCGTTCGGGATGACCTTGAACCCCTGGGCTTCCATTGCCTGTCGCAGCAGAGCGCGCAGCTCGCGTTCCTTTGCTGTGCCACCGGGATAGTCAGCATAGGCGCGCGGCGTCATCTCGTCGTATCCACTCGGCATCTGCACCTCTTTGTCTGTCTTCAGATCGTAGAGTGAAAGGTCTACCGCGCATCCGCGATTATGTTTGGAGCCATCAGCCGGATTGGCGACAAAGATCTTTTTATCGTCAGGTGTGGCGTCCCAGAATATCTTTGTGACGTACCAGGGGCGGTAGCCGTCGTGGATAATCAGGCCATATCCGTGCGGCTTCAGCCACTGGCTCGCCCGCACGAGGGCCTCCGCCGCAGGACGCTGCAGAAATGCTCGTGCCTGGGTGTAAACCGGCGTACCCAGAAAGTCGTTGGTGGTGGCATAGCGGATGTCCAGCTTGATGGTCGGGTCGAGCTTCACCAGCTCCACGAGATCGGGCTTGCGGAAAGGGCCCTGCTCATGCGGAGGTTGCGCCTTTAGGGCTTTAGCACGGAGCTCCGGAATCGGCGCCACCGGCTTGATATGAAAGCTGACCTGCTGTGCAAAACCTGAGAACGGCGCAAGAAAAAGGGCACAGCAGAGGCAAAAGCAACGACCGCAGGCTGATTTCATACCTGACAACTATACCGCTGGCTGAGAGGTATACGTACGACTAGCCGAGTTTTCAAGAAGTTAGCCTCGATCCCGTCAAATCGCCGAATCTTGCCCAACGCTCTCTGCTGAACTAATCTTGAATCAGCCATGTATGAAGATTTCACAGTAACCGACCGCTGGACAGGTGAGCAGCTCCGCTGCCTCTGGAAAGGCACAGTGGTTGCCATCGCCACGCGTCATGCCGACGCGACTGACATTCGCTTTTCCGTGAATGGCAAGACGGTCTGGATCGCCATGCCGAACCTTGCCTGGGTAGAGCAGAAGCGCCGCAATAACCACGTCATTACCGACCGGCTCGCTGCCCAGACAGCAGGCCGCTATCTCAAGCACGCCATCGAGTCCGGTTACGATAATGGACGCGAGATGTATACCATGACGGTCGATGAGGTCCTGACCCACGCGGATGCCGTTGTCCGCGAGGCAGGGAGCACCGACAAGCTTCCCAGCCTGCCTGTGATCAACGAAAACATTCAGCCGGAGCTGGAGCTAGGCCGCCTTCCGGGCGATAACCAGGGACCAGTTCAGGTTCCTCCTGACCACATGGTTCTCTGATCGCGATGGTCTGTCATTACCTGGTCAAAGGCCGCGTGCAGGGTGTCGGGTTTCGCTGGTTTGTGCAGCGCGAAGCCTCGGAGATCGGCCTGAAAGGCTGGGTCCGCAACACTGATGATGGACATGTAGAAGTGGTCGCCGCAGGAGATGCCGAAGATTTAGCGGAATTGAAGGATGCGCTGCGCAAAGGTTCGCGTGGCAGTCGTGTCGATGCCGTCATTGAACATGAGCTGGCCGAGAGCGAAGGCGCAAACCTCGGCGCATTTGAGATTGAAGGAGCCTGGTAAACAACCGATGTCCCATAACTGCGAACCTTTGAAAGAACTTGTCCGCACCGTTCCCGACTTTCCCAAACCCGGGATCCTCTTTTACGACATCACTACCTTGCTCAAGGACAAGGCCGGCTTTGCCCAGTTGATCGACGCCTTCGCCGCCTATTACATCGGCAAGGAGATCGATCTGGTTCTCGGCATCGAAGCTCGCGGCTTTATCTTCGGTCCGGCGCTGGCCTATCGCTTGAATGCGGGCTTTGTGCCAGTGCGCAAGCCGAATAAGCTGCCGGCAAAGGCTGCTCGCGTAACCTACGATCTGGAGTACGGCTCCGACTCACTGGAGATCCATCTGGACGCGATTCAGCCAGGACAGCGCGTCGTTATCGTCGACGATCTGCTTGCCACTGGTGGAACCATGCAGGCTACGGTCGAGCTGGTACGGCAACTCGGCGGCGTCATCGCAGGTCTGGGTTTTGCGGTTGAACTTGACTTCCTGAAAGGCCGCGATAAGTTCCAGGAGTACGACGTCTTCAGCCTGCTGCACTATAACGAATAAGATTTGGAGTTTCGATGAAATCTCATGGCTATGCTGCACACGACCCGAAGTCACCGCTTGTTCCTTTCAGCTTTGAGCGGAGAGAGCCCGGCCCAAACGATGTCGTCGTCAAGATTGCTTATTGTGGCATCTGCCACTCCGACATCCACCAGGTACGTGACGAATGGGGCGGCGCAATCTATCCCATGGTTCCGGGACATGAGATCGTCGGTTATGTCGCCGAAACGGGCAAGTCGGTGAAGAAGTTCAAAAAAGGCGATCTGATCGGCGTTGGCGTGATGGTGGACTCCTGCCGCGTCTGCGAAAACTGCAGGGCCGAAGCGCAGCCTTATTGCACTAAAGGGATGGTCGTTACCTACAACGGGCGCGATTACAACGGCGACATGACGTTTGGTGGATATTCCAACAACATCGTTGTCGATGAGAAGTATGCGTTCACCATCTCGCAGGATCTGGAGCTTGCAGCCATAGCGCCTCTGCTGTGTGCGGGAATTACGACCTACTCTCCACTACGTCACTGGAAGGTCGGCAAAGGGATGAAGGTTGGTGTTGTCGGACTTGGCGGCCTTGGACATATGGCGCTGAAGTTTGCGCACTCCTTTGGAGCGCATGTAGTCCAGTTCACGACTTCTGAGAGCAAGATCGAAGATGCGAAAAAGCTGGGCGCAGACGAAGTGGTCGTTACAAAAGACCCGGCAGCACTGGCCAGGCAATCTGGCAGCTTCGACTTTGTGCTTGATTGCGTCTCTGCGCCGCACGATCTCAGCGCTTATCTTGGCCTGCTGAAGCTGGATGGAACGATGTGCTCAGTGGGATTACCGGATACTCCGCCGACGCTTCAGCTTGGCGCGCTGCTTACCAATCGCCGTTCATTGGCTGGCTCGATGATCGGCGGCATGGCCGAGACACAGGAGATGCTGGATTATTGTGCAAAGCACAACATCGTCTCCGATATCGAAATCATCTCGATTGAGAAGCTGCCCGAAGCCTATGAGCGGGTTCTTAAAGGCGATGTGAAGTACCGTTTCGTGATCGATATGGCAACGCTGCCCGCAGAGTAGGGCAAATATGTCGCGCTTACAGCGCTCGGATTTGTATGAATCTTTCCTAGGGCTTTTCATCTGGCCAGCAAAGCTGGCCAAATGAAGTCGCCCTAGGCTGGTATGAAACGGGCCTTTGGCCCTAAAGAAGCAAGAGCCATCTGAAGGAGTAGATAGCAAACGTCGTGCCCGTAGAAAAAGCTCTAGGCGCGGCTCATGTACGCGCCTTCGGCGGTGTCGACACGGATCTTTTCGCCTTCATTGATGAAGGGCGGCACCTGAACGACAAGTCCGGTTTCGAGCTTGGCTGGTTTTGTAACCGATGAGGCGGTAGCCGACTTGATGCCTGGCTCGGTCTCGACGACCGTCATCTCAACGACATTCGGCAGCTCAATACCGACAGCTTTGCCATCGTGGAAGCTGACGGCGATGGTCAGGTTAGGTAGAAGGTAATCCACCGCATCGCCCAGCGTATCGCGCTTCAGCATGGTCTGCTCGAAATTCTCATCCATGAAGTAGTAATCGTCACCGTCGTTGTACAGATACTCCATCTTGACCTCGTCGACAATGACGCGATCGATAGGGTCGGGCGAGCGGAAGCGCTCGACGAACATCGCCCCAGTGCGGACGTTGCGCAGTTTGGCCTGGATAAAGGCGCGCAGGTTGCCCGGCGTGCGGTGCTCGACGGAGAAGACCAGATGAAGGTCATCTTTGAACTTGATAATCATGCCCGGGCGCATCTGCGTGGCGGGAATGGACATAAGGGAACTCCTATAGGGTGTGGGTGGATTTTGCGGGCATCGGTTGACCCAACAGATTGATTGTAAATGTTGTGGAGTTCTTGTTATATGCTATATTGGCTGGCCGAGAGGCACGGCATGAATTTCACTCTCATTAACCACGCCTGCGTCAAAATCCGCATCGGCAACCTCGGCATTCTCTGCGATCCATGGCTCGACGGTCCTGTCTTCAACAATGGCTGGCTTCTACTCAGCCCCACTCCCGTCGCCACTGCCGAGATCATGGATGGTGTCACCTACATCTGGCTCTCACATGAGCATCCCGATCACTTCTCTCCCAAGTTCCTCTTCGAGATCGCCAAATCGCATGCTGACAAGATCACCATCCTCTTCCAGAAGACCCGCGATGGTCGCGTCAAATCCTTCTGCGAAGCTCGCGGCTTCCGCGTGCAGGAGATCGCCGAGAGTGATCTCGTCTCTCTTGGCGATGGTGTCACCGTCCGCGTTGGCAAATCCGACTTCTACGACTCATGGCTCTTCCTCGACGACGGCCATACCAGGGTGATGAACCTCAACGACTGCCCGATGCGCGCCGAAAAAGACATTGGTCGCGCCCTCAAGGCAGCTGGCCATCCCGACGTGCTACTCACGCAATTCAGCTACGCCGCCTGGAAGGGTGGACGCGACAATAAGACTTTTCGCGAAGAAGCAGCCCGTGAAAAACTTAATACAGTCTGCGCGCAGATCCGGGTTCTGCAGCCGCGGTTTGTCATCCCGTTTGCCAGCTTCTCTTACTTCGCCAATCCCGAGAACTTCTATCTCAACGACTCAATCAATACCCCTGCCCTCGCCGCCCAGGCCATTGACCACTCTGGCACCACGGCTGTTGTTCTCTACCCCGGTGATTCCTGGCAGGCCGGCGCGCCCCACTGCAACGACTCCGCCTTAGCGCGGTTCTCCTCCGTCTATGCCAATCTCACTTCGCTCCCGCTCCTTCCGCTGGAGTCCAGCGTCCCTGTCCCGATCCTCGAACAAAAATTCGCGGTCTACCGCAACCGCCTCTATAAGAAGAACTCCCGCCTTGTAATCCGCCTCCTTCGCGCGCTTCCCGTCTTTGGCATCTTCTACCCCGTCATCGTAGGCCTCACCGACACCAACCAAGTCATTCGCCTGTCTGTTGTCGATGGCTTCTCTATCCTCCCGCCCAATACCGCCTCAGAGGTCCAGATGCACTCCGCTTCGCTCGCCTTCATCTTCGACAACGAATTTGGCTTCGACACCCTCACAGTTAACGGCCGTTTTGAAGCTACCCCCACGGGCTTCTCACGCATGGTCAAAGGATTCGCCCTCGGCTCACTCAATACCCTCGGTCTCACGCTCTCACTCAGAATCCTCCGCAATCCTGATGTTGTTACTACCCTCCTCAGTCGTCTCGCCAATGTCATGAAAAGACTCCCCAACCGCCGCATGGAAGTCGAAGATTAGCCGAAAAGCAGCAAGACCTTCGCCCACCTCTTATGCTCTGCAGCTGTCAGGCAGAGCGATCGGATGCGGGATTGCTGTGGGGATGAAAGAGTTTGTGGAAGAGACGGCCGATAGCGTGGATGAGATCATTGGTCCTGGCGGGAGCGGGCGAAGGCGTTGAACTAGGTTTGATGCCGGTGCTAGCGGGTGATCCTAAAGTGGCCGGACGAGCGGACGCGGGTTCGACAGTGCTAGGTGGTGGCGTGTCGGGATGGGCCGCATCGTAGCTGAGTGCAGTGGAAATCTGGGTATGCGTCTCGCCGGCGGGCGCGGAGTTGCCGACAGGCGCAGCGGGCGCAAGATCATCGCTAATTGCAGCAGGGAAGGGATGCTGCTCGGCGACCGTGCTGCCTGCCTTCGCCGGTGCAGAGGAGGTTGTGCCAGCAGTTGCGACAGAGACCGTTGGCGCAGGCGGGCAGCCGCAAGGGGCGCTTTCATTGTCTACAACTTCTTTGAGATCGCCGTGCTCGAACATGATGTGCTGGCCAGGACGCACCTCGTAGCTCGATTCACCGAACTGGTCGGAGATGCCGAGCACCGGCGCGTTAGAGCCACGATTCTCGACGCAGGTATCACCGTTGCGGGCGACGCGCAATCGCAGGTCGAGTGGGCCGCCGCTGCGAATAGTGAAGCGAAGATCGGGCGTCATGAGCATGTCACTTGCAGTCGCCGTGGTATGGAGCTCGATCGCTCCGCGATTCAGTGAGAGCAGTAGTGGCTCTGCACCGGCGACTGATTTTCCCGCGGCGATATGCAGGCCGCTGGTGGCGCAGACCAGCAACGAGCCGCCACGATTGAGCGTTACTTCGGCGGTGTGGTCTTTTGCCGTGACAGTGGTGTTGCTGATCAGGACTGCGCGACCGTTATTGACGGTGAGATCGCCTGAGACGGTCGCGTTTTGAAGAGGAACGCTGCCAATGGGCTGTTGCGCATACGCGGCCGTTGCAAACGCGGCGAAGAAGGCAACGTGATGGAGCTTGATGGTCGCCACGGTTACATCTTCAGGAAGTTTCGGACCATCTGCTTGCCATGCGTGGTAAGAACGCTCTCAGGGTGAAACTGCACGCCTTCAATGGGAAGCTCACGATGACGCATCGCCATGATGGTTTCGCCGTCGGCGGTGCGGGCCGAGATTTCAAGTTCTTTCGGGAAGCCTTCTTCAGCGACGATCAGCGAGTGATAGCGTGTGCAGGTCGTTGTAGAGGGAATGTCTTCGAAGATAGTGCGACCGTCATGCTCGATCTCACTTGTCTTGCCATGCATTAGCTTGGGAGCGCGGACGACGTTACCGCCGAAGGCTGCTCCGATGGCCTGGTGGCCGAGACAGACGCCGAGAATGGGGACGCGGCTGCCTTTCTCTGCAAAGTGGCGAATCAGGTCGATACTGATCCCTGCATCCTGTGGCGTACATGGGCCGGGCGAGATCAGGATATGACTGGGGTGCAGGGCCTCGACCTCGGCAGAGGTAAGCTCGTCGTTGCGCCGAATGATCATCTCCGCACCAAGCTCGCCCATGTACTGCACGAGGTTATAGGTGAAGGAGTCGTAGTTGTCGAGGACAAAGACCATAGGGATGCTTTGATTCTACGCTGCCCCTCTCAGGGGGTAATTTAAGTAGAAAGTCTATTGTCTCCAATAATTTATGTTCGAGTTTGGTGACTAAAATATTGAATACGTTTGACTTAGCGTCTCATGTTGAAAGATACTGTCAAACTTCCAAAATCTCATTTCAGTGTAGCAAATTGCAGGGAGAAAATCGGCAATCTAAATGTGCAATGCTTTCAATGAGATATATCGTTTCTGGGCTTGACAGAAAATGGCCGCCGGAAGATCCGGCGGCCGTTTTGAATCTTTGTCTCTTTTCATTGAAAGGCAGCTCCCGGCAGCCCTTCAATGAGAAGTTAGGACAAAGTTATGCGCGCATTTTGCGCAGCAATGCACCAGCGGAACCGATGAGGCCAGTTCCGAGAAGGATGAGGGAGCTGGGCTCCGGAACCGTTGAAACTGATCCGCTGAAATCCAGACCAAAGTCAGCATCGTTGCCCTGAAGCACCTGGAAGGTGAGGGTGTTGACGCCACTGACAAAGTAATTGGAGTTCAGGGAAATATAGGTTGCTGTGCCGACGCAGGTGGGTTCGCCGTTCGAGCAGTGCGGAAAGCCCGTTCCAGTAGGAATATTGAGCTGATGGCCGTTCAGGAAGACAGCAACGGTATCATCAGCAAGAATGTTCAGATAGCCATTTGCGTCTCCGGGGGTTGAAGTCGCGCCGATATCGAACGTGCTGGTGAAGAAGTAGTTGCCGTTCGGAGTATCGACAAAAGGATTCGACTCCGGGCCGGTCTGGGCATAAGAGACCCAGCTCGAGTTAGCGAGTGCCGTATTCCATACCGAACCATTGGAGGTGAGGTTTACAGTATTGGAGCTTGCGAGTCCATGGTTTGTGAATCCATTGTTATAGGCAAAGCCGGGGACCGAGGTCGAACCAGCCAGAGCGGTATTGCCATTGCCCATAGCCGCGGTTCCGGTTCCATAGCTGCCAAGCTGAATGGTGCTGGCAGATGCAAAGGCGGTGAGGGTAAGTACCGCCGCCAGTGCAGAAAGTTTCGAAAAGAGTTTCATGAAGTCTCCTGATTCCGCATGGTGCGGGTGATTCGTACTACTTAGCGAAAGATCACCTGTTGACCCGCGAACTCAGTTTCAGGGTGTCGTACAAGGACTTTCTGATTGATCTAGAAGCATCTGGATTGCCAAACTGTATTTTTATAAGAATCAATAAGTTAGATTGAAGATCTGGTTACTTTGTGCAATTGTTTGCGATACGATATACCACCAAAGTGGCAACTGGTTACACAAAGGTGTTAGTCAAAGAGCAATTGAATCAGGCATTTAGAGCACATATACAGCGTCTTTCTGGAATTCTGCATCTGACCGGCGGAGGCTTGAATCCTTTTAGCGCCCGAATTCGTTACGGAAAGTCAGAGGCTCAGGAATGCCAGAGGCAAATCTTCCGCGTAGATGGTCTCTGTGCTGGATTAAGATTTACGGCTGTCGGCTGGGGTTGGCGCTCCTGCTGTTTTTTACGATTCTGCCCACGGCTGTAGCTTCGGACCCGCTGAGTGGAACGCCGTTGAATAACGGCTACTACGATATGTACAACCTCGATTTTGCCGGCGCGCATCGGGAGTTCGAGTCGTGGATGACGAGTCATCCTGAGGACCCGATGGGGCCTGCTGCCGATGCGGCCGCATGGCTGTTTGGCGAGTTTGATCGGTTGCATGTTATCGATGTCCAACTCTTCGCAGACCAGAGCCGTTTCGACAGCCGAAAGCGGCTTACGCCCGACCCTAAGGTCCGGCAGGCGTTTGATGATCGCGCCGCGCAGGCAGATAGGCTCGCTGATGCGGCGCTTCAGCGTAATCCGAAAGATGCCATGGCGTATTACGTCAAGACTCTGGTCTGCGGCATGAAGTCGGATTATGCGCTGATGATCGATAAGCGCGACATTGCCGCGCTGAACCTGAGCAAGCAGGCCAGCGCCTACTCGAAGCAAGCTCTTGCGCTTGAACCGACGCTCTATGATGCCTACCTGGCCACCGGGGTCGAGAACTATATGCTCAGCCTGAAGTCGGCGCCGGTTCGCTGGATTCTGAACCTGACGGGAGCCATGACGGATCGTGAGGAGGGAATCCGGCTACTAAAGCTCACTGCGGCAAAAGGCCACTATCTTGCTCCTTTTGCGCGAATGATGCTGGCAGTTGCCGCGCTTCGTGACAATCGCAAGCAGGAGGCAAAGGGCATTCTTGCGGCGCTGGCTAAGGAATTCCCGCAGAACACGTTATATAGGTTTGAGCTGGAGAGGATTCATTGAGAGAGTTGGGGAGATTTACATCTCCGCTCCAACAACTAAAAGACAAGAAGAAATACAGGGATCTCTCCATGTCGCCCGGCGATAAAACTGCGCGACTTCGGTCAAGATGACGTCTGTTTAGACTTGGGGCCATGTCTCGAGAAGGAGTTCTTATAAACCAGCGGCAAATTTTCATCTTCCAAAATTCAACTCTGCGTGTAGGCTGATTGGAACATTGGGAAAGCGCTTTGCAGTTGCATGAGAGCGCAATTTGATCGTCCAAGCAAAGGGTCCTTATACGAATGCGCATTGCCTCTGTTGGAACTGCCTATCCATCTCATCGTTATTCCCAGACTGCAATTACTGAAGCTCTTCGTAACCGCTGGGAATCGCGGATGGAAGAGCCGCGGTTGCTGAACCGGTTACATGCCAATTGCGGTGTTGAGTTCCGCAACCTGGTGTTTCCGCTGGACGTCTATGAGAACCTCTCCGGGTTTGGTCCTACGAATAATGCGTGGATCAAGGCTGCTGTGGAATTGGGGCAGCAGGCGATTACCGCAACGCTTGACCGCGTGTCCCTGACTGCCGCCGATATTTCGGCGATTTTTTTTGCTTCGGTCACAGGAATTTCCAGCCCTACTGTCGATGCCCGCCTGATTAACCGAATGCCGTTTCCGGAGAATGTAAAACGCACACCGATCTTTGGCTTGGGCTGTGTCGCCGGAGCGGCAGGTATTTCGCGGGCTGCAGATTATGTCCGGGCATTTCCGGACCAGTACGCGCTGTTGCTCTCTGTCGAGCTTTGCTCGCTCACGTGGCAGGACAATGATCAGTCCATTGCCAACCTTATCTCGACTGGCCTTTTCGGCGATGGCTCGGCAGCGGTGGTGATTGCAGGAGCTGAGACAGCTCTTGCCCGGCAAAAGCGAGGTCCGCGCATTCTTGCTACGCGCTCCACCTTTTACCGCAATACGGAGTACATCATGGGCTGGGACATTGGCGATCTCGGCTTTAAGATCGTCCTCTCTCCTGACGTCCCCAAGGTAGTGCATGAGCATCTGCGTGGAAACGTCGAGAGTTTTCTTGCGGAGAACCATCTGAAGCTGGAGGATATTTCGAGCTATATCTTTCACAGCGGTGGTCCCAAGGTGCTGGAAGCCATGGAAGTCTCCCTGAGCCTACCGCCCAATGCACTGGCCCCTTCGTGGAAGAGCCTGCGCGAAGTGGGCAACCTCTCGGCGGCTTCAGTGCTTGCCGTGCTGGAGGATTACCTGGTGAACACGCCGGGAGAGCCGGGAACTTATAGCATTCTTGCCGCGATGGGACCGGCCTTTTGCTCTGAGCTTGTGCTGTTGCAGTGGTAGATGAGTGCGGTGGCCGAAAGAAATTGTTATCTATGTCAGCCACTCTGTTTCTTTGCTCTATACCGCAACTCGAGCTGCCTTTACACTGATGCAGGCATCCTGTAAGTTGAGCTAGCAGGGAAGAGCAGACGGGGGCACCATGGATGATATCGCGCAGCGCTGCATTGAGATTATTGCCAAGTCGAAGGGTATTCCTGCCAATTCCATCACGCTGGACAGCACCTTTGATTCGCTCAATATCGACTCTCTCGATAAAATCAATATCTCCTTTGAGGTTGAGGAGACTTTCAACATCGAGATTCCCGATGAAGCTCTGGGCACGATTAAAACGGTCGGAGACATGGTGCGCGGCGTTGCTCAACTGAGCCAGAACCATCCGCCTTCTACTGTCACGTCTTAACCTCCTACCCGCGGCTACCGCGAGAAAGAGATCAAGTGAATCGCGTTGTAGTCACCGGACTCGGTTGCATTACTCCTATCGGCAGCACAATTGCGGACTTCAGTGCATCTCTTTTTTCCGGCGCGACCGGCATCGCTCCTTTTCCGCCTTTTCCGGAAGCTCCGGGAGAGAGCCAGGGATTGCGCTTTACCCAGACCGCGCGCGTCAAAGACTTCGATCCCAGCCAACACTTTGAGTCTGGAACTATCGTTTCGACGGACCGCACAGCGCAGTTTGCCATGCTCGCAGCCCGCCAGGCAGCGCAGCAGAGTGGATTGCGTGAGCACCATGCGGCGGAAGAGATTGCCGTCATTGTTGGCTGTGCCTGCGGCGGGCGGCAGGCAGAGGAGACGGAGACAGCCAAGCTCTATACGCGCGATGCCCGAGTTCATCCGCTGACGGTGACACGGACAATGGCATCCGCGGGCGCAAGCCAGATTTCGATTGACCTTGGCATTACCGGGCCGGTGCTCAATATTTCTACGGCATGTGCTTCGGGAACGCACGCTATCGGGATTGCTTTTCAGATGGTGCGTGCGGGAATTGTGCCTGCCGCGATTGCCGGTGGACATGAGACTCCGCTGACGTTTGGTTTCCTTCGCGCGTGGGATTCGATGCGCGTCGTTTCTCCGACGCAGTGCCGGCCATTTTCCGCCGATCGTGATGGCATGACGCTTGGTGAAGGTAGCGCCATGCTCACGCTGGAGACACTGGAGTCTGCTGAGGCACGCAACGCGACCATCTACGCGGAGATTGTAGGCTTTGGCATGTCTGCCGATGCCCATCACATTACCCAGCCAGCGGCAGAAGGAGCCGCCGCGGCGATGCGCAAGGCCATTTCAGATGCTGGCGCCGTGCCTGATCAGGTTGGCTATATTAACGCGCACGGTACTGGCACACAGGCCAATGATACGACGGAGGCAACGGCGATTCATCAGGTCTTCGGCGAACGAGCGGCGGAGATTCCCGTCAGTTCCACCAAGGCTTTACATGGACATTCGATTGGCGCGACGGGAGCGCTGGAAGCACTGGCTACGGTTCTTTCGCTGCAGCATGGCCTGTTACCAGCCAATGCCGGAGTCACACAGATCGATCCGGCGCTGAAGCTTGATGTCATTCTCAATGCACCACGTGAAGCTACGCCGAAGCTGGCGCTCTCCAACTCGCTTGCCTTTGGCGGGTTGAATGCTGTGCTTGCATTGCGCCGTTTTGCTGGCTAGCACGGCTGGTGCAGATCAGAAAATTCGGTGTTGCAGAAAAGGAAGGACGGTATGATCACTTCGTTCCGCACAATTGTCAGAACGCTTTTGCCATTGCTGGCGATAGGCGTATTTGCAGCTCCGTCGCCAGCTGCGGCGCAGAACTCTGCGCGTGTTCAGGTCGCCATCGTTGGGCTGGTGCATGGGCATGTTCAAGGGTTTCTGCATAATCTGCCTTCTCATCCTGAGATTGAGCTGGTTGGCATTGCTGAACCTGATGCCGCGCTGCGGCAGAAATATGCAGCGAAGTTTCACCTGCCTGCCGGCCTCTTCTTCCCAAGTGAGCAGGCGATGCTGAAGAAGGTGCATCCGAAGGCGATCCTTGTTTATACGTCAATCGCCGAGCACCGCGCCGCCATTGAGCAGGCAGCACCGCTGCATATTGCGGCGATGGTTGAGAAGCCATTGGCAACGACCGTGGAAGACGCGCTGGCAATTCAGCGGCTCTCTGAGCGCTACAACGTGCCGGTGCTTACGAACTACGAGACCACCTGGTATGCATCAAACACCGCCGCTTACAACATGCTTGGTAAAGGCGAGATCGGCGATCTTCGCAAACTCGTTGTGCATGATGGTCATCGTGGTCCCAAAGAAATTGGTGTCGGGCCGGAGTTTCTCAACTGGCTCACCGACCCCAAGCTGAATGGTGCGGGCGCACTCTTCGACTTTGGCTGCTACGGTGTGGATCTCGCCACCTGGTTTATGCATGGGGAACTGCCGCTTACTGTGACGGCGGTTACATTGCATATTAAGCCGCAGATTTATCCGAAAGTGGATGACGACAGCACCATTATTCTGACGTACCCTCATGCACAAGCGATCATTCAGGGCTCGTGGAACTGGCCTTTCGACCGTAAGGATATGGAGGTCTACGGCGCGACGGGATATGCCGACACCATCTATGGCGCGAACGACAAACTTCGCGTCCGCCTGCCGCACGACCGCGCAGAGCATATTGAAGATATTCCCGCTCTGACTCCTCCGCACGACAATTCCCTGAACTACCTGACTGCTGTATTAAATGGAACGCTGAAGCCAGAGCATGACCTAACTTCACTGGACACGAACATTATCGTTGTCCGCATTCTTGATGCTGCTCGTCGCAGCGCGCATACGGGACGGACGATTCGGCTCAGGGATGAAGTCGAAGACAGAAAGTAATTTAAGCTGAATCTGAATATGCAGAAACTCGGTCTCATCGCAGGTAACGGGCGTTTTCCGTTTCTCCTTCTTGATGCTGCTCGCGCACACGGGCTTCAGGTCGTTGTCGCGGCCATCAAAGAGGAGACAGCCCCGGAGATTGACGCTCGCGCTGCGGCTGACAGCGATGTTCACGTTCACTGGATGTCTCTTGGAGAGCTTTCACGCCTTATCGAGACCTTCCATGCCGAAGGCGTTACCCGTGCGGTGATGGCAGGGCAGGTAAAGCATAAGCAGATATTCTCCAGCATCCGGCCCGACTGGCGACTGGCCAAGCTTCTGCTCAATCTGCGTACGCGCAATACCGATATGCTGCTGGGCGCGGTGGCCAAAGTACTGAACGATGAAGGCATCGAGCTGATCTCATCGACAGCTTATCTGGAACCTCTACTGGCGAAACCTGGTGTGCTTACACGCCGCGCACCGAACGATAGCGAACGGAAGGACATCGATTACGGCCGCACAGTGGCCCGCGCAATTGCCGGTTATGATCTTGGCCAGACCGTCGTGATCGCGGCTCAGGCCTGCGTTGCTGTCGAAGCCATGGAGGGAACAGACGCCACCATCGAACGCGCGGGAGCACTCTTTCGTACACTCGACGACGGTGGACCGGTGACGCTAAGCCGTTCGCTGACCGTGGTTAAAGTCGCGAAGCCCAACCAGGACATGCGCTTCGACGTTCCCGTCATTGGGGTGACAACCATTGAGGCGATGCGTGCTGCTGGTGCGACCTGTCTTGCGGTAGAGGCTGGCCGGACGCTAATGTTCGATCCGGAAGGAATTGTCGCTGCGGCAGATGCGGCCAGGATCGCCATCACTGCAGATTGACCAATTGTCACAACCTTGTCTCCACATCATAAAATTGCGGCGAAAGGGCTGAAACAGGAGTCTTATAGAGATACGGGCTCTATATTGCAACATGCTCCACAAAGGGGAACGACATGCGTAAAGGAATTTGGATTGCAGCGATCTTAGGTTTGATAGCAACCTGCGGAGTTGGCCTGACGGCCCACGCCGCCGATACAGATACGGTGAAGGTTGGCATGACTGCGCCAAACTTTACATTGCCTTCTCAGGAAGACAAGCCGATCAGCCTTAGTGACTTCAAAGGCAAGTGGGTTGTGCTCTATTTTTACCCAAAGGACCAGACTCAGGGATGCACGATTGAGGCGCACAATTTTCAACGCGACCAGGCAAAGTACGACAAGCTGAATGCAGTTGTTCTTGGCGTAAGTCTCGACACCGTAGCAAGCCACAAAGCATGGTGCGCCAAAGACACCTTCAGCTTCAAGATGCTGGCTGATCCTGGCCATAAGGTCGTAGACAAGTATGGTGTTCCTCTCATCAAGCACGGTGATGCGGAATACGCCAAGCGCCAGACGTTTTTGATCTCGCCACAGGGTAAGGTGGTGAAGTTCTGGCCTGATGTTCAGGTACAGCACCACAGTGAAGAGGTGCTGGCGGCAATTGCAGAGGCGAAGAAGAGCTAGATACCAGCAGACGCAAAAAGGCCCGGGCTCTCAATCGAGTGTCCGGGCCTTTTTGCTTGCCTAGGTATTACTTACTTCTTTGAAGACTTCTTTGCAGCTTTCTTAGCAGTCTTCTTTGCGGCCTTCTTCGCCGGGGCCTTCTTTGCGGCCTTCTTCGCTGCCTTCTTTACGGTCTTCTTTGCCGCTGCTTTCTTTGCAGGGGCCTTCTTTGCTGCTGCTTTCTTCGTTGCCAAGGTATTACCTCTCTTCATTGGTTTTTTGTTGCTGGCAGCGCTCTTTCTGCCGGTCGCCTTTTTGGAGGCGGCCCTGCTGCCGCGCTGAGCGCTGGACTTCTTCGCGGCAGATTTCGATGTCGATTTAGCGGAGCGCTTCTTCGACGAAACTTTTTTGGCTGTAGATTTCTTTGCAGCTTTCTTCGCCGCCTTCTTTGCCGGGGTCCTCTTGGCCGCCTTCTTTGCTGCGACCTTTTTCGCCGGGGCCTTCTTCTTCGCTGGAGCTTTCTTTGCCGCAGACTTCTTTGCAGCAGGGGCCTTTGCCTCAAAGGTCACGGGCTGGGTGGCCTCGCGGGTCGAAGGGGTATAACCGGCGGCAGGCGATGGCGGCATACTGAACAGGCTTGCCTCTTCGGCATGTGTGTCAGGCTGGCTGAGCACAGAATCTTCTTCATCGCCTTCCATGTCGTCAGCGTCAATCTCATCTTCGCTGTCGTCAGAGCTCAGCGTGATCTCCTCTTCTTCATCGTCCTCGAAACCGGAGCCGAGATCGTCGCGCTCATCGTCATCGCCAAAGTTGTGATCGTCATCAGCGGCAGCTGCATATCGCTTCATCGTGTCGTCGAACGTCATCGTGGTTTCCTCACTTCAGTTCTGACTCTTCGTTACAAGTACGATGCTACAAAAAACAGTTTTACATCCCGGCACGAAATTCTAGCAACAGGATGCATCTCCGCGCCAGGAATAGCAAGCAATTCTTTTAAGCCAGAAGCTCATCGTGCAGCTTTGTGTTTGGTACTGGACTTGCTTGTTTTTCTTTTCGTCGTCGAAGTGGTCTTTGAGTGTGTCGTCTTTGAATGCTTGGAAGAGTGCGATGATGCAGAAGATTTATGCGATGTTCGTCTGCGTGAGGAAAGACTGCGTGTGCGCGGAGCAAGCGCTACAGGCTGCGATACGCGCAATGTCGTTCCGGTTCTGACTGCGTTGGAGCGCAGGTGGTTCCAGTGGCGCAACTGCTCAACCGAAACATCGAAGCGGTCCGCGATGGTGATCAATGTATCGCCGTGGCGCACTTTGTATCGTTGCGGGCGATGCGCAGCTACGGTCGGAATCGGGATCACGAGTTCATCGCCTGTATCGACCGGATCATCGGAAGCGATGTCGTTGGTCTCGGCGATCTCGCTTGTTTTGGTGTGGAAGGCTTCCGCAATCTGGCTCAGCGTTTCGCCATTGTGTACAACATGAAACCGCCAACTTGTGCGCTTGTCGATCGGAATCTGCTTGATGCGCGATTCAAAAAGCTTGCTGGTACCAACCGGAATATGCAGATCGAATGGAACATCATTTGGCGTGCTCATGCGCAGCAGGCTGGGATTTAATGCAACGATCTCGGGCAGAGTCGAGTTGGTAATGTCGGCCACCAAACGCATGTCAACACCGTAATCTACCGTTACCGTGTCGGAGACGACAGGTGGTTCGGGCACCACTTTATCCAGGCCATACTGTGTGGGATTCTTCGCCATGATGATGGCGGCGATAATGCCGGGCACATAATTCTTGGTCTCGCCGGGCAGTACGTTGCGGCGATAGAGTTCCCAGAAATCAGCATAGCCAGTGCGCATGACGGCGCGCTGCACGTTGCCTGCGCCCCAGTCGTAGGCAGCCATAGCGAGATACCAATCGCCGAACTGGTCATAGAGCATCTTCATGTAACGGGCGAATGCTTTGGATGACTTCTCCGGATCGAAGCGCTCATCAAACCATCCATTGCGTTCCAGTCCATAGGCTCCGGCAAAAGGCATGAATTGCCACATGCCTCCCGCGCCGCTACGCGCATTCACCGCCTGTGGCTGAAAGCCCGATTCGGCTACGGCCAGATAGATCAGGTCCTGGGGTACACCCTGTTCGCGCAGGTCTTCAGAGATCATGGCTTTGTACTTGCCGGCACGCTCCAATGATTTGACCAGGTGCGCATGACCGCTGGGATTGTTCGAGAAGTAGTTGATAAAGCCAGCAACGTAATCGTTGATGACGAGAGGAAAGTCTGACTGCGTCGTTTTAAGTTCGGCAGCAACTTTAGCCGTAAGGGCGGGATTGGCCGGAAAGGTGACTTCGTTGGCGTTATCGAGCGGAGCTGCCTCGATCGCAGTAGAGAAGCCGTTGCCCTGTTTCAGCGCCGTCATCTCCAATGAGTTCACCGCACTCAGCAGATGATCAAACTCGTCGGCGAGCGCGGGATCGTTCTTCAAATCCATGCCGCTGGTCAGCATTGCATCGACGGCAGCATCAAAGGAGCTGCGCGCGGCATCCAGATGGCCGGCAGTGTAGTTATCAACTCCATTGCGATAGAGCTGTTCAGCATGGTTGATGAGCTGCTGGTCTTTATATGCCTTGGCGCGATCGGCAGCAGATGCCGGCGCAGGAGCAGTAGGCTTGCTATTCTTCTGCGCTGCTTGTGGGGGCTGCGCGCTGGCGATTGCCGGAGCGGTGGCCTGCGCAGGCACGGTTGCTTTTGCCGTGCTCTGGTTTTGCGGACAGCCCGCAAGCAGTACCAGCGGCGCACAGGCCACTGCGAGGACCCAACGCCGGGTGTCTTTGAATCGTTGTTTAATTGAGGCCATCTTCCTTGCTCATTGTAAGACGGATTGCGCAGCGAAACCGGCACTTCCTGCAAGGGAACCATTACGGCTGCGGCGCGTCACTTCTGCCTCCCTGCGGTGATAGCATCGAAGATTGAGGCAATTTGCACCCCGTTATGGATCCAAGTCACATCCGAAATTTCGCGATCATCGCGCACATCGACCATGGCAAGTCCACCCTCTCCGACCGTCTGCTGGAGCTGACCGGATCGCTGACTGCGCGTGAGATGCAGGCGCAGGTGCTGGACGCCATGGACCTGGAGCGCGAACGCGGCATCACGATCAAGGCCCACACTGTCCGCATGATGTACAAAGCACAGGACGGTGAAACCTATCAGCTCAATCTGATTGACACGCCGGGCCATGTTGACTTCAGCTATGAGGTTTCGCGTTCACTGGCCTCATGCGAAGGTGCGCTCCTGGTCGTTGATGCCTCACAAGGTGTCGAGGCGCAGACGCTGGCGAATGCTTATCTCGCCATCTCGAATGGGCTGGAGATCATTCCCGTCATCAATAAGATCGACCTGCCCAGCGCCGACGTTGAGCGCACGAAGGAGATGATTGAAAAATCCGTTGGCCTTCCCGCCAGCGATGCAATCGCTGTCTCCGCCAAAACGGGACTCAACGTGGGCGACATTCTGGAAGCGGTTGTACATCTTCTGCCGCCGCCCAAAGGCGATCCTGGCGCTCCGCTGCAGGCGCTGATCTTTGATTCATGGTTCGATCCCTATCGCGGCGTTATCGTGTTGGCGCGCATTGTGAACGGCACCATGCGCAAGGGGATGAAGATCAAGGTGATGTCCAATGGCAAGCTCTTTGACATTGAGAGCATGGGCGTCATGACCCCCAAGCCGGTTGAACTTGAGCAGCTTTCGGCAGGTGAGGTTGGTTTCTTTGTTGCCACCATCAAGAACGTCGCCGATACCAAGGTGGGCGACACCATTACAGATGCCGCAAATCCGTGTGCGGAACCGCTGCCGGGGTTTGAAGATATTAAGAGCATGGTCTTCGCCGGGCTTTATACGGTGGATTCGCATGAGCACGGTCTGCTGCGCGAAGCTCTCGAAAAGCTGCGGCTCAACGATAGCTCCTTCAACTTCGAGCCGGAGTCTTCCGCAGCGTTGGGATTCGGCTTTCGCTGCGGTTTCCTTGGGTTGCTGCATCTGGAGATTATTCAGGAGCGGCTGGAGCGCGAGTACGACCTTGACCTCATCACTACAGCGCCGGGCGTGCGCTACAAGATTATGTTGACCGACGGTTCTGTCGTTGAGGTGGATAACCCCTCGCGCTGGCCCGACCCAAGCGAGATCGAGCAGATTGAAGAGCCAGTGATCACCGCCAAGATTCTGACCAATGAAGAGTACGTGGGTGGCATTCTGAAGCTGGTGGAAGACAAGCGCGGACGTCAGCAGAACTTTGAATATGTGTCTGAGACGCGGGTGATGCTGACCTATGAACTGCCGTTGAACGAGATAGTGCTCGACTTCTACGACAAGCTCAAGTCGGTTTCGCGCGGCTATGCTTCGCTCGACTACCATCTGGCGGGAAGCTGGATCTCGCCGATGGTCAAAATGGACATCCTCGTGAGCGGGGAACCGGTGGACGCACTTTCCATCATCGTGCACCGCGATTTTGCTTACGAGCGCGGCAAGGCACTTGTTGCCAAGATGCGTGAACTGATTCCACGGCAGATGTTCGAGGTGGCCATCCAAGCGGCCATCGGCTCAAAGATCATTGCTCGCGAAACCGTCACGGCGATTCGGAAGAACGTCATCGCTAAATGCTACGGCGGCGACATCAGCCGCAAGCGCAAGTTGCTCGAAAAGCAGAAAGAGGGCAAAAAGCGCATGAAGCGGATCGGTAAGGTGGACATTCCGCAGGAGGCTTTCCTGGCAGTGCTGAAGGTTGGCGAAGAGTAGAGCCTCTTCAGTAGATGGATATAGCAATTTGCATTTAGGGCCGAAGGCCCGTTTCATATCAGCCTGGGGCGAATCGGTCCGGCCAGCTTTGCTGGCTGGACTGGAAGCCCCAGGATAGGATCCATGCGAACCAGAGCGCTGAAGGCGCGACATATCCGAAAGCTGTTCCCGATGACATCGAAGCTGCTCTAGGCTATGCTTTGGGAGCGGAGTTCCAATTTTGCTTGCTGCAATTGCATCCCTTTTTTCGCTGCCGTTTCGTTCCACACGCAGTGTTGCGGCGTATGCCGTTGGCGCGGCGGCGGTTGCCGGTATCGCCTTGTATGCTTTGACGCGGAAGAAGATCGATCCTGAAGAGATTGAGCGACAGCGCCGCGATCTGCTGGCAAACACAGGCCGTATTACCGATGGGACAATTACCGACCCGTTTCTGCAGACCGGCGAGGGAGCCGAGCGGCGAATCATCGTCTATAACTACCGGATTGCCGGTGTCAGTTACGAGTGCGCTCAGGATGTCACTACGCTGACGGAGCATGTCCACGACATCCGGGCAGACCTTCCGGTGCAGGTCCGGTATGACCCTCATAATCCGGGCAATAGCATCATTGTTGCCGAGGTCTGGAGCGGTCTTCGCCTGGCCACACACGCTATCGATGTAGCGCCAACTCCTGATCGAAATTCCACGGCACTTTAGGACTAAACTTAACTTATGCACATGGTCGCCACTCCTAACCGCAAGATGCAACGCGTCCTGCAGCTTTCCATGGGGCTGACCTTTGCGTACGTGTTGGCGACCTTCTTCTATGGTCTGCGCGCACATTCGCTGGCACTTATCTCCGAGGCTGGCCATAACGTCTCGGACCTGTTGGCCATCATCCTTTCTTTTGTGGCGGTCTATTTTCAGGCGCGACCGGCAACGGAAGAAAAGACCTTTGGATATCAGCGGGCCGGGGTGCTTGCCGCCTTTGTCAATGCGGTTACTCTGATTGTCCTCTCCGCCTGGATCGCCATTGAGGCCATTCATCGCCTCAGCGCTCCGGTTGCCGTACGGCCCACTCTGATGATGTATGTTGCCGCTGCCGGCGTGCTGATGAACGGAACGGTCGCAATCCTGTTGTGGCGCTTCTCCGGAGACGTCAATATCCGGAGCGTCTTTCTGCACATGCTCGGCGACACGCTCTCTACGGCAGCAGTTATTATCGGCGGCGCGGCAATTCTGTTTACCGGCATGACGTGGATCGATCCGGTGCTCTCCATCTTGATCGCGATAATGATTCTGTGGAGTTCCGTAGGAATCGTTCGCGAGACGATCAATATTCTGCTTGAAGGAACGCCGCGCAATCTGCGACTGAGCGCCGTCCGCGACGCGATGCAATCCATTGCGGGAGTCGTTAATGTGCATGATCTGCACATCTGGTCGCTGGGGTCGAAGTCTCACGCGCTGGCCAGCCATGTCACCATCGCCGAGATGCAGATGTCGGAGTCCAGTAATATTCTCAACAACATCAACTGCACATTACGCGATAAGTTTCACATCAATCACACGACGATTCAGCTTGAGATAAAGGGGTGTGAAACAACGCATGGATGCAGTGCGCCGCCTGAGTTGGAGACAGTCGGTGCGCATGACCACCATCACGGTCATTCGCACGCGCATTAGTAGAGGGAAGTATTGAATCCTGACAACTTATTTGTAATTACTGGAGGTCCGGGCTCCGGCAAGACTGCGCTTATCTCTGCACTAAAGAAAGCGGGATACGTTTGTTCTGAAGAGGCTGGCCGTCGCGTAATTCAGGAGCAGGTTGCCGCTGGAGGCGAAGCGCTGCCCTGGGATCAATCCAACGCTCTTTCTTGAAGCCATGTTTGCGCTGGAAATAGAATCCTACCGGAATTTATCTGTGAGCCCAGGCCCTGTCTTCTTCGACCGTGGCATACCGGACTTGTTAGGCGCTGCTGTGTTGATGAATCTTTCCGTGCCCCCGCAGGTCGAGGCCGTGGCCAAAAGGCTCCGCTATAACCGGCGAGTATTTATCGCGCCGCCCTGGCCTGAGATCTTTACCAACGATGCCGAGCGGAAGCAAACCTGGGAAGAGGCAGAACGCACTTATCATCAAATGGTTGAGATATATTCATGCTGCGGATATGAACTGATCGAGCTTCCACGAACCAGTGTGGAAGCTCGTATGAGCTTTGTTCTCGCTAGAGCAATGTTGCATCAAGACTGATCTCAGCCCCTTTCAGCACCTTCGACACCGGACAGCCGGCCTTGGCTTTACCGGCCAGTTCATCAAACTTTGCTTTGTCTGCACCGGGAATCTTTGCTTTCGTGGTGAGGTGAATCTTCGTAATCGTCGGGCCACCGTCTTTCAATAACTCCAACGTGACCACGGCTTGGGTCTCGATAGAATCCGGTTTGAGTCCTGCCTCGCCCAGTTGCGCGCTCAGCGCCATGGAAAAACATCCTGCATGAGCAGCGGCAATCAGTTCTTCAGGATTAGTGCCGATACCATTCTCAAACCGCGTTCCAAAGCTGTATTGCGAATCTTTTAGTACGCCACTCTGGGTGGAGATAGTCCCTTTGCCGTCCTTCAATCCACCATGCCAAACTGCACTTGCGCTGCGATCCATGGTGTCTCTCCTCGTTTGGAAATCATTTCTTTTCTTTGTTCTATTCGATGCGCTGAGAAGGGTAAAGGATAAGGTTCTGCTTCCATTGAGTTCCACCCGCTACCGTGCTGGAGAAAGATACTTTAGGCTGTTAGTCATGCAGGATGTACCCAATCCCGATTTCCAGAACGCGCAACCGGCGCAGGGCGAGGAGTGCTCACTTACAGGAGAGCATCACAGCCGCTTCTGCCCAACCTGCGGTTGCCGGTTAGAAGATCACCGCTGCAAGCTGATCTGCCGGAATTGCGGCTATTACCTGAGTTGCGCCGATTTTTATTAAAGCGGATTTTCCTGAGAGAACAGGGAAGAAATCACCTCGAACAGAGAAGTTTTTACGCTTGAAAATACTGGGTTTTCATTGCATAAAAGCAGGAAATTTGTTTTCTGCTTCTTTTGGCCGCAACAGGTATCTCCGCAAGATTTTTCCTCATCTCAATCCTCTTACAAGCACTTCAAGGAGGAACTCGATGATGAACCTTAAACAATCAATTGCAACCCAACTGGCGCTGCTCGTTGCGCTGTCACCCGGAGCAATCTTGGCACAGGAAAGCCAACCGCAATCAGCTCCGCCACCGACTACGTCTCCTTCGACCCAATCACCGTCGCAGACGCAGCCAGCAGAACCGGCTCCTTCAGCGCCGCCGGCAAGCGCACCGGAGACTTCTCCGTCGACTTCGCCATCGGACACATCCAACCCCGATGGTATGAATGCTCCTGATAGCACGACTCAAACGAAGAAACATAACCGCAAGCACCACAAACGCTCAAAGAACGGCAACCAGACTCCAAGCACTGGAGATCAGACCGCTCCGCAGGCACCGCCACAATAACCCAAGTTTGAGTTGGGTTTTGTAGTTCCTCCGCCGAGGTTTTGAAGGCGCCGTGCAGCCCGCTCAGGCACACGGCGTCTTTTTACTTTGACTGTTCGCTGGCCTTGCGTGCGGCAGCAAACTCGTCGCCGGGTTTCCATTGAATTGTGTGCGGCGCAGAGATTGCTTCCCATCCCAGTTCCATGCCGAAGCGGGCCAGCTTCGCATTGCCGCGGAAGTCCATTTGTGGCGTGTAGTTGTCGCTGAAGTTGTGGTAGCGATGCTCGTTATAATCCTTGTCCTGCGCTTCCCCCCAGGCGCGATCGTGACCTTCATATAGTGTTCCCGGATCGATTGAGAACGCCGGAATGCCGACACGCGAAAGGCTGAAGTGGTCGGAGCGGTAATAGGTACCTGCCTCTGGATGCGGGTCCGGAACAATAGCCAACCCGAACCGTTTTGCTGTGGCTTCGACGGTTGGATAAAAGGTAGTTCGCTGTGCTCCATTGACATTGATCTCACGGGGAATGCCAATCGGCAGAATCATGTCGTAGTTCAGGTCCAGCGCAATCTGCCCCGCGGGGATCGGAGGATGCTGTCCCAGATATTCACTTCCCAGCAGGCCCTGTTCCTCTGCGGTGACGGCGGCAAAGATGACATCATGCGGTGGCTTGACGGCCATGCTGCCCCAGGCGCGCGCCAACTCCAGCAGAATGCCGCAGCCGGTGCCGTTGTCGGCTGCGCCGTTATAGATGTTATCTCCCTTCATGCCGGGGACGAAGCCAAGATGATCGTAATGCGCGGTGTAGAGCACGGCCTGGTTCTTGCCAGCTTTTGTTCCCGGCAGAATGCCAACCACATTCGGTGAACGGAAGCGTCGTACTGTGCTTTGGATGTGCGCTTTCAGATGCAGCGGCAATTCCACCGCCTTGAAGCCACGCTTGCCCGCTGCAGTCATCTCCGTGTCCAGATTCATGCCGCTGGCAGCGAAGAGCCTGCGCGCAACTTCGAGCTGAATCCAGCTCGCGGCATCCAGCGGAGGGATCTTGTCATTTTTCAGGAAGGTCCTCTCGCTGGTGTTGGAGTTCCGCACCACGTCCCAGCCGTAGCTTGCCAGGTCGGTGCGATGGATAATCAGCGCTCCAACTGCGCCCATTCGCGCCGCCTGCTCAAATTTGTAAGTCCAGCGGCCGTAATATGTCAGCGCTTTGCCGCCGAAGAACTTTGGGTCGTTTGATGGCGGATCGCCAACGATGCAGAGGATTACTTTTCCCTTCACATCTACGCCCGCATAGTCGTTCCAGTTGAACTCCGGCGCGGTAATTCCGTAACCGACAAAGACGATAGGAGCATCAACATCCACGCTGGGAGTAAGCGTCTCGTTGGTTACCGTATAGTCGTCCGCGAACTTCAAATCGATTTGCTTGCCATTATGCGGGACCAGGGCAAAGGTAGTTTTGTCGGGAATAACCTTCATCCCTACGAAATCGATCCATTGCAGATAGGTTCCGTTGTCGCCGGCAGGCTTCAGGCCATCGAGTGCAAACTGTGTGGCTATATATTTTGCCGCCAGTTCACCGCCTCGCAGTCCAGGGTAGCGTCCTTCCAGCAGATCATCGGCGAGGAACCGCACGTGGGCCCGAATTTTTTCAGGGTCGATCGACGCCTCAGCCTTCTTTACTGCCTGGGGAACCACCTGCGCCATCGCCCCTGCGGAAAACGCCAATGCAAACAGGGCTGCTGCCGCGCCTTTGCCAATCTTCATCGATGCCTCCTGAGAAATCTTCATATTGCTTGTCTGTCTAATCTTCATTCTCGGCAATTTGCAGTGTCTGTACTTCCATTACGTCCAGCCGCTGCAGGGCCTTACGCGCCAGACCAGTCAGCGGTATCGATCCCAGCTTGCTGGTTCGTGTCCAATGCAGGTCCTCTTTGGATGCAGCCACAGCCCGCCGCAGGCTGCGGTCCTGTGGTCCACGTGCCGCGAACACCTGAACATAATAGTTCGTATTGGTAATGGAGTGGCGCAGGCGCAGCAGTGGTTCACGTCCCTGAACTGCATCCTGGGGTAGCGGAGGCAGCTCAAACATTCCGGGCATCAGACTTGCCTCGCGCGGGCGTTGCTCTAGCAGCACTTCTGTCGCGGTGCCTACCTTACGCAAACTCAGCAGATAGGCAGCCTGACTGCTCCGCTGCGCAGCACGGGGAGCGGTAAGATGCTCTCCGCGCGTTTTGCACATCGAGTAAACAGGGCATTGCAAGCACAATGGAGCACGCGGAAGGCATATCGTTGCTCCCAGCTCCATCATCGCCTGGTTGTGGTCGCCGGCTGCATTGTGGTCCTTTTCCAGCCGTTTCCGTGGGACCAGCGCAGTGGCTTGTGCCAGCACAAACGAGCGTGCCGCGGCCGTGTTCTCCTCCGGGCGGCCAGTCAGCCGCAGCAAAACGCGTTCCACATTGCCATCAACCACAGCGATGCTCTCGCCGAAGGCAATGCTTGCAATCGCTGCGCAGGTGTACTCGCCGATGCCCGGCAGCGTACGCAGTCCCGCAGATGTGTTTGGCAGCACGCCGCCCAACTCTTTGGTGACGAACTTTGCCGCGCGATGCATCAGCAGAGCGCGCCGGTAATAGCCCAGCCCAGACCAGGCAGCCATGACGGCAGCTTCCTGCGCCAGCGCGAGCGCCACCATCGTAGGAAAGCGCCGTATAAATCTTTCATAGTGTTCAATAACCGCGGCAACCCGCGTCTGCTGCAGCATCACCTCAGAGACCCAGATGCGATACGGATCGTTAACGCCGCGCCAGGGCAGATCGCGCGCATGGGTGCGATACCAGGTCATCAGCTTTCGCCGGAAGATAGCGGGATCCAGCTCCGCTCCGGCTTCTGTCGTCAATGTTGTTTGTAAATGGTTCGGATCTTTTGCGTGCTCGGACATCGTTGCCAGTCTAGAGCAATTCCGGCAAGAAAAATTACTCCATCATCCAGGCTGACTGTTTCTTCGCTAAAACTCCTATTCGGCGTGTAATGCGGTAATGGGATCAACCGTCGCTGCCCGCTTTGCTGGAATAGCGCTCGCCGCCAGCGAAACAGCGACTACACCCAGAACGGCCAGCAAATAGCTCGTGGTATCCAGCGGTTTTACGCCATACAGTGCGGAGGCCAATGACCGTGTAACCATCATTGCCAGCGGTACACCAGCCACAACACCAATGGCCGTCAGCAGCAGACTGTCCTTCAAAATCATCCAGATCACCTGTCCGCGCCGGGCGCCCACAGCCATGCGAACACCAATCTCTGCCGTTCGTGTATTGACGCGATAGGCCAGCGTTCCGTATAAACCAGTGGCCACCAGAACGACAGCCAGCAGACCGAAGAACTCTGCCAGACGGGCAAACATCAGTTGCGTAGAAATTGACTTTTCAAATTGCGCCTGCTGCGTGATTGGTTCAATCAGCGGAGCGTTCGGGTCCATCTGTGCAACAACCTTGCTGACCATTGGGAAAACAGCAAGAGGATCGCCCTTGACCTTCATCTCAATGTGCATCGAACCGACGCCTCGATTCTGGGCATAGTTGAACCATGCCATCGGAATAGGGTCTTCCGCGATGCCGGTATATTTACTGTTTTTCGCCACACCAATGATGGTTGCCTCGTTGAGCTGGTGACCGAGAGGGCTCTGATTCGGAAAGAACCTCTGTGCGAATAGTTCACTGACGACGGCTACTTTCTGAGAGGTCGCTGTGTCCGCGTCGGTAAACTCGCGTCCTGCGATAAGCGGGACTCCCAATGTATGAAAGAAATCAGGGCCGACATCGTTACTGCGTACCAGCGCGGATTGCCCACTGCTTGTGGCCTCAACCTTCCTGCCATCAATCTCGGGCGTATTGTTGCTCGACCACCCAGACCCTATCCGGTTGCTCATGATCGTGACACCGCTCACTCCGGGAAGCGTCCGTAGCTTCTGTATCAGCTCCTGATAAAAGATGACTTTCTCCGAACTGCTCTTTGCATTCTGCGGGTTGAGACCAAATACGACCAGGCCATCGGTTTGCATCCCCAGGGGAATATTCTGCAGATTGCGCAATGTGCGGATCAGCAAACCTGCGCCTGCCAACAATACAACGCAGAGCGCCATCTGCATCGCGACGATGATCTTACCAGTGCGAGTCTTGCCAGCGTCTGAGTGCGCGGTGGCGGCAGATGTCTTCAATGCAAGCTCTGCCCCTCCTGCAATTGCGACTCGAAACGGCGCAAGGCCGAATAGCACAGCAGAGATTGCCAGGATGCCCAGGGTGAACAAAAGGACTGTCCGGTCTGGTGCGAGGCTGGAGTCAATCTGTGCCCAGCGCCCAAGCGCATCGGTTGCAAGAAATGCAAATCCCCAGGCCAGCAAGCCGCCCGCGATTACAAGCAGAAAGCTTTCCGCTAATAACTGCCGCAGCAACTCTCCACGCCCTGCACCCAATGCCAGACGCAGGGAAAACTCACGCTGACGGGTGGCATTGCGGGCCATCAGCAGCATCACAACATTGGCCAGCGCGATTAGAAGCACCAGCCCAACCATTGCCATCAGCATGTGCAGTGGCTTGCCCCACTGCTCGGCGTAACCAGGAAAGTTCTTTGCCTCATCGAAGCTCAGCACCGGCGGCTTCTCTCCCTGCATGGGGCTTCCGAGTCCAACATAAGTTGCAGTTCGAAACACACCTTGCAGCCGCTCTGCGGCCTGTTCTCTGCTGATGCCGGGAGCAAGCCGCGCAAGCATCCGGAGAAACCACCATCTGGGACGTTCCGTATATGTCTTCTCGCTGGGATCGCCCCACGGGTTCAGCTCGGTGCGATTTTGCAGCGGAATCCAGAAGTCAGTGGAGCGTCCCGGCTCTACGCCTTCAAACCCGGGTGCTGTAATTCCAACAATGGTGATTGGGACTCCTTTCACGTACAAAGTTTTTCCCAATACATCAGGGTTGCGGGAGAAGCGGCGTGTCCAATAGTCGTAGCTGATGACGGCAATTGCACTGTGGTTCGCTTCATCCTGCGGCAGAAAGCCCCTTCCGCGTTCAAGCTTCACGCCAAGGCCGCTGAAAAAGTTACCGCTCACCATGTCGGCTTCTGCTGTCTCCGGCTGTGTCCCAATACGCACTCCAATCTTGTCGTTGGAGAGCGGAACATAAGCCATTACTTCGCTCAAGACATTTTTCTGCTGGCGAAGCGCATCGTAGACCGGATAAGAGAGTGACGTCTCCCAGTCGCCAGTATTGTTAGCCCGATGCGGAGCTCCGCTCGTTTTCACGTACACCACGCTCTGCGGATCACTCACCGGCAGCGAACGCAGCAGTACAGCGTTCATCACGCTGAACACCGCGGTATTGGCTCCGATGCCGAGGGCCAGCGTGAGAACTGCGGTAATTGTGAATCCCGGGCTTTGTCGTAGTGAGCGCAAGCCGAAGCGGACATTGCGCAGCAGTCTATCCAGCCACATCCAGCGACCACGCATGTTGAACTGCTCTCGGGCAGTCTGTGCATTGCCAAACCCCTGCCGGGCCTTTCGCCGCGCCGCTTTCTCGTCCAAGCCTTCGCGCTGCAGCTCGTCTGCTTCAAGTTCAAGGTGAGATTGGATCTCTTCTGCAAAGTCTTCTGCATCTCGTTTGCGTTTGAACATGACTATGCTCCCTCAGCATTCGTGTCGAGAATTAATGCCATGGCCCTCACAACTCGCCGCCACTCACTTGTTTTTTCCAGAAGATGCTTATGCCCTTTCGCGGTCAGCGAATAGAAGCGGGCTTTGCGATTGTTTTCGCTAACTCCCCACTTCGCCTCGACCCACTTCCTGTCTTCCAGGCGCTGCAGTGCCAGGTATAACGAGCCATGATCGACAAAAAATACCTCTTCCGAGCGGCGTTGAATGGCCCGCGCAATCCCTTGTCCATGACATGGCCCCAGCACCAGCGTCTTCAAAATCAGCACATCGAGCGTGCCCTGCAATAGCGGAATAGAGCAGTTGTTCATATCTCGTGTAGTCATCCGACCCAAGTATCCACATCTCCGGGTCGGATGTCTACCCAAAAGAGGAATACAGCTCTCCTTCCATCGATTCACACAATCTCTGGTACGGAAGGAGAATTCCGTTTGTTCCGTGCTTTTTTATTGAGGTGCCTTAGGCCGTGTCGCCGGACTGCTTGTTTGCCGCTACAGGCTCAGGCTTTACCGGATAAGGAGGGCCCTTTGCCAGTGCCTTCTGCAGGTCGGCATCATAGCCATAGATGTCGTCGAAGAAGTGGACTTCACCATCATCCTCAACCTCTGCAGTCACATAGAAGATCACGATTGGTATTGGCGTTTTCAGCAAAACGATTCGGTTATTGTGGCTTTCGTCGTTCATCGCCTGCTGCACTTTTTCCAAGTCCCAGGGTTGCTTGTCTTTATCCAGTTGACCATTTAGCACCCACACAGCCAGTTCTGCCGGCTGCTGCACTCGGATGCAGCCATGGCTGAAATCACGCCGCGAATGGTTGAACAGCGATGGCACCGGTGTCGAATGCAGATAGATGTCGTACTGGTTCGGGAACATGAACTTAATCAGCCCCAGCGAGTTCTTCGGT
>DASRSR010000164.1:0-3686 GCA_035656355.1 Edaphobacter sp.
TAATTCCTGCAAGCAGTCTACCTGCCATTATTCGCACATTTGCACCATATCTGTACAAGGGGATCTTACACACTCCAAAGATCGAGGCAACTAGCCATTGGCGCGCACGCACCCGGGCCCTCTCAGTGATGGCGCATTTCCCTATCGAAGAACCGGAGGATTCTGGATCAGCCGTCGTTCGCTCTGTCCTCCGTAGTATTCAACATGGAAAATTAAACTGGGCTGCAATCGCTCATTTGCCTCAAAACATCGGCGAAGTTGCGAATCTGACTTGGACAGCTAAAGTACGCCATCGTCGCGCTATATCGAGGAGAGCTCATATCAGGCTTAACCTGGATTGTGAGCAATATCCCTCTCCAGACAATCGAATCACGCTCAGTAATCACACAGATGAACTTGGTATGCCAATCCCTCAGCTACATTGGCGTATTGGTGAAAGAGAACGCCATACAATTACGACGTATAGCAATACTATCGATACACTTTTTCAAACGATGAAGATTGAACTTCCATATTGGCGACCAGAGCTGAAGGAGGAAAACGATACATGGCTAAATTATGCTGGAGATACTTTTCATATGATGGGCGGAACCAGAATGGGGACAAGTTCCGCGAATAGTGTAGTAGATAGGAATCTGCGTGTTCACGGTATTGATAATCTCTGGGTAGCTGGGTGTTCCGTTTTCCCAACCGGCGGAAGTTCGAACCCAACTTTCACAATGATGGCCTTGACGCTACGATTAGCCGACACACTCAAAAATTACCTACATACAAAATGACTTACTTAAAAGCGTCGATCTTTGATCGACACAGGGACTTGCTCCACAATCTCAATCCCAAATCCCTGTAGCGCCGGGACGTGCGTAGGCGTATTCGTCAGCAGGCGAATTTTATGGATCCCCAAGTCCGAGAGAATCTGGCCGCCAAGTCCGACCTGGCGCAGGGTGCGCTGCGCTCCGTCTTCGCTACGCTCACGCAAGCGCTGCTCACGATGAAAGGTCACTCGCGGTGGTGTTGTTCCACGATCAATGCCAAATCCTTTCGTGCCATTGTGAAGGTAGACCAGTGCGCCGCGCCCGGCTTCGGCGATCATGCGCAGTGAGTTCTCAACCACGGCGCGGCAATCACAGAGTGTCGTAGAAAATACATCGCCCGCAAGGCAATGCGTATGCACGCGCACGGTCATCGGTTCGTCGCCCGTCACATCCCCGTAGACAAGCGCAATGTGCGATTCACCGCCGTCCACTTCGCTTGCATAGGCAATCATGCGGAAGTCGCCGTGCGCAGTCGGCATCAGCGACTCGGCTACACGGTGGATATAACGCTCATTCTGCAGGCGATAGCGAATCAGGTCGGCGACAGTCACCATCTTCAACTTGTGCAGTTCGCAGAACTTTATCAGATCCGGAACTCGCGCCATGGTGCCATCTTCGTTCATGATCTCGCAGATCACACCGGCAGGAATAAGCCCCGCCATGCGTGCCAGATCGACTGAAGCCTCAGTTTGACCGGCCCGCACCAGAACGCCGCCCTTGCGCGCACGCAGCGGAAATACGTGACCCGGCCGCGCCAGGTCCTGAGCCGTCGAGCCGGGATCGATAGCCACTCGAATGGTATGCGCCCGGTCGGCTGCGGAGATGCCGGTGGTAACACCCTCACGGGCCTCGATGCTCTCGGTAAATGCCGTGCCGAAGCGGGAAGTATTCTCAGACGACATCAGTCCAAGGCGCAGATAATCGGCTCGCTCTTCCGTCAATGTAAGACAGATAAGGCCGCGCCCGAAGCGGGCCATAAAATTAATCGCTTCCGGCGTAACGTGCTCTGCGGCGAGCGTCAGGTCACCTTCGTTCTCGCGATCTTCATCATCGACCACGACAACCATTCGTCCGGCGCGTATCTCCGCTACTCCCTCAGCAACATCGGCAAACATGGAGTTTACCTCCCACTTCCTTCATCATACGTTTTTGCACAAAAGAAAACGCCGCCATTTACGGCGGCGCATCTTTTCCTAAACTGAGATCTACAGAGTAGACTCGATCTCAAATCCCCAGGCTTCCAACAGGGCCTCAGGGATATACTTCGAATTCTTATTCCGGCGGGCCCACTCACGCAGCCTGGTTGACCGGACATACTGGTCGGGCGTCAGTTTGTACTCTTTGACTACTTGTTCAAAAGACGTCACCGTCGGCACGACCGGGCCAATTGGCTCGGGCTTGCCCCAGTTTGGATTTCCACGACGCTTTGCCATATTTCTTCAGTACCTCGCAATCGAATCTTTTGCGCCCTTGAATTTCACGTTAAGGAAAAGTAACGCTTTATTCATTTTATTGTATTTATGCCCATATTTCAAGGTTTCAGAGGCTTTGGCGATGTAGCAAAACAGGTCTGACCACTGTGTTGTACATTCTTAAAAATGAATTCGTCTGGCTTATCTCCTTATTTCT
The DNA here is from genome assembly GCA_035656355.1 of Edaphobacter sp. Taxonomy (GTDB): domain Bacteria; phylum Acidobacteriota; class Terriglobia; order Terriglobales; family Acidobacteriaceae; genus Edaphobacter. The sequence continues at coordinate 2,445 of DASRSR010000164.1, forward strand.
GTTGAAGCTCTTCCGTTTTCCATCAAGCATCGAAAGAGCATCTTTTCCAACTCTTCTTTCGTCTATGCCATCAGGTCGATTTTTCCGTCAATAAAACCGCATGTGAGGCAATATTTATGAGCGCTCCGCCTTGCTCCCCTCCCGAAGACGAGATTCTGGAACACGAAAACGAGATTACCCGGCGTACCTTCGTTAAAGGAGCCGGGGTTCTCAGCGCGGCTGTCGCAACGGGCATTCCCCACATTGCCCTTGCAGAAGACGCCCACACATCCAGTGAAACGGCACCGCAAACTGTCAATGTCACGCTAAAGGTCAACGGAAAATCCCATGCCCTCACGCTTGATACACGAACGACGCTGCTGGATGCTCTGCGTGAGCAGATGGAGCTTACCGGCAGCAAGAAAGGCTGCGACCACGGGCAATGCGGAGCCTGTACGGTGCTGGTAGACGGCCATCGCGTCAATAGTTGTCTCACCCTGGCTGCTGTCGTTGACGGAGCCGAGATAACCACGGTGGAAGGATTGGCTCATGGCGACGGCCTTGAAGGACTCAGCCCGGTACAGGCGGCCTTTCTCGAACATGACGCTTTCCAGTGCGGCTATTGCACGCCGGGGCAGATATGCTCCGCCACCGCGCTGCTCGACGAAGTGAAGCAACACGCGTTAAGTACCGTCTCCTTCGAGACTCGTCAGACGCAAACACCGGAGTTAACCGACAACGAAATCCGCGAACGCATGAGCGGCAACATCTGCCGCTGCGGAGCCTATGTCAACATCGTCGCCGCAGTTCGTGCGGCAGAGAGGGCGCGCGTATGAATCCCTTCCATTACCAGCGGGCTTCATCAACGGAAGAAGCTATCCATGCAGCGGCAGCCCAGCGCGCAAAGTTTCTGGGGGGCGGCACCAATCTCATCGATCTGATGAAAGACGGCGTCGAGCATCCGGCGACATTGGTCGATATCAACCGGCTTAACCTGACGAAAGTAACGACCACGCCGAGTGGCGGCGTCATGATTGGCGCTCTCGTCCGCAATAGCGATCTTGCCAATCACGAAATTATCCGCACACGTTATCCCCTGCTCTCGCACGGCTTGCTCAGCGGAGCTTCGCCGCAGCTTCGCAATATGGCGACCACTGGCGGAAATCTTATGCAGCGCACTCGCTGCTATTACTTCATGGACACGGCATTTCCCGCCTGCAATAAGCGCAATCCCGGTAGCGGATGCGCGGCGCTCAAGGGTTT
>DASRSR010000165.1:0-4766 GCA_035656355.1 Edaphobacter sp.
TGAGCTGGCGTGGGGAGCTGCGTGCGGTCCCAACCTCCGCCGAGAGCTTTGATGAGCTGAACTGAGGAGGTCATCGCCTGAGTCCGGAGATTTGCCAGAGTCTGTTGATCGTTCAGCAATGTGGTTTGCGCAGTGACAACATTCACATAAGGATCAATACCCGTCTGATAGCGTGCAGTTTCAAGAGCGACGAACTGCTCTGCGGATTGCGCCGCCTCCTGCTGCTTAAGAATCTGCTGCGAGAGAATGCGAACAGAGGCGAGCGAGTCCTCAACCTGCTGGAAGGCGGTCAGGACGGTTTGACGATAGTTAGCAACGTTGGCATTGTAGACGGCTGTGTACTGTTGCACAGTGGCGCGGCGCAGGCCGGCGTCAAATAGAGTCTCAGAGAATGCTGGCCCAACAGACCAGAAGCGGCTGGGCCAATCGAAGAGGTGTTTAAAGGTAGAACTGTTGAAGCCGCCGGAGGCGCTAAGAGTCAGATTGGGATAAAAAGCGGCATCGGCGATGCCAATCTGTGCATTGGCGGCAGCCATGGCACGCTCCGAGGCGGCAATGTCAGGCCGGCGTTCCAGCAATTGTGATGGCATTCCCAGAGGGATGGCGGGCGGCTTTGCATTCAGTGGACGCACCGGAATAGAGAAGCTGGATGGATTAGTGCCGATGAGCACAGCGATGGCGTGCTCGTATTGCGCGCGCGCAACACCCAGATTGACAGCCTGCGATTGAGCGTTCTGCAATGTGTTTTGCGCTTCGACAACGGAGATCTGGTCGCCTACTCCGGTCTCATAGCGAGCGCGGTTGTACTCGAGAGCCTTTTCATCGGCGGCAATGGTGGCGGTAAGGAGCTCCTGTAAGGCATCCTGACCACGAAGCTCAAAGAAGAAGACCGCAAGGCTCGCCTGCTCGGTAAGGCGCTCATTTTCGAGATCGGCGGCGCTGAGCTGGGCATTGAACTGCTCTTCGCTAATAGTGTTGCGGATTCTGCCCCAGAGATCTGGCTCCCATGAAACGTCGAAGGGCAAAGAGATGAGCGTGCTCTTCTGGCCTGCGCTGGTGCCGTTGGTTCCGGTTGAGTTCTTCAGATTGGCCGAGGAAGCGGAGCGCTGATAAGAGGGCGATGTGCCTAAGATCGGGAAAAGCTGCGCATGAGCTTCGCGCACAATGGCGCGAGCGGCCATAAAGTTCTGGAATGAAATTTTAATGTTCTGGTTGTTGACGTTGAGCTGCTCTTCAAGTGCATTAAGCTCGGGATCGTTGTATATCTCCCACCACTTGCCGCGAAGCATCGCGTCCTGCGGCTCGGCAACTTTCCAGCCATCGGTGTCCTTGAACTGAGTAGGCGACTCCTTGTAAGTAGCTGGCGGAGCCTGAGCTGTTGCCGGAGGAACATGATAGCGTGGGCCGACGCGGCAACCGGATAGAAGCACAGTAGCTACGATGGCGGAATAAAAAGCGGGTTGAAGGCGGAGGTTCATCATAAAAATCTCAAGTCAATCGGTTGCTGGTGCTGGACCGGCGGCGGGATGGTAAGTATCTCGACGACGGCCCTGAATGCGAAGGCGAAGGCGATCGAGGGTAAGGTAAACAACTGGCGTAGTGTAGAGCGTCAGAAGCTGGCTCATCAACAGACCGCCAACGATGGTAATGCCGAGCGGGCGACGAAGCTCAGCACCCATACCGGTGCCAAACGCCAGCGGAATCGCGCCGAACAAGGCGGCTGTGGTGGTCATCAGAATAGGACGGAAGCGCAGCATACAAGCCTCGAAGATCGCGGCTTCCGGGTTCATTCCCTGCTCGCGTTCGGCCTGAAGAGCAAAGTCGATCATCATAATCGCATTCTTTTTAACGATGCCGATCAAAAGGACGATACCGATGATGGAAATTACGTTGAGATCTTCATGGAAGAGCAACAGTGCAAGCATCGCACCGACGCTGGCGGAGGGCAGCGTCGAGAGAATAGTAATGGGATGCACAAGGCTTTCATACAAGATGCCGAGAACGATGTAGACCGCGAAGAGTGCTGTCAGCACCAGGATTGGCTCGCTGCTGAGCGAATCCTGATAGGCCTGCAATGTTCCTGAGAAGAATCCGTGAATCGTGGAGGGAATTCCCATACGATTCTGCATCTGGCTGATGGCCAGAGTTGCATCGCTGAGGGAGACGCCGGGTGCAAGATTGAACGAGATGGTAGCCGAAGGAAAGAGACCGGTATGTGGCAATGACAACGGAATCGTGTCAGCGTGACTGGTCATCATCGTTGTAATTGGCACATTGCCTGTCGAAGTTGGATTGCTTCCTGATGGATGCAGATAAATGTTCTTCAGGCCTTCCGGGCTTTGCCAGTAATGCGGAGCAACTTCGAGAACAACGTAATACTGATTGAGCTGGGTATAGATGACCGACACCTGCGATTGCCCAAACGCACTATACAGAGCGGAGTCGAGCGATCTGGCCGTCTGTCCAAGGCGAGCGGCGCGGATGCGATCGAAGTTCAACATCAGATCAAGTCCGCCGTTCTGTTGATCGCTGTTGACGTCCTGCAGGCCAGGTAGATGCTTCATCTCAGCCAGCATCAGCGGACCCCATTTTGCGAGATCAGCAATATTATCTGCCTGAAGCGTGTATTGGTAGAGCGCGGCGCTGGAGCGGCCACCAATACGAATATCCTGCGAAGCCTGCAAAAAGGTTGACGCCCCGGTGATTTTATTCAATTTGGGGCGCAGACGGTTGATGACCGCCGCGGCGCCGATCTTACGAACATTGAGTGGCTTCAATGTAATGTAGACAAAACCTGCATTTCCACCGCCGGTAAACGCGATCACCGTCTGGACCGCCGGATCTTTCATAATGACGTCTTCTACCTGCTTAACCGCAGCGTTCATAGCCGGGAATGAGGCATCCTGTGGCCCCAGAATGCCGCCAGCGAGAGCACCTGTGTCCTGCTGCGGAAAGAAGCCCTTTGGAATTTTGTAGAGAATTGCGAAATTCAAGAGGATGGTGAGAAATAAAACCGTGAGCGTAAGACCGGGATTCTCCAGCACCCAATGCAGACTGCGGCGATAGATGGAGAGAACCCAATTGAAGAACTGTTCATTGGCGCGGTAGATGCGTCCATGCTTCTGTTTATGCTCGTCTTTGAGCAGATACGCACACATGGTGGGCGTAGTGGTCAAAGAGATGACCATGGAAACCAGAATGGCCGTGGAGAGCGTAACGGCAAACTCGCGGAAGAGCCGGCCGACGATTCCACCCATCATAATCAGCGGAATGAAAACCGCAATCAGCGAGAAACTGATGGACATGACGGTGAAGCCGATTTCACGAGCGCCCTTCAGAGTCGCGGCGAACGCATTCATGCCGGCCTCAAGATGGCGGGTAATGTTCTCCATGACGACGATGGCATCGTCAACGACGAAGCCGGTCGCGATGGTGAGCGCCATCAGGGAAAGATTGTCGATGCTGTAGCCGCACATATACATCACGGCCAGGGTGCCGATCAACGAAACGGGAACAGCAACAGCAGGAATGAGCGTGGCGCGGGCGCTGCGAAGAAATATAAAGACGACGAAGATCACCAGAACAAGCGAGAGTAGCAGCGTCCCCTCAATATCGTGCACCGAAGCACTGATGGTCGTAGTGCGATCGAGCATGACGGTAATATCGATTCCGGCTGGAATCGACGCTTTCATCGAAGGAATCGCTTCGCGGATACGCTTGTTCGTATCGAGAATATTCGCGCCCGGCTCACGATGAATAATGATGTTGATGGCGCGCTTGCCGTTAAGGTAGCCGCCATTTCGGATGTCCTGTACCGAATCGACGACATCGGCGACATCAGACAGATGAATGGCTGCCCCATTCTTGTAGCCAACAATAATGGGCTTGTAGTCCACCGCATGGGAGATCTGGTCGTTGGCCAGAATATCCATCGTCACATCGCCGTTTGTAATTTGCCCTTTGGCGAGCGCGGAGTTCTGCAGGCTCAGCTTTGCCTGCAGGTCGGCCATGGTGAGGCCGTAGCTGGCAAGTTTGGTGGGGTTAACCTCGACACGAACGGAGGGAAGCGCACCGCCCCCAACGTTGACCTGACCGACTCCCGAGATCTGCGAGAGCTTCTGCTGCAGTACAGTGGAAGCCTCATCGTAGAGCTTGCCCGGACCGTACTGGTCCGAGGTCAAGGTGAGAATCATGATCGCAGAGTCAGCTGGGTTGACCTTGCGGTAAGTCGGGTTTCCAGGGAGATTAGCAGGCAGATAGGTGCGAGCAGCGTTGATGGCAGCCTGAACGTCGCGCGCAGCAGCGTCAATATTGCGACTGAGATCAAACTGGATGGTAATGTTCGTAGAACCGAAGCTGCTCGACGAGGTCATCTCGGTAACGCCGGCGATATGACCGAGTTGCCGCTCCAGTGGCGTCGCAACGGAGGAAGCCATGATCTCGGCGCTGGCTCCGGGAAGACCGGCGCGTACAGAGATCGTGGGAAAGTCGACCTGAGGCAGCGGTGAGACAGGAAGCACCGTAAACGCGATTGCACCCACAACCGCCACTGCAATGGTGAGCAGCGTTGTTGCAACAGGCCGATGAATGAAGGGTGCAGAGATGTTCATGGCTACTGCTCTGTCATTTCAAGCTCCCGGTTCGGGTGCGGACTTCCGCGCTTGCTTGAAAACCGGGTTGCGATGCCGTCGAAGAAGATATAGATGACCGGTGTGGTGTAGAGAGTAAGGATCTGGCTCAGCAGCAATCCACCGACCATAGCGATA
>DASRSR010000166.1:0-5845 GCA_035656355.1 Edaphobacter sp.
CGCTGCCCTGGGCGGTGATGACCTGCATCACGACTGGGCTGGCTCTGTGGAGCTTTACGCTGCTGAGTGTTGTGCTGCTGGCGCGAGTATCAGTCGCACTTTCAGTTGGAGTAGGGATTCTGCGCGATGGCCAGGTTCTGCGTGACCTCTGGCTGCTGCCGCTGCGCGACTTCTTCGGGCTCGCCTTCTGGGCGTGGAGCTTCGCCAGCGATACAGTTGTATGGCGTGGCGAACGTTTTCGGCTGGTGAATGGACGTATTACAAAGACGAATTAACCTAACCACTAACCTTCGGGTGCCCCATTCATTGCGACAGCCCTATCGTCGCGATGGTGGATTGAATCACCGCAACTGCACGTCATCTCGACCGAGCCGAAGGCGAGCGGAGAGATCCCTGTATTTACTTAATTCTTCAGGGCTTCGGCAGGCTGGCAACGTTCCATCCGCCGCCAAGCGCCTTGATGAGCAGAACGCTGGCGTCCATCTGCCTGCGCATAATGTCGATGTCGTTGCGCTCGTTGTTGAGCGCCGTCGTCTGCGCAGTGACAACCTGCAGGTACGTATCGATGCCGCCAACGTAGCGATTGTTGAAGATACGCTGCGCCGACTGCGCGGCAAGCGTGGCCTGACGCTGGTTCTCAGCCTCCTGCTGCAGAACGCGGAGCGCCGCAAGATTATCCTCAACCTGCTGGAACGCGGTGAGCGATGTTTGCCGGTAGTTGGCAACCGTTTCGTCGTAAGCAGCGCGCGCCTGATCGGAGACGGCGCGGCGGCGGCCTGCGTCGAAAAGAGTTTGCGAGAGCGTAGGACCTACGGCCCACAAAAAGCTGGCGCGGTTTAGTAGATTGGTCAGCGCTGTGGACTCATACCCGGCAGCGGCGCTCAGCGAGAGCGTAGGAAAGTATGCGCTGCGGGCAATGCCAATACGGTCATTCGCCTCGGCCACACGCCGCTCAGCGGCAGCAATGTCGGGGCGGCGCTCCAGCAACTCGGATGGCAGCCCTACTGGAATCGACGGGGGGCGCGCACTAAGCGGCATGGATGCAAGCGTAAATGAAGCCGGCGGTTCGCCGAGCAGGACCGCAATGGCGTGTTCGTACTGTGCGCGGCGCAGCGTGACGTCCTTCGCCGCAACCCGCGCAGCCTCAAGCTGCGTGCGGGCCTGGTCCACGTCAGATTGCGGAGCGACGCCACCTTCAAAACGATGGCGCGTAATGTTGTAGGCTTCTTCGTAATTTTTGACCGTGTCGTTCAGCAGCTTCTCTTCAGCGTCGGCACTACGAGCCTCGAAGTAGTCGATAGCAAGTTCGGCCTGCAGGCTGAGCAGCGCTGTCTGTAAATCGGCTGCGCTGGCCTGTGCCTCTTCGCGCGCGGCGCTAACGCTGCGGCGAACGCGACCCCAGAGATCAACCTCGTAGTTAAGATCGAGTGGAAGCTGAATATCAGCAACGCTATCAGTACTACTGGTTGAGCTACGATAAGGTCGATTGGCCGAATCGCGCAGACCGCCAACGAATGGCGAAACGCCAATCGTTGGAAACAGGCCGGAGCGGTTGTACTGGATCAATGCGCGAGCCTGACGGAAACGCGCTTCGGCCGCCTTCAGGTCTTGATTGTTGACGGCGATCTTCGGCTCCAGTGCATTGAGCTGGTCGTCGCCAAAAATTGTCCACCAATCGCCTCGCAGGACAGCATCTGAAGGTTGCGCAGGATGCCAGTTCGCGTCTTGGCTTGGTGCGGTCTCCTTGTATGAAGGCGTCACCGAAACCGACGGCTTCGTGTACTTCGGCCCCACCATGCAACCTGAAAGCAGCAGCGCGGCAACGCTGGATGCAGCAGCAAGACGACGGCTCATTCTCCACCTGCCTGCTTACTCACCTCGACCTGCTCGCCCTGGCTTAATGAATCCGACGGATCGAGAATGACCTGGTCCTCAGGCTTAAGATTCGCCGAGACAACTTCGACAACTTTGCCCGCGTCATGCGTGATCGTAACCGGCACCAGATCGACCTTGCCGTCGCGTACCACTCCAACTCGCAGCCCCTCGCTGCGGAAGAGCAGCGTGTTTGCAGGCAGCGTAAGGTTCTGCGTGCGCTCGGGCACTTTGAAGTGGACAAATACATACGCACCGGGCAACAGCTTGCCTTTCGGATTATCGACGTCCACCTCGACATTGAGCGTGCGTGACGCCGGATCGATCATGCTGGAGTTTCGGGCAATCGTTCCTGAAAACGTATCTCCGGTGGCGCTTCCTAGCGTGACCGTCGCTTTGCCGCCGTCCTTGATGTCGCCGACATAGGCCTCAGGCACAGGAACAAAGACGCGAATCTTATGGATAGCCGCAAGATGAAAAAGCTCTTTCGGCGCGGCACCTGAGCCGGCATCGATCAACGCGCCAACATCGGTGTTGCGTGCCGTCACGACTCCATCGAAGGGGGCATAGATGCGCTCGAAGGACTGCATCTGCTGCAGGCGGCGAACATTCGCCATTGCCGAATCAACCGCAGCCTGCTTAGCCGCGGCATCGCTGGTTGCCTGGTCGGTCTCCTGCCGCGAAACAGAGTTAGTCTTCAGCAGGTTCTGGTAGCGAACTGCGGTGGTCTTCGCCAGTTCCAGATTGGCCTCGGCGCTCTTAAGGTCAGCTTCCGCAACCTGCAACTGCTGGTCAACCTCGGGAGTTTCAATGACAGCCATCAACTGACCTTTGCGCACACGCGATCCAATATCGAAGTACCAGCGCTTCAGATAGCCATTCGTGCGCGCATAAATCGGCGTGTCGATGTACGCCTGAGCATTGCCGGGCAGGGCGATTTCTGGCGTTACAGGCGCAGCCGAAGGATGAACGACCCGCACCGGGAGCACACTTGATGCCTCTGTCTGTTTGGCCAGGTCGCGTTCCGCACTGGCACGCGAAACAATGCCGAAGGCAATCAAAATCGCAAGCGCAAGCGCGACCACTCCCACCGTGATCCACACGCCGGTGGGAAAGCCTCGCTGCTCAGGTTGCGAGCCGGAGGGCGTGGTCATATCGGTATTGAAGTCGGTGCTCATACTTGCTCCTCAGTCGCCGGTGCTCATCTCCGGTTCCAAAATCTGCGGTGCGGTCTTCGAGTGCATACGGCGGCCATGCAGCAGGCCGAAGACCGCGGGTACAAAGATCAAAGTAGCGACCGTCGCGCAGGTCAGTCCGCCAATTACAGCACGGCCAAGCGGCGCGTTCTGCTCGCCGCCTTCGCCCAGGCCCAGTGCCATCGGCACCATGCCGATAATCATCGCCAGCGCGGTCATAAGAACAGGGCGGAAGCGGGTCGCTCCAGCTTCGATGGCGGCGGTGATTGCATCGCCATGCTGCTCCAGCCGCTCTTTCGCAAACGAGACCACAAGAATGCTGTTTGCTGTCGCTACCCCCATGCACATAATTGCGCCCATCAGTGCAGGAACGCTAAGCGTGGTGTGCGTAAGAAAGAGGAATAGCACAATGCCAGCCAACGCCGCGGGCAGCGCCGTAATAATGATGAAGGGATCGAGCCACGATTGGAAGTTGACGACGATCAGCAGATAGACCAGCACAATCGCAAACCCCAAGCCGGAGAGCAGACCGATATAAGAGGTGCGCATCGTCTCTACCTGTCCGCGTACACGAATAAAGCTACCGCGTGGCAACGACTTTCTGCTGGCATCCACGATCTTTTCGATCTGTCGCGAGACAGAGCCAAGATCGCGGTCCTGCACGTTGCCATAGATGTCGAGCACACGGCGCAGATTGTAATGGTTAACTACCGGCATTTCCGTGCCACGAGTAATCGTCGCAACGTCCGCCAGAATCTCCGGATGCGTCATCGTAGGCGATGTAATCGGAATATTGCGCAGGTCGGTTAGGGACTGCACATCGTACTGCGGCGTCTGGGCAACGATGCTATAGTTCACCCCATTCTTCATATCGAGGAAGAACATGGGACTAAGCTGCGAGCTGCCGCTGAGAATATTGACGACGCTGCCGCTGACGTCGTGCTCGGTAAATCCGCCCTGCGATGCCTTGGTGCGGTCCACATCAATCTTGAACGTCGGATAATCGTCGGGCTGTTGAATGCGAAGGTCCACCAGACCGGGCACCTGCCGCAGCTGACGCAGAATATCGTTGGCGACCTTGCGATTGCCGGCAATGTCCGCGCCTTCCAGTTGCACATCAATCGGCGAAGGCAAACCGAAATTCAGAATCTCGGTAACAATGTCTGACGGCAAAAAGTAGAAGGTCACGCCGGGAAACGCACGCGGCAGCTTCTCACGCAGCAACCGAACGTAGTCCGCGGTTGGCCGGTGCTTCTCTTTCAAAGAGACCAGGATATCGGCGTCGCCTGCACCAATCAGGCCCGAGGTAGAGTGCTGGAAGTTCATCGGGCTGTATGGCAGGCCGATGTTATCCAGAATATTGTCCATCTCGCTGGCAGGAATCGTCTGCCGGATAGTCTTCTCCACCAGATCGCTGAGACGCGCCGTCTCTTCGATGCGTGTGCCGCTCTTGGCACGTAGATGCAGAATGAACGAACCGTTATCGCTGCTGGGAAAGAAATTCTGCCCAAGGAACGGCACCAGAATAAACCCACACAGGCAGACCAGAAGGAAGACGGGAACGAACAGCTTTCGCGCATGGACAAGCCGTGTCAGCACTCCGTGATAAACAGCACGCACACGTTCGAAGCCGCGCTCAAAGGCGCGTTGAAACCGGGCAAACGGATTGCGCGAAGGTGCGTCGTGCGCGTCATGCACCTTCAGCAGATACATCGCCATCGTCGGCACCAGTGTGCGCGACAGCACATATGACGCAAGCATGGCAAAAACAACGGCCTCAGCCAGCGGAACAAACAGAAAGCGCGAGGTCCCGCTAAGAAAGAACATCGGCAGAAACACAATGCAGATGCATAGCGTTGAAACCAGCGCAGGGACCGAGATCTGCGATGCACCCTCTAAAATCGCGTTCTGCAGCCCGTGGCCTTCTTCGAGATAGCGCTCGATATTTTCAATTGTTACCGTCGCATCGTCCACCAGAATGCCAACAGCAAGCGCCAGACCGCCAAGCGTCATAATGTTGATGGTCTGGCCCAAAAAGCTGAGTACGATGATCGACGTCAGAATCGACAGGGGAATTGAAATGCCGATAATGACTGTGCTGCGCCAGCTCCCCAGAAAGAGCAAAATCATCAGGCCGGTAAGCGCGGCGGCGATGACAGCTTCGCGAATGACGCCCTCAATCGAAGCGCGAACGAAGATCGACTGATCGCCAATCGGCGTAATCTTCAACTCCGGCGGCAGCGTGCTCGCAATCTGACCAAGCTTCGCATGAATTCCGCTAACGACATCCAAAGTCGATGCCGTTCCGGACTTCAGTACAGTCAGCAAAACGCCGCGGCGGCCGTCCTGGCGCACAATGTTGGTCTGGGGAATGCTGCCGTCGCTCACCGTAGCAACGTCGCGAATATAGATCATCGCGCCGTTCACCTGGCGAATCGGGAGATCGCCCAGACCGGCAATCGAAGAAGGCGCGCCATTCAGCAGGATGTCGTACTCGTTCTGCCCAATCTTGCTTGTGCCGCCCGGCTGCACCAGGTTCTGCTGGTTCAGAGCGGTCAGCACATCAATCGGCGATAGCCCCTTGGCCTGCAGCTTGCGCGGGTCAAGAGAGACCATAATCGAGCGCTGCTTGCCGCCATAGACATTGGGCAGGATGGCCCCGGGAATGGTAATGAGCTGAGGCCGCACGAAGTTCAGGCCCAGGTCATTCAACTGCTGCTCAGAAAGGCCGCGCCCCGAAAGACCGAGCTGCAGGATCGGCACCTCCGAAGCGCTGA
>DASRSR010000167.1:0-13647 GCA_035656355.1 Edaphobacter sp.
TCTCTGCATTTGTCCTTCTTCCACCCTTCTATCCCTGACCTGCCCCCTACCGCACGTCATCTCGACCGAAGGCCCGAAGGGCCGCAGCGGAGAGATCCCTGTATTTTTCTCTCCATTCAGCTCCTCCTTTTCGCTTGTTAACCCGCAACGAAAGCAGAGGAATCTGCTTCTCTGCTTAAGCTTGTCAAGTCCTTATAACCACTAACCCTTTCCATCCAAAGAAGTTAGAAATGCCGATTTACCCCTTTCCATCTGCTACGATTAAAGGTGAGTTGAATCTAATTTCTGCAAACTACATAACTCCTGTAAATAGAAGACTTTACGAATAAGCTCCATCAAATGAATACTTTGCGATCGCCTCGCTAATTGCGCTCCTTTGTTATCAATACTTTGGATACCAGGTACGGGGGAGGGGGTTACCTCGTACAAATTTCTTGCGCACGATTCGACAGCCGTGTATTGTATGTTCAACATGCTGAACCGTCCTCAGACCGTATGCTTTTGGTTTCGCTATTGGCTCGCACCCGCGGCCTGGCGAAGCCCTCGCATGACTCTCTGAACTGAATCAGCAAAAGTATCAGAGCTTGACGATCTTTCCCACGCCGCGACCAATGGTCGCGGCTTTTGCTTGTCCGCAAAGATTCAAACCAATTCCGCACTAAACTAAATAGGAGAGACCAATGACACTCCATCCACCCGAGACACTCACCGAACCCAACCTTAAGCCTTCGACAGCCGCAATTCCCTCCCATCTGCAGCGGTTGGTTCTTACCGGATTTATGGGTGCAGGCAAATCGACCATTGGACGTATTCTGGCCTCTCGTCTCGGTTGGACCTTTCTCGACCTCGATACACACCTTGAGCAGCGCTCTGGCGCCACCATTCCTCAGCTCTTTGAGCGTCACGGCGAAGCTCGCTTCCGCCGCCTGGAATCGACAGCATTGGCTTCTGCGCTTAGTCACTCCCGTACCATCCTGGCGCTCGGCGGCGGCACGCCGGAGATGCTCACCAATCGCCTTTTGCTTGAGCAGACTCCTGCGACATTCACCATCTTTCTCGATGCGCCTTTTCCCGTGCTCTTTGACCGTTGCGTTCTGCAACAGATCGACCGTCCGGTTCTCAATGATCCCGATGCTGCCCAGTTGCGCTTCAATCTGCGCCACCCGCTCTATCTTCGTTTGGCTGGATTGTCCATCGACACCAGCAATCTCACTCCGGAACAGACCGTCGATAAATTGATCGCCGGTCTGAACCAGGCTTCACAACGTCTTCTCTGAACCGACTCCGTGGTCACACTCTGCATCTAAACGGCAGGATTAACAGGAGAAACGAAGCTGGCCAACTCAACGTCCGACTCGAACACCAGCGAACAGTCACGCTCAGCCGTACGCGGACATATTCTGTTTGCGGCTGGCATCTTCTGCGCGCTGTATCTTGCATGGCGGCTCTCCAAAGAGCTGCAAATGATCTATGTCAGTGCACTCTTCGCCGTCATTCTGACGCCCATCGTCAACCGTATCTCTCAGTTTGAGTTTCGCGGCCGCAAGCCCTCACGCGCGATTGCAATTCTTATTCTGATCCTCGGAGTTATCCTCGGGCTGGCGCTGTTCTTCACCTTCGGCCTGCCGCCTGTGCTGCATGACCTGCATGAATTTTCCGTTGAAATACCCCAGAAAATTCCCGTAGTAGTAGAAAAGGTCAACAGGCTTCCCTTCGCATCCAAGCTCAATATCGACGCTATGGTGCAGCACGCGGAAACTGTACTTGCGTCAGCAGCCAGTTACATCGTCGTCTCGTTGCCAACCTGGCTGTCCCATCTGTTCGACATCTTTGCTACAGCGTTTCTTTGCGTCTATTTCATGCTGGAGGGCGAATATGCCTATCGCTTCTTCCTCTCGCTCTTCCGCTATGATCAGCGTGCGCGTTTGGATGCAACACTGCAAAGAGCAGAACTCAAGATAAGCAAATGGCTCTTCGGACAGGGTCTGCTGATGCTGATTCTCGGCGCTTCCAGCATCATCGTCTTTGGCATCCTGCATGTTCGCTATTTTCTGCTGCTGGGCGTCCTGATGGGCCTGTTCAATATCATTCCCATCGCCGGCGGCATTATTACCATCATCCTCGCCGCGGGCGTCGCCGCAATGGATTCATGGACCAAAATGGCAGGCGTCCTTATCTTTTATGCCATCTATGTGAATATCGAAAATGCATACCTTACGCCTCGCATTATGCGGTCCAGCGTCAATCTGATGGGCCTGACCGTCTTAATTGCGCTGCTCTGCGGAACGGCTCTGGCCGGCATCGTCGGCGCTCTGGTCGCCGTCCCGACCGCCGCCCTGATTGCCGTCATTCTTGAGGAATATGCAGTTCAAAAAGAGTGGCGATAGTATACCCCGATGGTATGCATACTTTAGTGCAGTTCTGCTGAGAGAAAACTCTATGGAAACGAAAGTTCCCTTGCTATTCTCGTTCGAGTGAACGATCTGAAATTTGCACAGACATCAAATCGCAATATCATTGTCCCGGTTTTAATTGCCTTCATGCTGCTTGGCGCCGCAATTGCCCTTGTCGTCAGGCAGACTCCCCGGCAAACCGTCGATCTCACCATCTCTCACGTTGTTGTCTATCCAACTCATACGGTTTTCAAGTCCGATTCCATTAAAGTCGGCAGCGACAGAACAGAAGACAATCTCTTCGTCCTGCTTACGCTCAAGATCGACAATCCTCAGCATCTTCCCATTTTCCTCAAGGACTTCACCGCAACCCTGAACTCCTTTGACGACGGAATCATGACAGTTCGCGCAGCCGATGCAAAAGACCTGTCCAATATCTACACGTCCTTTCCGGGGCTGAAACCTCTCGCTTCCGCTCCGCTTCGCCGCGAAGTTCTTATCTCTCCGGGCACAGCAGTCGAAGGAATGGTTCTCCTCTCCTTTCCCATTACGGAAGATGTATGGAACCATCGCCGCTCAGCCGTTCTCGATGTGAGCTTCTATCACGAAGGCAAGTTCTCAGTTTCGATTCCGTTCAACTCGAATGGCGTCTCGACCAACTTCGAGCAGTAGCAGCCAGGAAGATGCTCTAATAGTCAGGAATGACTCGCCGCCGCTTTATTGCCAATACCTGGACCTCGACCACCGCAACGCTCACAGGCGATCAGGCTACGCATCTGGCACGCGTTCTCCGTGCTGAACCTGGCCAGATTTATGATGTCGTCGCCGGAGGCTTTCTCCATCGTGCAGAAATCACCCATGTCTCCGAAGACGAGGTGAATTTCCTTCTCCATGAAGAGCTGGAGTCCGACACCGCACTTCCGCTGCATCTGCTATTGGCTGTCTTCAAGTTCGATCACATGGAATGGGCCATCGAGAAGGCCACAGAACTCGGCGTCGCAAGCATCACTCCGGTTCTCGCACGCCGCACAGAGAAACATCTCGCACACGCTTCAGCAAAGCGAGTAGAACGCTGGCGACGGATTGCCCTTGAAGCTTCCAAGCAGTCGCGCCGCACAACTGTTCCAGAGATTGCCGATCCGGTCTCTCTCAAGGTCGCTATCGAGCAGGAACAAAGTTCGACGCGAATCTTGCTTTCGGAGACCGAACAAGAGAGATCGCTTGCCAGCATCTTCCAACCGGAGAAGAAGGTACATGATGGCGATTCTGTTGCCCTCGCCATCGGCCCCGAAGGTGGCTGGACGCCGGAAGAGATGGCAATGTTTTCGCAGCAGCAGTGGCAACCAGTGACGCTCGGCCCGCGCATCCTGCGTGCAGAAACCGCAGCTATCGCGGCAATTGCAATTACAGCTTCCTGCATGGACGCTGGTTAGCTGAACATCTCCTTGACCTTGTCGAAGATGCCTCGTGAGGTCGGAGTGTTCTCGACCACCAGAGTCTCACC
Organism: Edaphobacter sp.; assembly: GCA_035656355.1. GTDB lineage: Bacteria > Acidobacteriota > Terriglobia > Terriglobales > Acidobacteriaceae > Edaphobacter. The sequence continues at coordinate 3,898 of DASRSR010000167.1, forward strand.
CAATTCGCGCAGCAAATCTTTCTGTTGTTTGTTCAACTTGCTCGGCGTCTGTACACGAATCTCGACGATCAGGTCACCCTTTCCATGCGAGTTCAAGTGAGGCACACCTTTGCCCCGCAGCTTGAATTCCTTGCCGCTCTGGGTGCCTTCAGGAATTTTGATCGTCGCCATGCCGTCAAGCGTCTGGATCTCAAGTTCGGTGCCAAGCGCCGCCTGTGGGAACGAGATCGGCATAACGCAATGGAGATCGTCACCGTCGCGCTCGAAGAATTTGTGGGCTTTGACGCTCAGCACGACGTAGAGATCGCCCGCAGGTCCGGCAAATTTGCCTGCTTCGCCTTCGCCCTGGTAGCGAATCCGCGTATCCTGCTCAACGCCCGCAGGAACTTTAACCAGAATCTTATGCTCCGCCTGCACCCTGGTTTCGCCGCGGCATGTCTTGCATGGATCGACGATCAGTGTTCCCGTCCCGCCGCAAACCGAGCAGGTTCGAGCGACGGAGAAGAAGCCCTGCTGGAAACGCTGCTGGCCGCGTCCTCCGCACTGCGTGCAGGTTACAGGAGCTTTGCCGCGTGCAGCGCCTGTTCCTTTGCAGTCCGAGCAGGTCTCCATCCGCCGAATGGTGATCTCTTTTTCGATACCGAAGACTGCTTCTTCAAACTCCAGGCTTAGGTCGTAACGCAGGTCACGCCCGCGTTGCACACGCGAGGCCTTGCGGCTGCTGCTGCCGCCCATATTGAACATCTCGCCGAACAGATCGCCGAAGATGTCGCCAAGGTCCTGCGCGCCGCCGAAGCCGCCGAACGGACTTCCGCCCCCACCGCCGAAGCCGCCATTGAAGGCAGCATGGCCATAACGATCGTAGGCTGCGCGCTTCTCCGGGTCGCTCAAAACCTGGTAAGCCTCGCTGCACTCCTTGAACTTCTCCTCTGCTGCCGGATCGTCCGGATTGCGGTCGGGATGATACTGCATGGCCAACTTACGATAGGCCGTCTTCAATTCCTGATCGCTCGCATCGCGCGAGACACTCAACACTTCGTAGTAATCAAGCTTAGTCACGTTTGCCGTCGCACTCATTTCAACAATCTCTCTACCTTAGACCTTCGCCGAAGCCAACCGCTTCTATTCGGCAACCTGGTCTGCATTTGTGGCAATCTTTACTAAAGCTGGCCGCAGCAGCTTGTCGCGAATTTTGTATCCGCGCCGAATCTCTTCAAGAACCTGATGATCGGGAAACTCTTTGGTTTCGATGCTCCCCAAAGCCTCGTGGATTCGAGGGTCAAACTGAGCTCCTACACTTTCAACCGGAGTCACATTCAGGCCACGAAGAGCGTCCTCCATCTGCTTTAGAATCAGTTCCACACCGCTACGTAGCTGCTCAACCGTACCGTCAGCCTTCAGCGCGAGCTGGAAGTTGTCCATGACTCCCAGAAATGGCTCCACTGTATTCGAAACCACATAATCGCGGGCGTCGGCGCGCTCCTTTGCTTCGCGCTTGCGGGCATTTTCAAACTCCGCCTGCAATCGCGCGAGCCGGTCGAGCAACTGGTCACGTTCGCCCTTCAACTGTTCCAGCTCTGTCGGCGATACGTTCGCAGTCGTTTCTGCCTCCGGTTCGGCCGCGGCAGAGGATACAGCTTCGCCCTCTTGTGCAGCTTCTACCGTCATCTCGTCCTGCATGTGATTATGTCTCCTCGTATTTTTCATAAATCAACACCTCTTCTATTGTTGCCCATTCGCGCCCATCGCGCGAATCGTCCCGAAGCCCTGCACAAGTTGAGTTTTGGAACATCAGGAAGAGCAGGTTGTCACTCTATTGGATGCAGCATCCGGTCAAAGACCTGGGCGACATAACCCACTGCATTCATTGTGTTCTCATAGTGCATTCGCGTAGACCCAATGACGCCAATGGCCCCTCGGTTCTCGCCCCCCATTCGCGCAGATGCAGCAATGAGAACAAGGCCTGCCATCTCCGGGGCCTGCTCTTCCAGATCGAAGACGACGCGCACACTCTGCTGCCGCGCATCAATGTAGGCGTTCAGCAACTCGACGAGTCGCCGCTTTTCTTCCAGAGCAGCCAGAATTTCTCGCAACCGCTGCCGGTCTTCGTTACCGCCGATGTCCTGATTATTCAATAAGTTGGCTACGCCTTCCACATAGACGGTCTGCACGGGTGCATCGCTCGCCGGAAGGGCCTTGCTCCAAAGCTGCTGCACAGCATTCAGAAGCCGCTGATATTCACTGCGCTCCTGTTCGAGCCGGCGTGTAATCTCGGCACGGATCCGTTCCATGCTCCAACCACGGAAGTTTTCATTCAGAAAATTGGTAGCTTTCTCCAACTCGTTCAGATTCAAGTCGTGGTCAAGTGCCAATACGCGGTCACGAACCATTCCGCCGCGGGTTACGACTACCGCCAAAACGCGTGCCGGAGCGAGCCGCGAGAAATGTACATGTTCCAGCGCATCTCCTTCGGCTGCGGCGGAGATCGCTACTCCAACTCCGCTCGACAAAGTTGCCAGCACATGTGACGTCCGCTCCAATACGGCCTGCATCCCGGCGAGGCCGACAAAGCTTGAATCGATCTGCCGCCGCGAACGCGCAGGCAACCGAGCTGCATCAACACGCGGGTTCGCGCCGCTGCTCAACTGTTCAACATACATGCGAAATGCGCGCGCAGTTGGAATACGACCGGCAGAGGTGTGCGGCTGCTCCAGCAAACCGGCTTCAGCAAGCGCCGCCATTTCGTTACGAATCGTCGCCGGGCTCATTCCAGAGACATCGCCCTGCTGCAGGCGCGCAATCGTTGCGGAACCGACCGGTTCGCCGGTTTCAATATAGCTCTCGACAATGGCCGTGAGGATGGTCCGCTGACGTGTTGTAACCGGCTCTGCAATCATCGTCTGCATCCACCTCCTCATTCTTTAACTCTACCCTTGCCGTCAACCTGCTGAGTATTTGGCTAGCTGATTTCCAGCACATCTTCGCTATTGCCGGCGATCTCCTCAGCCTTAGCCGCTACCTTTTTCGCAATCTCATAAAAGGCCTTGGCCTTGGCGTACTCAGGTCCTCCCAGAGTGATTGGAAGCCCCTTGTCTCCGCCTTCGCGAACAGCCGGATCGAGGTCCACGGCACCAAGAAAATCAAGCCCAAACTGTGCTGCGGTACGTTCCGTTCCGCCCGCGCCGAAGACGTCGATTACTTCGCCGCTGGGTAGAGTCATCTGCGACATATTCTCAATCAGGCCCATTACCTCAACCTTGACCTGATGGAACATCTCCAGAGCCTTCCGCGCATCCTGCAGCGCTACTCCCGAACCGGTGGAAACCACAATTGCTCCGGTCAACGGCACCGTCTGCACCAATGAGATCACCACATCGCCGGTGCCCGGAGGAAGGTCGATAATCAGGAAGTCCAGTTCGCCCCATTCAACCTGGTGCAGAAATTGCCGGATAATCTGATGCAACATCGGTCCGCGCATCACCATCGGCTTGTCTCCCGGCGAGATAAGGCCAACAGAGATAAATTTCACCCCGTGCGCCAGGATCGGCTCGATTCGGTTTTCCCCAACAATATTCGGTTGCCGCGTAATACCGAGCATGGTAGGCACATTCGGACCGTAGATGTCGGCATCGAGCAGACCAACTTTGTATCCCAGCTTAGCCAGCGAGACGGACAGATTGACAGCAGCCGTGGTTTTGCCGACTCCCCCTTTGCCGCTGCCAATGGCAATAACGTATTCAACACCCGGCAAAGGTTGCGGCGCTGGTGGTGCTCCTGCTCCTGTATGTCCCATATCACTTCTCCTGTTTCAAAAACGTAAGCTTGTCTGCTGCGCTGCTCAGATATGCCAGCCTTCTCCCAAAGAGATGCGCGTCTCTTTCTTTCTCAGGGTTTCATCGCCGCGCATCTCGCGCCGGCGCAGCGCATCTTCATAACGTCGCTTCTGGTGATCAGTGACGGGTACAACCTTGGGGACAACAATCCCCTTTCCGTCTTTATCTACCGCGACATAGGTTAGATATGCGGAAGAAACATGACGCAGCCGCTGCTCACGGACATCTTCAACCATGGCCCGCACGCCAACTTCCATGCTGGTCTTAAAGGCGCGATTCACACTTGCCTTCAGAATCAGCAAATCCCCGACACGCACGGGAGCAACGAAGTCCAGGTGGTCCATAGAAGCAGTCACGGTAATAGCCCGTGCATGACGACTCGCCGCCATGGCGCCCACCAGATCGATGTATTGCATCAACCGACCGCCGAACAGATTCCCCAGGGCATTTGCGTCTGCCGGAAAGATAATCTCACTTCGTTCTGACTGCGACTCTTCTACTGTCCGCTCTAAAACCGTTTCGCTCATCAGTTTTAAGTCTAAATGGCATCCGCTTATTAGCGGAACCGAGAGAATTTGCCAAGCAGCTATAAAAACAGCAACATAAATCCATGGACAAGATCGCTCTCTTCACACAGTTACTGGAGCAGAACCCAACTGACGCCTTTACTCGATATAGCCTCGCCATGGCATATGTGTCGGAAGAACAAACAGACAATGCTCTGGCCGAATTCGATAAGCTGATCATCCAGAATCCCGATTACGTGCCTGCGTATCAGATGTCTGCCCAGACATTGGTCAAATTAGGACGGACAGAGGATGCGCTCCAGAAGCTGCATTTAGGAATTGCCGCAGCAAACCGTACTGGAAACCAACATGCACTGGCAGAGATGGAAGCCATGCGCGAAGACCTCTCCTAAGACACTGATTTAAAAATATTTGCGCACAAAGGCGCATCTCATTTTTTGTCCAACCGTCTATACTTAGATATGGCGACCGCACTTCCTACCACTCTAGGCCAGCTCCGTAGATCTGAATTTACTCCGGAACGGCTCGCCCGCAGCATCAAGGACGAACTCCGCGAAAATCTCATTGCCAAGCTTCGCAAGAAAGAGCAACTCTTTCCTGGCATCGTCGGCTACGAAGATACGGTTATTCCGCAGATCGTCAACGCGGTACTCAGCCGACATAACTTCATCCTGCTGGGGCTTCGTGGGCAGGCAAAGTCGCGCATTCTACGCTCGCTTACAACGTTGCTCGATCCTCTCTGCCCTTATGTCGCCGGCGCTGAGACTCGGGACAATCCGTACGCGCCTATTTCAAAATTCGCTCGTGACCTTATCGCACGTCTCGGCGACGAAACTCCAATCGCATGGCTCACCCCGGATGACCGGTTCGTCGAAAAGCTTGCCACTCCCGATGTAACGGTGGCCGACCTGGTGGGTGATATTGACCCCATTAAAGCGGCCCGCAGTAATCAGGACCTCGGCAGCGAACTCACGATGCATTACGGCCTGTTGCCCCGAGCCAATCGGGGCATTTTTGCCATTAATGAGGTGCCTGACCTTGCCGGAAAGATTCAGGTGGCGCTCTTCAACATCATGCAGGAAGGCGATGTACAGATTAAGGGTTACCCGGTTCGCCTGCCGCTTGATGTCGCTATCGTCTTCAGTGCTAATCCTGAGGATTACACCGCACGCGGAAAGATTGTTACTCCTTTGAAGGACCGTATCGGAAGCGAGATCCGAACACACTATCCCGAGTCGATCGAGGAAGCAATTGCCATTACAACGCAGGAGGCATGGTCAAGCCGCCCTTCGTTGAGCATCGAAGTTCCACATTACATTCGGCAGATTGTCGAGCAGATCGCCTTTAGCGCGCGTGTCGACAAAAAGGTAGACAAACGGAGTGGCGTCAGCCAGCGGTTGCCGATTACCACCATGGAGCTTGTTATCTCGAACGCAGAACGCCGTGCTCTTCTCCATGGAGAAACGGTTGCCGTTCCGCGCGTGGGCGATATCTTTACAGCACTGCCTGGAATTACAGGCAAAGTTGAGCTGGAGTACGAAGGCGAGATGCGTGGAGCGGATGCTGTCATCCGCGAGATCATCGGATCGAGCATCGCAGACATTTTTGACCAATACTTCGCCGGGGCTGATACGAAACAGATTGAGCAATGGTTCAACCTGGGCGGCACGGTGCAGCTCAACGATGCGCAACCTGCAGCGAACTCGCTCGCTGAGCTCCAGCAGATACAGGGACTCTTCGAGCGTCTTTCTCCGCTAAAGATTGACAGCGACACCAGGCCTGAGCTCGCCGTGAGTGCAGCAGAGTTTCTGCTGGAAGGCATGACTGCCCATAAACGCATCAGCCGCGCTGAAGAGCGAGTTTTTACAGCAACGGAAAAGAAACAACGCGCCTCCGAAGCCATGAACTACGCCGAACGGATGCGTGAACGCGAACAAGATTTGGATTTTGCCGCGAAAAATCGTACGCGGCGCGGCTTTAACTAAGCCTTAAATTCACGCACTTCGTGCTTTGCGAAGTGATGTTGCTGAATTCTCAATCTTCTTCAAAATGGAGTATAGATTGCGCAATTTTCTAATTTCCTGTCTGGCCCTTCTGCTTACCCAGCCACTCGTGGCACAACATGTCTCCAATCGCTATGCCTCGCTGATTGATGTGCGTGCGCAACAGCGCTTGCTGGAGCACACAAAGGACCCGCTGCTTATTGCTGCCAAGAATGGTCTCGGTTCATGTGTGAATACACCGCTCGTACCCGCGCCGCCGAGCCCCATCCACATTCCGTCGCATTATTTCAATGGCAGTCATGGGGCAATCAATCCTGCGGAAGTGGCAGCGAGGCGCATTTATGGACAGTTTGAAGCCAGGATCACCGCGGGAATGAACCAGTATGTTGCTACTGGCAATCAGGCTGAGGCCAGGTGCGCACTCGACCAGCTCGATCATTGGGCTCAGGCTGATGCTTTGCTCAACTACGATGCAAAGAAATCAACTCAGTCATGGTTCCAGGTAGGCTGGACCCTTTCCTCCTCCGGCATCGTCGATTCCGTGCTCGTAGGAGATAAGAAGCTTGACCCGGCGCAGCAGAAGCGAGTCACAACGTGGCTCAACACGGCAGCTCACAAGCTTATTTCTTTCGAGGCTCCTGACGCGAATGGCAATAATCTTCATTATTGGCGCGCTCTGGCCGCTACGGCGATTGGTGTAGCTTCGGGCGACGATCAACTCTTCGATTTCGGTATCCACGTCTACAAACAGGCGATTGATGAGATTGATGCGAGAGGAGCGCTTCCGCGTGAGATGGTTCGCCATGAACGAGCGATCCATTACCAGACCTTTGCGCTACAACCCCTGGTTCCGATTGCAGAGTTCGCCTCCCGGCAACATATCGATCTATATAGCTACTCACATGACGGCCGCACCTTGCGAGATGCAATCGTCTTTTTCGGGCGTGCTGTTGATGACCCATCAATTGTCGTCCCCTATAACACCGACAAACAGCTTTTGGATTTCAGCGGCTCTGACTTCGCCCCCTATGCCTTCTACGTCGCGAGATTCGGTGATGCAGGATTACCACGCTCAATTACCAGCGCTCTGAAGCATCCCGTTACAGAGCCTTGGATTGGCGGCTGCACAACTATTCTCGCGGCACGGTCGCATTAGCGCGTCAATAACTGAGTCAAAAAATCAAAGTATTCCTGTATTCATAATTTTTATATTGTTTATATTTTTCATTTGAATTGCTTATGCTCTAGATAAGGAGCATAGGATGATCAACCGGACAAAAGAAGTTTTTGATGCTACCGCTTCAACTTATGACGCCGATCGCTCCCGCCTGATTCCTGGTTGCGACAATTTCTATCGTTGGGCGGTCGAGCTGGTTCCCGCCGGAGCCAGAAACATTCTCGATCTTGGTGCAGGATCTGGTCTGCTGACGGTCCTAATTCGCAATCGTTTTCCCAAAGCGCGTATTCACCTGATAGATTTCTCTTCGCCGATGCTCCAACTGGCACGTCAACGATTGAGCGGGGACCCGAAGCTCATCTTCGAGCAGGCGAATTACGTTACAGAGGCACTTCCGCAAAACCTGTGCGCAGTTGTATCTTCGCTTTCAATTCATCACCTGGACGATAGCGACAAGCGCATTGTATTCAAAAAAATTTATGCCGCGCTCAAGCCGAATGGAGTTTTTATTAACGCCGATCAGGTCGCCGCCCCAACGCCGGAACTCGACGAACGCTACAAAACACTTTGGCTCAAACAAGTGCGCGCTGCAGGAGCTAATGAGCCGCAAATCAGAGCATCCCTCTTTCGTCAGCAGGAAGACCGTTGCGCAACGATAGCCAATCAGCTTTGCTGGCTACGCGAAGCGGGCTTCGAAGATGCCGATTGCTGGTTCAAAGACAACCGCTTTGCCGTAATGGCGGGCACAAAACATTAGCTTTCAGGTCTCGCATGGCAGACTATGCTGCCATGCGGCCTGCTTCCGGTTCCAGTTTTACTTTGAGCCAGCCATCATCATGCCGGTCGAAGTGATGATATGCATCAATCGCAGAGCTTACAGGCACCCTTTGCGTAAAAAATTCTTCCGGACGGATAATGCCGCTTCGAACAAGCTCGATAAGCCGAGGCAAATACTTTCGATGATTGCAATTGCCCGATCGTATCGTCAGATTCTTATTCATGGCCTTACCCACTGGAAACGACGACAGGGTGAGAGGATAGACACCAATAATCGATATCGTCCCTGCCTTTGCTGTGGCGTCAACGGCCCAGTTCAGTGCCTGTGCCGGTGCATTGCCGGTCCACCATTTCTTTTCAGCCCGTTTCATCTCCGGAGCTACGGTCTTCATCTCTGTCTCGAATTGCTTCTTCTCTTTCATGCTCGCGTGTGCAGTTGCTGCATCCACCCCGACGGCATCAATTACGCGATCGGGGCCTGAACCCTGCGTTAGTTCGCGCAGAATTGATACTGGATCTTCTTTACCAAAGTGAATCGCTTCCGCACCGTGGCTTCGTGCCATCTCCAGCCGCGATGGGACCTGATCGATTGCAAAGATGCGTCCTGCGCCCAGATGCTGTGCGCAGGCAATCGCTAACATTCCGACCGGTCCACAACCGAAGACAGCAACAGTATCGCCGGAATGAATCTCTGCCATTTCGGCGGCCTGATATGAGGTAGGAAGAATATCGCTCATCATAATTGCCTGGTCGTCGCTAATTTCGTCCGGCAGCTTTACGAGATTTGTTGCAGCAAAGGGAACGCGAGCATACTCCGCCTGCAAGCCGTCCAATCCTCCTGAATCTTCCGGGCCACCGAAAAATACCGTGCCGGCCAGAGAACCATTGGGATTCGCACGATCACATTGCGCATAATATCCGGCACGGCAGTAATTGCAACTGCCGCATCCAACGCTTGAAGGAATAATGACGCGATCGCCTTTGCGAAAGTTACGGACGGCTTTGCCTGTTTCTTCTACGATTCCGACTGCCTCGTGACCGATAATCCTTCCCTTCTTCATCCCGCTTAATGTGCCACGTATGAAGTGAAGGTCAGTACCACAAATAGCCGAGGAGGTAATGCGCACGATTGCGTCGTCCTGTTGCTGAATCTTTGGCTCCGGCACGTTCTCCAGCCGAATGTCTCCTACACCGTGAAAGACTACTGCTTTCATGTCTCGATCCTCCTTTCCACTCTTGGATGCGAAACCGGCCTCCGCAGGGTTGTGAAGAAGCAGCTAAAATGAGTTGGAGGGCGTATGAAGCGCGTTCGCTACACCAAATTCACCGGCGACCTCTCCTCAAACTTCGGGATCGAGGACCTGTTGCAGGCGCTCTCCGATTTCCTGCTTGATTCTGGCTTCAACGATCCTTACTCGCAATTTCAGGAATTC
>DASRSR010000168.1:0-16691 GCA_035656355.1 Edaphobacter sp.
TGCAGCGGCTTGAACTGGACCCGTATGAAAGCGGCTTAGTGGCCGGCTTGATTGCAAACCATCTGGAGATGTCGGCAGCGATGCGGCGCGACATCTTCGATCGGCAGACGGTTCGTGCGTTTGCTGCCAGGGTGCAGACGCCGGAGATGCTGCGGATGCTTGCACTGTTTACCTATGCGGATATACAGGCCGTTCATCCCGATGCATTGACGCCATGGAAGGCGGAGAACCTGTGGCGGCTCTATATGGCGACCTCGAATTATCTGGACCGCAACGTAGATGAGGACCGCATTGGAGCACATAAAGCGAGTGAGCTGGTACATCGAGTGGCTGCTCTGCTGCCGGGCAGGAAAACAGAGATCGAGGACTATCTGGAGGGTTTTCCCGAACGCTATGTGCTGACACGAACGCCGGAGCAGATCAAGACAAACTTTGAGATGGCGTCGCGATTGAATACGGAGCCGGTGCAGCTTGATTTTCGCTATACACCCAGCATTAGCCAATTGACGCTGGTCACTCCGGATCGGTCGCTGCTGTTTGCGAACATGACGGGGGCGCTCGCAGCATGGGGAATGAACATTGTGACAGCAGAGGCGTTCTCCAATCGGCAGGGGGTTGTGGTGGACAGCTTCCGCTTTACCGACAGCTTTCGCACGCTGGAGATGAACGCATCTGAGCACCAGAGCTTTGTGGAGAGCGTTCGCGAAGTGATGAGTGGCAGGTTGCCGGTAGAGAAGTTGCTGAGTGGTCGCCGGCGAGCCAGGCGCAGGCCGCCGAAAGTAGTGGTTGAGCCTCGGGTCGAATCCGACGATACGGCATCATCGCACAGTACTTTGGTTGAAGTTATTGCGCAGGACACGACAGGTCTGCTGCACGCACTGAGCCTGGCATTGGCTCGGCAGGAATGCAACATTGAGGTGGCGCTCGTTGATACCGAAGGCGAGATGGCGATCGACGTGTTCTATCTGACGCGTGGTGGAAAGAAGCTGAATCCGGAAGAAGAGCGGCTATTGCGCGGCGCATTGCTGGACGCAATGGAAGAAAATTCCAGATTCTGAACTAATTTTTTGCATAATCTGGCAGCCATAAGCACATAAGCGGCATCCCAGCAGATGTTCTGACAAAAAAGTGCGCAAATTTCGGTTTCAGATGGAAAAAAACTCCAATAGCGCAATATCAGTTTTATTATTGAAGTGATATGAGTACAGCAGCAAACGAAACCACGAGTAGCGGACGCCCGACCGAAGTACCACAGAAAAATGACCGGTATCTGTTTGGGGCACTGCAAAGTTCTGCAAAGAACCAAGAGAAGCTGCGTGAAGTGAGTTGGGGATACGACCAGCCAGAGGGCGTGGTACTGGCTTCTCTTGACGCAGCGATCAACTGGGTGAGAAAGAACTCGATCTGGCCAATGACCTTTGGGCTGGCATGCTGCGCCATCGAGATGATGTCGATGGGCGGATCGCGTTACGATATTGCACGTTTCGGTGCTGAGGTCTTTCGGCCGTCGCCGCGACAGAGCGATCTGATGATTATCGCGGGAAGGGTGTCGCAGAAGATGGCACCGGTAATCCGGCGGCTTTATGAGCAGATGCCGGAACCGAAATGGGTTATCTCGATGGGTGCCTGTGCAACCTCGGGCGGCGTCTTCAATAATTACGCATTGCTGCAGGGGGTCAACCAGATTATCCCTGTAGATATTTATGTTCCTGGCTGTCCGCCGCGTCCGGAACAGTTGCTGTATGCAATTACGTTATTGCAGGAAAAGATACAGAAAGAACGTGGAACGTTCAGAAAAACCTTGAATCTCTCGTAAATTCTGCGAAGATCATGCTTGGTTACTTGCAAGGTTCATCCGAAAGATAAGCAGATTCTTTTGTTGTTTACGGCTGTAAATTGTTGAAACAATAGTCGCTGGATTAGGATTTTACTGGTAAAGCTCACAACCAACGGGAGCTTTGCTGAATCGAACTAAACCAAACGAGCCGTTAGGCTTGTGCAAATTGAAAGAATTTTTAGCGGAGGAAGTCAATGGTTCATCGCCCGTTTCGTAGTGTTGGCCGGTTCGTACTGGCTGCATGTGCAGTCAGCCTTGGAGTCGCAAGCCTGGGTGCACAGACAGCACCCAGCACAACCGCCCCGATGGGGCCTAACCCTTCGCGGTTTGATCTCTTCACGGGCTACTCTTATTTCGGGGCCCATGGCCAGGTAAAGCCTGCGGGAATTAACTATTCCTCGATCGACCTCGGAGCAATTGGCAGTGGCGCCTATTACTTTAATAAGTATTTCGGCGGCGAAGTAAATTTCGTTGCGCATCCGGATGGCAACAATGACGGTCTGTACTCGGCATCTGCCGGTCCGATCTTCCGTGCGCCAATGCAGAACTTCACCCTGTTTGCCCACGGCCTGGTGGGCGGCGCTAAGCTGGGCGGACCCAACAGCGAAGGCCCGCTAATGTATCACGAGCCTTATACGTGGGGACCGACTTTGACTGCCGGCGGCGGAATGGACTACGACCTTCCCTTCTGGAACAACCGCTTCTCACTGCGTTTGTTTGAGGCCGACTATCGCTATATTCACGCTAACTTCGGACCTTACACCCCGCCTCCTACCGGTGGCGTTATGGGTGGACGTACGAACATGAGCGGCGTTGACCTGAGCACCGGCATCGTGACGCACTTCGGCCACGTAATTCCGCCTCCTCCGGTTACCTACACCTGCGCGGCTTCACCTGCGACTGCCTATCCTGGCGACCCGATCACCGTTACCGGAACGGCTGCAAACCTGAATCCGAAGAAGACTGCCAGCTACTCCTGGACCACCGACGGTGGCACGATCTCCGGCACATCCAACGTAGCTAACATCGACACCAAGAACGCTGCCCCCGGAACCTATACGGCGAAGGGACACGTTTCCGAAGGTACCAAGCCCGGCCAGATGGCTGACTGCTCGGCCCAGTACACAATTCAGGCCTTCCAGCCGCCTACGGTTTCCTGCTCGGCGAATCCCTCTACCATCAATCCTGGAGACTCCTCCACGATTACTGCAGAAGGCGTCAGCCCGCAGAATCGGCCTCTGACCTACAGCTACAGCGCGACTGAGGGCACGGTAAGCGGCAATGGCAATACCGCAACTCTGAGCACCGCTGGTGCGGCACCTGGAACAGTTACCGTCACCTGCAACGTGGTTGACGATAAGGGCCAGACTGCTTCGGCAACGACCACCGTCACTCTGAACGCACCTCCGCCGCCGCCTGCGCCGACCACCAGCAGCCTCTGCTCGGTCAACTTCGAGCGCGACAAGCGTCGCCCGGTTCGCGTCGACAACGAAGGCAAGGCTTGCCTCGATGACGTCGCCCTCAAACTGCAGCAGTCCTCCGACGCCAAACTGGCGCTGGTCGGCAACGCTGCCAGCAGCGAGAAGCAGGGAAGCACCAAGGCTGCTCAGCGTGCTGAGAACACGAAGGACTACCTGGTGAAGGACAAGGGCATCGATGCCAGCCGTATCTCGGTCTATACCGGAACTCAGGACGGTAAGACGGTTACGACAACGTTGATTCCTGCTGGAGCCACCATGGACACCACCGGTATCACTGCTGTGGACGAGAGCGCACTTGCTCATCCCCGCACCCGTGCACGCCGGCACCACAAAGCTGCCACCAAGAAATAAACGGCAGATAACCGAATAACCCCAAAAGCTGACTGGGTACCTACCCAGTCAGCTTTTGTGTTATGGGCGTTTTGTGCTAGACAGCTTATGCTTATAGAAGCGATTTTGTAGAAGCTGGATGGAAACGTTGACTAAACAGTACCGGTATTTCGCTGCACTCCTTGTCTTGGTCCTCTCGTTCTGCTGCCTTCGGGCAGAGGCGGCAACCTGGCTGCCGTTCGGGCCAGATGGAGGAGATGCCCGCACCCTGACAGCCGATCCGCAGGACCCCTCGCATCTTTACCTTGGTGCTGTGAATGGGTGGATCTATGAGTCGCATAATCGCGGACAGGATTGGAAGCGGCTTGCCCGGGTAGGAGATCGGGATGATCTGGTACTTGATTCTATTGTGGTAGATAAAGCAAACCCCAGACACATTCTGGTTGGCGCATGGGTACTGGGCAGCACCGACGGCGGCCTGTATGTCAGCAACGACGGTGGCGAGAGCTGGAGTAGTGACAACGACATGAAGGGGCAGTCGATCCGCGCCCTGGCGGCTTCATCCTCCAATTCAAAGGTGCTGGTTGCCGGAACACTGCTTGGCGTGTATCGCTCTTCAGACAATGGCGTTCACTGGAAGCTAATTAGTCCGCCGGGCAGCAAAGAGTTGCACGAAGTTGAGTCAGTTGCGATCGATCCAAAGGACCCGCAGATCATCTACGCCGGGACATGGCATCTTCCCTGGAAGACAACGGACGGCGGCGAGCACTGGAAAAATATTAAAGACGGAATCATCGACGATTCTGATGTCTTCTCAATCATCGTCGATCCGCAACGGCCTGATCTGGTCTATGCCAGCGCTTGCTCGGGAATTTATAAAAGCGAGAACAGCGGCAATAAGTTCAAAAAAATCCAGGGTATTCCTTCAACGGCACGACGTACTCGCGTACTGATGCAGGACCCCCAGCATCTGAATATTGTCTTTGCGGGAACAACGGAGGGGCTGTTCCGCTCCGGTGACTCTGGCGCAACATGGCTGCGCACCACAGGCCCTGATGTGATTGTGAACGACGTATATGTCGATCCTTCCGACTCGAATCGGGTGCTGCTGGCGACCGACCGTGGCGGCGTGCTCCGAAGCAACGATGGTGGCATGAGCTTTACGCAATCCAATCTGGGCTTTTCGTCGCGACAGGTCGTTTCTTATGTTCAGGACATCAATCATGCAGCGACGATTTACGTTGGGGTTGTCAACGACAAGCAGTGGGGCGGTGTGTTCGTCAGTAATAACGGCGGCTTGACCTGGAGTCAGGTAAGTGCTGGCCTCGACGGCAACGATGTCTTCAGTCTGGGACAAGCTTCTGACGGGACCGTGATTGCCGGTACCGGTCATGGGCTTTATCGGTTGCAGGGGCCAGTATGGGCACGGGTAGAGGGTGTAGACCTGACCACACAGAAGGTTCCTGTCCACAACACGACAATGCATGGAAAAGCAGCGCGGCATAAGGCTGCACCGGTTCGGGCGAGCAGCAGTTTTCATCCGAGTAAATTCGATGGCAGCGTCTGGTCGATTGCGCGTAGTGGAGACACTCTTTATGCCGCAACGTCGGACGGTTTGCTTGAAAGTGTTACTGCCGGCACACGTTGGAGAATGACGCCGGGATTGACGCGGCAGAGCTGGCGCTTTGTTTCTGCTGCCAGGGCAATGGCGGCCGTCGCAACGTTGAATTCGGTTTCGATGACTATTGATAGTGGCCGCCGCTGGAGCAGTATTGCTTTGCCTCAACCGCTGACGCAGATTGGCGCGCTGGCGGTAGATGGCGCAGGCGGGTTGTGGGTTGGCGGACGCGAGGGAGTCTTTTACACGGAAGATAAAGGTGCGACCTGGCACACGGTCCGCAATCTTTTTGTTCATGACGTGACCGGGCTGTTTTACGACTCCACGGCTCGGCGCATTCTGGTGACTGCGGACAATAAAAATACTATCGTCTATGCCGTACATCTGCCAGATAAGCGACTGCAATACTGGAATACAGGCTGGTCGCTTCGTATGGCGCGGCCGGTAGGCGACCATCTGGTGGCAGCGACGATGTTCGACGGCATCGTGGTACAGCCGCGAATGGTGGCGTCGGATGAAGTTCGTGAAAGCGGCAGCGCCGAGGCATCGGTCAAACCACAACACGTGGCAAAGCCTGAAACCATCGTCCGGTAGCAGAAGAGGAATAAAATGGAGATATGACTCCTCTGTCCTCAGGCACGCGTGCGCGGCATTCTTTTCAGACCAGCGATCCAGCCCTTCTCCCCATTGCGGAGAAGGTGGAACACGGGGAGCGGCTCGGCTTTGAAGATGGGGTGACGCTCTATCGCAGTGGCGATGTTCTTGCGATTGGCTGGCTGGCAAATATGGTCCGCGAGCGTATGCATGGCGACATTGCATACTTCAACGTCAATCGCCACATCAACCCGACCAATGTTTGTGTGGCATCCTGCCGGCTGTGCGCCTTTGGCCGCAAGAAGGGCGACGCCGGAACCTACACAATGGCTCTTGAAGAGGCATGGGAGACGGCTGGTTCTGGCTACTCCGAGGCAATCACCGAGTTTCACATCGTCGGCGGCTTGCATCCCGACCTTCCATTTGAGTACTTCATGGACCTGGTACGCGGTCTGAAGCAGCGCTTTCCCAAGGTACATATCAAGGCCTTCACGATGGTTGAAGTGGCCTTCCTGGCCAAGCGCGGCAAGATGACCATCCCTGAGACGCTCCAGCGGATGAAGGAGGCGGGGGTGGATTCCATGCCCGGGGGCGGTGCGGAGATCTTTGCCGATCGTGTGCGACACATTATCTGCGACCACAAAATTGATGGCGGCGAGTGGCTGGAGACTGCACGCACCGCCCACAAGATCGGGCTGCGGTCGAATGCCACCATGCTCTATGGTCACGTGGAAAACGACGAGGACAGGGTCGATCATCTATTGAAGCTGCGCGCAGTGCAGGATGATACCGGCGGATTCCAGACCTTTATTCCGCTGGCTTTCCATCCTGACAATACGGCGCTGGCGCATATCCCGAGAACGACCGGGATCATGGACATCAAACAGATTGCAGTTGGCCGTCTGATGCTCGACAACTTTCCGCATATCAAAAGCTATTGGCAGATGGTTTCTCCGAAGATGGCGCAGATTGCGCTGCGCTTCGGTGCTGACGATATCGACGGGACGGTCGTGGAAGAGAAGATCTACCACAATGCCGGAGCAACAACTCCGCAGGGAATGCGCCGGGCTGATCTGATTCGTCTGATTACTGAGGCCGGAAGGATCCCGTTTGAGCGGGATACGTTGTATCGCGCCGTGACCAGAAGTGAAGATAGCTTCACGATTGCCGTCTGAGAAGAAGATTCCCAATTGCTTCCACTTTGCACATAGATTGAGTAAGTATCTTCCATTTCCAGCGTCTCACTGGATAAAAATTACCTGAAATTCAGCCATTTCGGAGTCTGTGCAGAACTTTACGTTTTGGCTATTTATTTGCTATGTGGTGAGGCGTACCGGGAAATCTAGACGATCAGGCAACCCAAAAGCTCGTTTCCGACAAACGATGAAGGGATCAGGTATGGGTGCCAACCGAAAGATGGACTTGTACGAGTTTATTTCCCTCTGAGGGGAGACTGCCCATGTATCTCTTTCTGCTGCCAGCCATGCTCGCAATCGTCGTCATCGGTTCCATCCAACTCCACGATCAGTTTGCAGTATCGAAATCTAAATAGCCGATTGAACGTTGAAGTCACCGAGCAAAAGCTTACTTACCGCTTGACTCCCAGGTCCCGGTGGAAGGTAAGAAAGAAAGAGGCTGCGTCTTTGGACGCAGCCTCTTTCTTTTTAATATGTGAGTACAGCTTTTCGGCGGCGCACTATTTTTTGCCGAAGACGTCGCCCATGCGACGGATCTGCGCTCCAACGCCTCGCAGTTTTTCCTCCAGCCGCTCATAGCCGCGGTCCATGTGGTAGACGCGATCCAGGATGGTTTCCCCATCGGCTACCAGCGCCGCCAGTACCAGAGAAGCGGAGGCGCGGAGGTCCGAGCACATGACAGCGGCAGATTGGAGGGGCGTTTTGCCACGAACAGTCGCTGTGCGGCCCTGCACGGTGATGTTTGCGCCCATGCGGTTGAGCTCCTGCACGTGCATGAAGCGGTTTTCGAAGATGTTTTCCGTGACGATGGAGGTGCCTTCGGCCTGCGTTGCCAGCGCCATGTACTGCGCCTGCATGTCGGTCGGGAAGCCGGGGTATTCTTCGGTGGAGATGTCGGCTGCTTTGAGCTCGCCGCCGCTGCGCACGCGAATGTGTCCGTTGCCAACGTCGATACGAACGCCACACTGCTCCAACTTGTGAATGAGAGCGCCAAGATGCTCGGGTTCGCAGCAGTCGATGTTGAGATCGCCGCCAGTGATAGCACCGGCGATCAAATAAGTTCCAGCCTCGATGCGGTCCGGATTGATGCGATGGCGAGCGCCATGCAATTTGCTGACGCCCTGTACGCGGATGGTGCTGGTACCTGCACCTTCGATCTTTGCGCCCATCGCGTTGAGCAAAGCGGCAAGGTCGGTGACCTCTGGCTCGCGAGCGCAGTTCTCGAAGATGGATTCTCCTTCGGCCAGCGTAGCCGCCATTAGCAGGTCTTCGGTGCCGGTGACGGTGATCTTATCGAAGAGGATGCGGGCGCCCTTGAGACGGTCTGCACGAGCTTCAAGGTAGCCGTGCTCCTGTGTGATGGTCGCACCCATCGCCTCCAGACCCTTGATATGGAGGTCGATAGGACGGCCGCCGATGGCACAGCCGCCAGGCATGGCGACACGGGCAATCCCGGTGCGGGCGATCAGAGGGCCAAGCACCAGCGAGCTGGCGCGCATTGTCTTGACGATCTCGTACTTGGCTACCGGATCGGAGAGGACAGCGCAGCGGATATGGGTGCGGTGCTGTGCGCGGCCATAGCCCAGCTCGACTTCGGCGCCCATGCTGCTCAGCAGCTTGCGTTCGGTTTCGATGTCGCGGACCTGAGGGATATTTTCGAGGATGACCTCATCTTCGGTGAGGATGGCGGCGGCCATGCACGGCAGGGCGGAGTTCTTGGCTCCGGAGACTTTGATAGTGCCGAGAAGCGGATTGCCGCCACGAATGACAAACTTGTCCATGTTGCCAGTCTACGGGGATTCACCGTGGAAATGAGTGTCTGGAATGGTTCACGGCCATTGGGGCCGAGTAAAGAAGCTCTCGCGCAAGCCTTGGCGCGGCAGGCGTTTATTGAAAGCGCAGATAGCCCCATCGCTCCGGCACGTGCATGTTGATAACGCCCTGTGGCGACCATACCCAGTTGTCTTCTTTGGGTTGGCCCTGTTTCCACTCGACGCGGCTGAAGTTTACGCGCCATACGTCACCTGCAACTGGATTGGCGACCGGCAGGCGGGAGCGGAATGCGGCCCATGGGATGGCCATCTCCACCGTCCAGCCGCGGTCCTTGTCGCTGGAATCATTTAAGGTGCCATGCAGCGCAACGGCAGTCTTTAATCCGGGGATGTCCCAGTGATTGTCGGGCTTGCCCTGCTGACTGTAAGGTTTGTTGAGGAAGAGGTCCCAGGAGGTGTTCAGGGCGTTGATCTCAAACTCGAAGTATCCGGGCGTGCCCGATGGCGGCTTTAAAAAGACCTCGAAGTCGTTGTCGTGGAAGATGACGGAGTCATGCCGCGTCAGCTTCGCCTTCAGATCGGGTTCTTCCATCTCCGCGGCAATGTAGAGGTACTCGTCGTCCCAAAGCATCTTTGCACGGGTGCGAAAACGCGGCAAAGGCTTAGCCTCACCCTCGATATCGACAAAGTTGTCTGTCCAAGGAGCAGCTTTCCATGCAGCATCATTCAACTTGCCGTCAATGGAAAGAGGTGTTTTGGCACGGGCGCAATTGTAAGTTTTAGGCAGAGAAGGCGTGCTTGCGGCTGCAACATACAAGGCGGGCAGTGAAAGGCAGCTCAGCAGACCAATGCAAAGCCTGCTGCTTCGAAAAAATCTTCGCTCCATGAGCCGTTCCTTTGGAGTTTTTGGTATAGACGAATCCCGCGAGTGGCGGAAGGAAATAACTGTGTTGCTAAAGCTCGAGGCGTGAATCTTCAATGGCGAGCCGAACGTTGCCATCAGATTTAGTAAGCCGGCGGATGGCTTCCATCTTATCTACATTGGCCTTCAACATAACGACAGCGATGGGAATGGATTTGCCTGCGGACTTGATAGTGCGTATGGCGGTGTCGCGGTCGATGGCGCAGACCTTCATGAGCACGCGGATACCGCGCTCGACAAGCTTCGAATTTTTCATGTGCACGTTGACCATGAGATTGTCGTAGACGTAGCCGAGGCGTGTCATAGCGCCGGTTGTAATCATGTTGAGAATCATCTTCTGCGCGGTCGCAGACTTCATGCGTGTGCTGCCGGAGATGACTTCGGGGCCGACTTCAGCGACGATCGTGGTATCGGATACATCGGCAAGTGGTGTATTGAAGTTGCAGGTGACGGCAGCAGTCTTTGCGCCGCGCACACGGGCATACTCGATTGCTCCCACGACATAAGGTGTGCGTCCGCTGGCTGAGATACCGATAACGACATCCTTGCGCGTGGGTCTGCGGCGGGCGATATCGCGCTGGCCCAACTCAGGTGAATCTTCGTTGACGTCGGAGGCAGAGGCGAGTGCCTTGGGACCGCCAGCCATAATGTACTGGACCTGCGCGGGTGCGGTGGAGTAAGTCGGGGGGCACTCTGAGGCATCGAGCGACGCGATGCGTCCGCTGGAGCCGGCGCCAACATAGATGAGCCGGCCCCCGTCACGAAGTGAGCGCGCGACAGTGTCGATGACGATAGCGATGTCGGGCAGCGCTTTTTTTACGGCTGCGGCGATCTTAGCGTCTTCGTGATTGATGATGCGCGCAATTTCCAGGGCAGATTTTGTATCCAAACCTTGAGAAGCGATGTTTTCCGTCTCTGTGGTAAGGGCGTGCAAATCAACGGGTCTGGGAGTGAAGGGCTGCTCGAGCATGGTAACGGTTGCCATATAAAATCCTACTGCCGGAGTACAAATGCACTTCTACTTCGATTTTAGCCCTATCTCTCCCAAATAAGGAAAGAAAGGGCGAATTCCGGACGTTGGAGCCAGGGACTACTTTTAAGTTTGAGATTTGGCTTAAGTATGTAAGATGCAATGCATGAGAGATTCGTTCGTTCGCTGCGCTATGGCGATTTGCGCTCTGGCGGTTGGGGTGCTTTCTGTCCAGGGGAGTGCCCAACAGGTCATCGTTCACCCAGATGACGCTGCACAAAAGGCGCTACAGCAGCAGGTGTCGGAGATTATCGCTGCACATCCAGGGCACGTTGCCATGTATGCGACCCAACTGAATACGGGCAAGACGATTGCATACGACGCGGACCGTCCAGTGCAGACCGCCTCGGTTATCAAACTGACGATTCTCTTTGAGGCGATGGAGGAGATTCGAGCGGGCAAGGCGCACTGGGACGACAAGATTACATTGCAACCGGGCGATGCGGTTAGCGGTTCCGGTGTGCTGATGTTTTTTGACGCTCCATTGACGCTGACGCTCAAGGATGTGCTGACCATGATGGTTATCGTGAGCGACAACACGGCGACGAACCTGGCGATCGACAAGTTTGGCGTGGACACCATCAATCAGCGCATTGCATGGCTGGGACTGAAGGATACGCATCTGTACAAGAAGGTGATGAAACCGGCGACCGGGCCAATGCCGGCTGACCAGCCGAAGTTTGGGCTAGGAAAAACGACTCCGCGCGAGATGGCCAAGGTGATGGAACGTATCGGGCGCTGCCAGTTGGCCGGCCCCGGAGAAGCTCCGCAGCCGGGGGATGCCGCGATCTGCAAGGTCGCGCTGCACATGCTTAGGAATCAGTTCTATCGCGACACGGTGCCGCGTTATCTGGAGAAGCTGGATTCGACCGAGCAGGGTTCGGGAATCGCAAGCAAGACGGGCAGCCTGAACGCGGTGCGGAACGACGTGGCTATCGTCGCGGGCAAGACCGGGCCAATTGTGCTCTCGATGTTTACCTATGGCAACAAGGACACGAGCTGGACCGTGGATAACGAAGCCGAGGTAACAATCGCAAAGATGGCGAAGGCCATTGTTGAGAGCTGGTCGCCTGAAGGAATTGACGGCAAAAATCTTGTTCCAGGGCTGGGCCTCGATGCCGGCGGGGCGTTTGCCACGTCTAAGTAAATGGAAAGACAGGAATACGGCGTGCAAAGCGAAGACCAGCAGCAAGACGCACAAAATAGTGAGGCGAAACAACAGACACCGGAGCCGCATAAGAGTGGATGGAGTTCGTGGCTGCGCGATCTGATTGTTTCTGTCGCGGTTTCAGCGTTCATTATCGTCTTCCTCTACCAGCCTGTACGGGTAGAGGGGACAAGTATGCTGCCCATGCTGAAAGACCAGGACAGGCTGTTTATTAACAAGATGGTCTACAGGGTAGAAGATGTACACCGTGGCGATGTGGTGGTCTTTCTCTATCCGCGCGATCACACCAAAAGCTACATCAAGCGTGTGATCGCATTGCCGGGAGACGATTTGCGCATCGACCATGGCGTGGTCTATGTAAATGGCAAAAAAATAGTCGAGAAGTACGTGCCAGCGCGGTTCAAAGATAACCGTTCACAGCCGGAGATGATCATTCCACCACATGAGTATTGGGTGATGGGCGACCATCGCTCCATTTCGAGTGACAGCCGGGACTTCGGGCCGGTTAATCGAAACCTTATCTACGGCAAGGCGGCGTTTGTGTACTGGCCCGTCGATCAGGCCGGAGTTGTGCGATAGGAAGAAGACAGAGTTGGAAAAGTGCCGCGTGACAAGGTATCTACGCGGCACTTTTTGTGCATTAGATTGAGGAGTTCGCGACGATCTGGGCGAAACTGACGGGATCGAGGCTGGCTCCGCCGACGAGCGCGCCGTCGATTTCTGCAAGGCAGCAAAGGCTGGCAGCGTTATCCGGCTTGACTGATCCGCCGTACAGGATACGGATGCTCGAAGCCAGAGCGGAGTTGAGCGATTTTGCGATTTGTGCGCGAATGACCTTGTGCGCCTCTTCGGCAATTTGCGGCGTGGCAGTGCGCCCGGTGCCGATAGCCCAGACTGGCTCATAGGCGAAGACGATGGGCGCGGCAGTTGCGGGATCGATTTCCTTGAGAGCGGTAGCCGTCTGGCGGTCGAGCACATCGTTGGTGTGACCGGCTTCGCGTTCCGACAGATGCTCGCCAACGCAGACGATGGGGATGAGCCCGTGCGCGAGCGCAGCTTTGAGTTTCAGGTTGACGCTCTCGTCGGTCTCATTGAAGTACTGACGACGCTCGGAGTGGCCGATGATAACGTGCGTGACGCCGACAGCTTTCAGCATTACCGGCGAAGTCTCGCCGGTATAGGCTCCGTTGTCGTGCCAGTCCATAGTCTGTGCGCCTACATGCACAGGCGAGCCTTTCGTGGCGGCAACGACTACGTCCAAAGAGGTCATCGATGGACAGAGAACGATCTCGGCCTTCTGATTGGCAGCGAGAGGAAGGAAGGCATCGGTAAAGGCGGAGGCCTCCGCCGGGGTCTTGAACATCTTCCAGTTGGCAGCGAATAGTTTTTTACGCATAAAGAATCAGTCTTCCTTGAAGTTGGCGTGAAGTTGATCTGTTTTTAAATTCAAAGCGGGCCTGACCACGTGGAAGTGGTCAGGCTTAATTACTTGTCCGTCAGCGCAGCAACGCCGGGCAGGATTTTGCCTTCGAGAAATTCGAGGCTGGCACCACCGCCGGTGGAGATGTGCGTAATGTGCTGGGAGACCCCAGATTGCTTGATCGCGGCCACCGAGTCTCCGCCACCGACGATGGTGGTAGCGTCACGATTGCGGGCAACGGTGTTGGCAATCGCGTGAGTCCCCTTGGCGAAGGCTGGCATCTCGAAGACGCCCATCGGTCCATTCCAGATGATGGTGCGGGCGTTGGAAATCTCAGCCTCAAAGAGCGACACGGACTTGGGACCGATGTCGAGCGCCATGAAGTCGGCGTGGAACGGCTCAGTCCCTTCGTGAATCTGGGTTTTGGCGTCATGGGCGAACTTGTCGGCCATAACATGATCGACTGGCAGCAGGAAGCGAACACCTTTTGTTTTGGCTTTGTCCAGCGCAGCCTTTGCAACGTCAATTTTATCGCTCTCAACCAGCGACTTGCCGGTAGTCTGGCCCATTGCGTTGAGGAAGGTGTACGCCATGCCTCCGCCAATAATGATGGCATCGGCGATCTCAAGCAGGTTGTCGATCACTTGGATCTTGTCCGAAACCTTGGCGCCACCGATGATCGCAACCACTGGTTTATCGGGCTGGTCGAGCGCTTTGCCCAGATAGGTTAGTTCTTTTTCCATCAACAGACCGGCAGCCGAGACCTTGACGAAGTGCGTGATACCTTCCGTGGAAGCATGAGCACGGTGCGCGCTGCCGAAGGCATCGTTCACATAGATGTCGCACAGGCTGGCCAGCTTTTTAGCGAACGCTGGATCGTTGGCTTCTTCTTCCGGATGGAAGCGGAGATTTTCGAGCAGCAGGGTCTGTCCCGACTCAAGCTGTGTGGCCATCTCGCTGGCAATTTCGCCCACGCAGTCGGGTGCGAAGGCCACATTCTCGCTTTCATCTAATACTGCATCGAGCAGTTCGCGCAGGCGGTCTACGACGGGGCGCAAGCTCATTGTGGCGACCGGCTTGCCCTTCGGACGGCCCAGGTGGGAACACAGAATTACTTTGGCCTTGCGGCGCAGAGCGTACTCGATTGTTGGCAGGGTCTCGCGGATGCGAGTGTCATCGGTGATGGTCTGGCCATCTTTGGAGAGAGGAACGTTGAAATCGACGCGGATGAGAACACGCTTGTGGGTGAGGTCAAGATCACGAATGGAGAGTTTATTCATCTTATTTAGAAGGATACGCGAATCTGCGCGTTATCAGGGAGATTGGGAGCCCCACCAGTAGCAGGACCGCGAGAATGCCATTAGCGAGTACGGCTGGGGTCTGGCGCGGATGAACGAGGACCCGGCTGTGTGGCAGAACGATGTAGTTCATCACGAGATAGATGATTGCTCCGAACCAGAGACCGGAGCGCAATGGATGCCGGGTAAGGAAGGGAATTGACTGTGCCGCAATGACAAAGACGGCGGCGCAGGTGAACGCAATAAAGAAGTGCAGCGCCAGTCCGAGCATCGCGGTATGAAGTCCGCCTAAGTAGGCGTGAAAGCCCAGCAAACCGCTCGCGATCGTCTGCAAAACACGAATTGCCGAGGTGCCATGAAAACGGTAAAAAAGGATGGCGTCGAGAATATCGAGCACACCGGCAGTGATGCCGCCGAGAACAATTGCGCTGGCAATAGAGTGGGAACGAGGCATGGCGAAAGTGTAGCCGCAGAAGCGCAATTCAATGGAAATATTTCACCTTGAAACGCGACCCGCGGCAGTGAGCTATTCGGGAATATAGGCGTCGGCTTCGATCTCGACACGCCATTTGGGATTAAGCAAAGCGGCTACAACCATAGTCGAGGCAGGCAAGACCTTGCCGAAGATCTCGCCGTGAGCGCGGCCAATCTCTTCCCAGTCTTCGGCACGTGCCAGAAACATACGTGTGCGGTAGACGTGCTCGAAGCTGGCCCCGGCCTTTTCCAGCGCCGTCTTAATAATGGCCAGAGCGGCACGTGTCTGATCTGCGGGAGAGGCATCATCTGCGCCTACCGGACCAGTGCCGGAGACGTAGACGTGATTGCCTAAGCGTACAGCGCGCGAAAATCCGATGATTGGTTCGTAAGGGGAAGTTCCTGGAATATTAGTGCGGGTCATAAAAATAGTCTAAAGGGATTTCCTCTTATCGGAGGAAGAGTCGCGTATCATCGGCTGAACCGGCAGACGGTAGAAAGAGAGAGGTCCTGCAAACGTGTGTTTTTCAGCGGCGGCGAATTTTGTTGGCAGTGGAGTTTTGGGTGCCGTTGGAGTTGCCACTCTAACTAAGGTCAAGCACAAACGAGAGCTGCTGTTTGCGTCATTGCCTACATTGTTTGCTGTGCATCAGTTTATTGAGGGATTTGTCTGGCTGGGACTGGATGGAGTTCTTTCGCCTGCCGTAACTCACAAGATGGGAGCGGCGTTTGTACTGTACGCGCAGGGTTTGTTGCCGTTCCTGCTGCCTTTGAGCGTTTTCTTGTTTGAGCCAGATGAGAAAAGCCGCAAGCGGATGTTGCCGTTTCTTGCAATCGGCAGCGGAACTACGCTGTATATGCTTTGGGCATTGATCGCGTATCCGCTGCACATCTTTGTGCGCGGCAATAGCATTGTCTACATCAACGATGGCACAAACAATACGGTTCTTGCCGTGCTCTATGTGATTGCGACGTGCGGCTCTTTGTTCTTCTCAAAGGTGCGGGATATGGTGTTCTTCGGCGCGGCGAATCTGGCGATTCTGCTGGTAGTGATGGCCGTGAAGCGGTATGCGTTCACTTCGGTGTGGTGCGCCTATGCGGCAGCGGCCAGCATCATTATCCTTGCCTATTTCTGGAAAAGCCGGTTCACGAGGCCATTTCGGTATGGGACGGCAATATCTGGATGATCTGCAATTATTCATCTTTGCGTAAGGCTGCCTGCGTCTGTCGAATGGC
This sequence comes from Edaphobacter sp., assembly GCA_035656355.1. GTDB lineage: Bacteria > Acidobacteriota > Terriglobia > Terriglobales > Acidobacteriaceae > Edaphobacter. The sequence continues at coordinate 16,377 of DASRSR010000168.1, forward strand.
GGCGACATCAGCCAGATCTTGCGGACGTGCTGAAGCGAGTTTGTTGACGATTAAATGTTCCGCGGAGATATAGCGGGCAGGCAACTCATCCTCGATGAGATAGAGCGTACTGCCAGCGTATACCGTGTCAAAGTCGATACCATCGATATTTTGCAGAATATCGACGCAGATCGGAGGCACACCAATTCGATTACGAGAGATGGAGTCTGTAGATCGGTGAGCGTAATGTCCTGCAGCGGAGCGCCGAACTGCGTGAGAGAGGCGTAGACCGCCTTAGCATTGTCAAGGCTGGATTCAATGAAGATGTCGATATCT
>DASRSR010000169.1:0-37447 GCA_035656355.1 Edaphobacter sp.
GGAGATCCTCGCACAGCTTCGGCTGAAAAAGGCGAACGCTTCTTCGAAGCCATTGTGGCTCGACTGGCAAAGCTTGTCGGCGAGTTCGAGTCAGGCCACCTGGATAAGTTTCGCTCTATCGGCGAATAGCTTCAGCTCTTCGGCTGAACTTCGACGCCAAGCCCATTGCCCTCCGGCAGAATAGCGCAGCCATCTTCATAGCGGATTGGCGTAGATGTCAGATGTTCGAGATAGTAAAGAGGCCCGATGATGTCGTGATCTACCGTTGAGGCAAGGTTGGGCATGGCAACTGCCAGATGCAGCATGGCGGCGGTGCCGAGGTCCATCTCCAGATTGCTGCCGATAGTGCACTCGATTCCCGCAGCAGCCGCCATCTGCGCGATCTCCATGGAGCGCAGAATGCCGCCGTTCTTGCCCGGATAGATGCTGATGAAATCGCAGGCGTCCTCGCGAATGGCCTCCATTGCGTCCTGCCGGGTAAAGACGGATTCGTCGAGCATCAGCGGAATATGCGTGCGCTGCCGCAGCCGATGGCAGCCGCGAAAATCACCCCGCCGCAGCGGCTGTTCCAGCGCATTCACTCCGAGACGCTCGAGCGCAGGGAGCGCACGCACGGCATCAGCCTCCGTCCATCCGGAGTTGGCATCGACGGCAAGACGGAAGTCGTCTCCCATCTCGCTCCGCACCGCCTGCACGCGAGCGATGTCCTCTTCCACTATCAGCCCGACCTTAACCTTGGCTGCACGCAGGCCCAGACCAGCGGCATGTTGGGCGATACGGACTGCTTCCTTCGGAGAGAACGCACCAATAGAAAATTTAAGCGGCACCTTCGCAGGACGGCGCGCGCCTCCCAGCAGCATGTGCACAGGCATCGCGAGGATCTTTCCTTTAAGATCGAGTAGCGCCATCTCCAGCGCCGCCTTGGTGAACGGGTTGCCGATCAATATACGGTCCATGCGGTCGGCCAGCAGGTTGGTCATCATCGGATCGGCCCCGAGGAGCGCCGTGGAAAGCATTTGCTGAATCAGCACAAGCGCTGTCCCCTGATTCTCGCCACTCCATGCGGGAGCCACCGTAGCTTCTCCGTGTCCCACGATGCCTTCATCGGTATGGATAGTAATGGCGAGATAGTGCGACTCAGGATGCGTGCCGGCGGCGCTTACAATCGCAAGCTTCGGATTGACAATCAACGAGGTAGGAGTCGCATTTACTGCGGTAATCTTCATAACTTATGCATAACCTTTCAGATAGACGCCGCGATGGCGCAATCAAGAGATGTTAACCGTAAGGCGCTCTGTTGCCTTACGTGCAAACAGAATCCCCGTAATAACTGCCACGACTGCTATCCCTGCAGCAGATACATATCTTCCTCCCATTACGCTGAAGAGTGCGGTGCATAGGGAAAAATAAAAGGCAATGCCCCAGCCGCTCGCGACAAGGTCTTTCGCCAGACTGGCTCGCAGTGGTTCCTCTCCCTTGGCCGCAAGACTCCGGCGCACCGGTCCCCACAAACCTACAGGTCGAGCAGATTTGTAAAAGCTTTCGAGCACATCCATTGGCTCTGGACGAGTCAGTAATGTAGCCAGCACAATCGCCACCCAGCCCGCGATGAACAGAATGCCAAACCCAACCCAGAATGGATATCGGTCGAGATTGCTGAATGCGGGGATAATGCCATTCCAGTTCCAGCCGGTAGCATGTCCCAATGCGGCACGAAGGCCAGCAGGTAGTATGGAGTCGGACCCAAACCAGACAATATACCCCGCAGGAAACCCGCCGATAACTCCAACCATGTCTCCAACGGCATTAGTGCGCCACCAGAACCATTTCAACCACGCCAACGGAAGCGAAAAGACAATAAGGGCCGAGTTGATAAAGAGAATCCATTTATCGAGCTGCTCAGGCCGGATAAGCCCTCCCCATAAAAAGGCGACCGCCAGGAGCACACCGGTGGCGATGCGGCTTACGCGCACAAACTCTTTTTCTGTGGCATGGGGACGAACGCTGCGTTTATACACGTCGTTCACAACATAGCTTGCGGCCCAGTTCCCAATGGAAGAGATCGCCGCCATATATCCGGCCAGACTGCTGACGAGCAGTAGACCAAAAAGCCCAGGCGGTGCATAGCTCTTTACCAGCTCTCCCCAGAGAGCCGCCGGAACCTTCACCGAATGCAGTGGGAAGAGCGCGGCGGCGGCCAACGCAATAACGATAAATGGAATCAATCGCACGACCAATGCGAGAACGCCGTTCGACATCTGGCCGTAGATTGCATGTCTCTCGTTGCGCGCAGCCATGAAGCGCTGCGCTGTCCATCCTTCACCTGCAAATGGGGAACCGGCAAAGAAAAGCCCTTGAACACAAAGCGCCAGCAAAGTCATCCCAGTTAGAGAAGATCCGCTGGGGAGGGGGGCGAGAAAGCCCGATCCTCTGAGATCGGCAATATGAGAGAGCACATGGGATATACCTCCAGCTTTGGAGACGAGCAGAAGGCCGAAGACGAGATTGCCCCCAATCAGAATAAAGAACTGCAATACGTCGTTGTAGGCAACCGCAAACAGGCCAGCCATCAAGCTGTACAGGATAGTGAAAGCCCCGAAAACAAGGATGACCGACATTGGCTTCCACCCAAGCACCGGGCTCGCAGTAGCGGCCATCCACGCCGCTCCATAGGCGATGGAAGTGATACCCCACACCGCGCACGCATAAACAGCATACATATTCCGGTACACGGCGGCGCGGCGGCCTGCATAGCGCCGTTCGATAAACTCACCGGTCGTGACAACGCCGAGCCGTCTCCACATCGGTGCCCAGAGAATTGCAACCAGCGGCATCCAGATAACCCAGCTTACCCACGCCATCAGCCATAGACCAGCAAAGCCTGATAGAAAGAGGACCATTACAAAGCCCTGACCGCCACCGGTGTAACCCGCGACGTCGGCAAACCCGATGACCCACCATGGCAAATCGCGCCCGGCGATGAAAAACGCCTCGACATTCTTGCTGGCACGCGCCTGAAAGTACAGAGCGAACCCAAGAACTCCAATGCAGTAAATTGCCAGAATCAGCCAGTCGAGCGTGGCCATGAACACCGCTTTCACACCGTGGATTGTCGCGCGAATCGTTCCCTTTTTAGAACAACACGTTCGAAGACTTACCGTTCATCTTCCCACCACCTTCTACGATGCAAGCTGCGTGAAAACGAGGCTGCCGGGAATACGTTTGAGCATATGCAGTCAACTTTTGCAGCGTCAATACAAGCCGCCTAATCAGCGCGGAAAACTGTCCCGCCCACTGGACGAGATGCTTCCGCCACCGATGCGGTCGGCGATGATGATGTTGTTGAGATAACGCAAGGCGCTCTACGTCAGCGTTATTGGAATCTTCATGCAAGGGAGCATCTATGTTTCGCCTCGACGGAAGAACAGCACTGATTACAGGTGCGGCAACAGGGATTGGGCAAGCTATTGCGCTGGCGCTGGCCTCCAACGGAGCCGATGTTGTCATCACCGATCGGAGAATGGATGCACTCAGCGAAACGGAATCGCTGGCGCTTGCACGTGGAGTCCGAGTCTTCAAGACAATAGTTGATGTTCGCGAACTTGACCAGATCCAGCAGTGTGTCTCTACCGTAGAGCAATCGTTTGCTCCAATCGACATTCTCGTCAACAACGCAGGCATCAACCGTCCGGCGGCCGGGCAGGACGTAACTCCTGAAGAATGGGATGACCACTTCAATACAAACGTTCGCGGAGGGTTCTTCTTCGCCCAGGCAGTCGCTGTCGGAATGCGGGCTCGAACATGGGGACGCATTATCTTTATCTCAAGCCAGTCAGGATTGATCGGCATTCCCGGTCAGCCCGTTTACTGTGCGACCAAAGGTGCAGTAATTCAACTGGTACGCACACTCGGCCTCGAGTGGGCCAAAGATGGTGTCACAGTCAACTCCATCGCGCCGACTTTTGTCGAAACGAATCTCACTCGCAAGCGGTTGAGCGATCCTGCTTTTCGAAACTTTGTATTGGGCAAAATCCCACGCGGAGTACTAGCTGAAGCGGACCAAATAGGTGCAGCCGCCGTGTACCTGGCCAGCGAAGAGGCGGCTATGGTTAATTGCGAGACACACCGCGTCGATGGCGGATGGACCGCATGGTAAAAACGCCGCCATTCTCGCAGTAACTTTATCGAAATCCGCACTGTTGGGGGCTAATTGTACCGTCCAGCATATTGGACGAGGCGACAGATACGCTTCCCGCCGGCATGGAGAGCAGCTAACATATCCGTTTAATAAGCGAGCTATCGCTGCAGCGACAGCGAGAAGAGGCGAGAGTGGCTGCGACACGAAAATCGACGACATCACGAGATTTGGCGAACACGAACTCGGTTGAACGGGCATTTGCCATATTGGAATTTCTCAATTCCTCTCGTCGAGCATGGAATATCTCCGAAACCAGTCGTAAGCTTGGTATTCCCAAGAGCTCTACGCACGTGTTGTTTTCCACACTGGACAAGCTGGGGTATATCACGGAATTTCAAGGTTCGCGGCGTTACCAACTCAGTCCGAAACTCTATGGTCTGGGGCGTCGCGCATTGGAAGCTTCGCCACTGCCGATCATTGCGCTTCCTCACTTGCACTGGCTGGTACAGCAAACCAACCTGACCACGCATGTCGGCATTCTGGAAAAGCGGCAGGTCGTCTTCGTTCAGAAGGTGGATGGACCGGGCATCATTAAATTCGATACCTACATTGGCAAGTGTTCTCCGTTGCATTGCACCGGGCTTGGTAAGTCGCTGGTTTCTTTCCAGAAGGAAGAAGAGCTCACCGAACTATTCGAGAAATATACCTTCAGCAGATTTACAAAAAAGACTATCTCTTCGCACGCTGCATTTATGGCCGAGTGCGCGCGCATTCGTAGCCGCGGCTACTCCATTGATGACGAAGAGGAAGAGCTTGGCATCCGCTGCGTCGCCGTTCCTATTCTTTCCGAAGGCGTGGCCGTTGCTGCCATCAGCGCAACAGGAACGACCGCTCAGATGCCGCCGGAGACCATAAATGACGTGGTCTCAAAAACCATGTGCGCCGCATCGAGAATCGCAGCTCAGCTACAACCGGCACGCGTTCGACAATAACTCAACAGGAATACAGAAATAGAAAGGAATTGCATGATCGTCGATTGCCACACCCACGTCGGAGAAGCGGAACATCTCACTAAAGATTTTGTTAAAGACGCAAGGACAGTCTCCGGTAATCCAGAGCAGCAGCTCGCTGTGGACCTGAAGGAGCACTGGAAAGCGATGGAAGCTGTGGACCGCGCCATTGTGCTTGGCTTTCGAGCACACAATGTAGGTTATGTCGTACCTAACGAATATGTCGCCGACTACGTGCATCAGCATGATGACAAACTGGTCGGCTTCGCTTCCATCGATCCTCATGATGAAGATGCGGTGGAACAGCTTGATCATGCAGTGAACAATCTGAAGCTTAAGGGGCTGAAGCTGGGGCCAATCTATCAGAACATGCATCCGTCTGACCCGCGGTTTATGCGCCTGTTTCAACGGGCGGAGCAGCTCGATATTCCAATCCTGATTCACCAGGGCACAACCTTCTGCCATAATGTCTCGCTCGAATATGCGAACCCGGTACTGTTGCAGCCCATCGCACTGGCATATCCCAACCTGCGCATGGTAATCGCGCATCTTGGTCATCCCTGGATCGGCGAAACCATTTCGCTGATTCGCAAACATCCGAATCTATATTCGGATCTTTCTGCCCTCTACTATCGACCATGGCAGTTCTATAACGCCCTTGTGCTTGCGCGAGAATATGGCGTGATGCACAAGCTGTTCCTTGGCTCTGATTATCCTGTGACCACCCCGCAGGCGAGCATCGATGGTCTGCGAAACGTCAATGCGCCCGCTGCTGGAACCGCCATGCCAACCATTCCTTCCGAGGAGATCGAAGCGATCATCCATCGCGATACTTTCGCCATCCTCGGTCTTTCCTAAATATCAAATCATCACAAACCAAAGAGGGGAGGGTGCCGCGGCACCCTCCCCTCTTTGCGCGAATGCGTGTTATTTCGCGCCGTCTAATATTTCCTTTACTCGTTGTTCAACCCACTGCTGCTGTCGCGGAAAGTCCTTGTAAGACTTGAGATCTGACAACATGGCTGAATCAGGCTTGATGCCGGCCGTCTGAAGCATCGCGTAATCCTGAAGCGACTCCGCGAAGACCTCCCAACGAATCGAGTCAATAGGCCCATTCGGCCCTGGATAGACCACGAACGGATCGCCATACGCGATGTCGGGCCATGCTCCTCCAGCACCTTCCTGAAAAGTGTCCTCTAACTGCTGGGTGTCCATCTTGTACCAGTAGTTATAGCCCCAGTGCAGAAAGCCCTTCGCGCCGAGATGGTAAAAGAGCCATCCACTCATGCGAATGGTAGCCAGCGGTGTGTCGTAGAAGCGGTTAAGATAATCGCCCCGTGGACCGGTGCAATAGTATACCCAGTGCGGAATTCCAGCCTTGATGTAGTCCTCGGCAGATGGAAGAAGCACGACCGGCATGTCTGTAACGTGCTGCTTGCCATATTGAATATCGCTCAGCGCGTCCATGACTTTCATCCAGGGTGCAAGCTCTTTGAGCAATGCACGTGCTCGTTTGTAGTTGTCCAGCGTATTGCCTGGTGGTTCGTCGGAGACATGAAAGAAAGTGCGATCCGGTGGTAGGTGCTCTTCATCGAGGAACTTCCGCAGGGCAGGTAAGAACTGCTCCAGAAAATTGCGATAGACGCCTGTAGTAGGAGCGGTCTCTGTCGGCCAGAGCAGCTCATACTTGTCCCCTTTTTTCTGGTACACGTGGATAGGCTCGCGAACTCCCCAATAAAGCCACAGGTGCGGAAACTCGAAATACTGCATACCGACGCTCTTGCCCATGTCAATGAAGCGGCGAACATCGCTGAAGTCGAAGCTATACTTACCTGGCGAAACCTCCGTCACTTTCAGGAGTTGTGCTGGACGCGCCACCACTTCACGCCGGTTCTGAAGCATCGGTACTGCAATAACGTTAGAACCATGCGCGGTCATGTCCGCCAGATAGAGCTTCGTGTACTTCCACCAGGTTTCGCTGAATGGCTCAGTTTTGTAATAGTCGTAGATTCCATCGGCGCTCCACCAATGGGTCACAGGAAAATCATGGCGCGGCTTAATAACAAAGGGACGAACATCGATATGCGCCGTCATCGTCCCAAGCAATGTATGCTTCTTCTCCTTGCCTGTCTCCGAGTTGAGGTGTATGTTCAGCGTGCGCATACCTGGGTTCACCGTCGTCGGCACTTTGATTGTGATCCAGAATGATTGGTTCTGGTAGGGACCCACATTGGCCGCCTGCTCAGGAAAGAGCGGGTCGGGAACCATCCCCGGAAGATGATCGCCACCGTCAGCTACCTTCAGATCGATGTCCGTATTGCGATGGGGCATAGGCACGTAACCGACACGTCGCACTCGAATACTGAGATCCGGTGCGCCATCAACATCGCAAAGAACACGCAGTTTCTGATTGGTATCGTTACGCATCGCAACTTGAAACGATATTGTGGCGTTCCGGGCCGAAGGTAGTTGAATATCTCTTTCCGCGCCTGGAGAGGACGTAGGAAATATCCGCTGCAGCGATGTGGCAACCCACATCTTTGTAGCTGGAACCTCCGTTTGGGATCTGCTTGGCGTGCTGCATAGCAAACACAAAGCGAGGGTGACTATCCACCCTCTGCTCCATGTTGCGCCATGTCTCTTCTTCATAAAGCTATTTCGCATGACTGCCTTTCGTGGTTAGAACATAAACTTAAGTCCAAACTGCATCGTCCGCGCTCCGCCCGAGCCAAAGATCTTGCCGAGGTTGCTATCGTTGACGTTCTGGACTGGGTTTACGAAGTTGGTATGGTTCAATGCGTTGAAAGCCTCCCAGCGAAGCTCCAGGTATCTTGCTTCAGTGATATAGGCCCGCTTGGTGAGCGCCGTATCGATGTTGAAGTAGCCGGGACCATTCACATCGCCAACGTTGGCATTGCCAAACGTATATGCCGGCGCCGGAGCAAAGGCTTTCGGATTGAACCATCCCTTTTCACTTGGCTTTGGAACATTCGGATTGCCAACGATGTTAGCGCGACTGCTCTGACCATTTCCTAAATTGCCGTTCGAATTTCCGATCGTGAGTGGCTGCCCCGAACGAGCTTGCTCGTATATTGAACCTTGCCAGCCACCGAAGATCGCATTTACAACGGCGTTGGAGTTGGCTCCGAAGCGGCGTCCATGTCCATAAGGAAGCTCCCATACAACGGTTCCTGCTTGGATATGGCGATAGTCGTTGATGCTGCGATGGCGATTATACCAGGCAGGTGAATAGGCCAGCAGTGCATCGAACTCACCCTCACCGACGTTCTCATCCATGCTCTTGGAAAAGGCGTAGGAGAAGGTGTACGACAGGCCACTGCTGAAGCGCCGCTCAAGATAGACCTGCAAGCCGTTGTACCAAAACCTCCCCTGGTTGCCATAAGTATGGATGGTAGAGAACTTCGGAAATGGTAGGTCCGCTTGCAAATTATCGTGATGGCCTACGGTTGCAACGTTGCGGTCCTGACCTGATATTTCGTTCGGGACTCGCGTGCCCACATAAGAGATCGTCAAAGCCGTTTTATTGAAGATCGGGACCTGCACTGACGCATTGAATTCGCGTGTCTCTGCAGGCTTGATATCCACGAGCGGTGAATAGACGGCAAAGTTGCTCGCCTGGTTTGGACCGGCAGCCCAGACAGTTCTCCAATTGTGCAGTTCGGAAGAGGAAAAGCCCTGGCCATAGACTGTCCAAGTCGGCATATTGATCTCCGATGCACCACGGTTGCCGGTAAAGAGGTTGTAATACGTTCCATAGCCTACTCGGAGTACGAGATCGCGCCCACCAAAAGGCCGATAGGTTAGTCCAAGCCGTGGCTGCCAATGACCATTAGGCTCATATAAGCCTCTCGGATAGCCTGCGTCGATTGCAGTCTCCCAAAGACCAGCAGTCTGAGCTGCGAGTGCAGCCGATGTGGAAAAGGTAGTGAAATTCGGTTTACCTGAACTATCGACATCAACCACAACTTTGTTGTCTTTAGGATTCCAGATGCTGCAGAGCGCTTTATAACATCTCTGAGCAAGATAGCGGTCATATCTCACACCAGCATCGATAGTAAGATTCGGACGCGCCTTCCATGTGTCCTTGGCATAGATTCCGTAGAAAGGCGATCTATCTTCTCCAAATTGAGTTAGAGGATCATTCAGCGATGTTGAATTGGTGTAGCCCAGCAGAAAGTCTGCAATTGCATTGTTTGTATATTGCCCATTGAAACCAAAGCTACCCCGAGCTGCCGCAGAGCCATGCCCTCCGTAAGCCTGTCGATTGCCGTAGTCGAAACCCACTCGGAGGGTATGGGCTCCGACAATATGGTCCAGAGCTGCCTTTCCTGTGTACTGAGCATTGCGCTGGCCGCCCGGAACTCCATAACCACCGGCAAAGTAAACGCCCGTATAACCATTGAAGCCGATATCAGGCGGCCCAATCCACTTCTCGCGCCCTTTCGTGGGAATTCCTTCAATTCCGGCTTTTTCAGCGTCGTTCTGTTTCCCAAGTGCAGGATTGGTGTACTCATCTTTGCTTTTCATCAGGCCGCCGGTCAGCGTCAACAGCGTCTTCGGCGTAATAGACCACATATAGTTCACTGCAAGTCCATGTTGGGTCAGAGTGTCCTGCCCATAAGTTGATGGGTCGGCAAGGTAGCCTACTCGCTGCGCAGGACGCCGCAGGTAGAAATAGCGGCCATAGATACGCTGATTACTCGTGATCTGATGATCGACACGTCCCAGATACTCATAGGTTTTGTTTACTGTGTTCGCATTTGCAATGTAACGGTTGTTCGTCGAGTTCGGTTTCAGCAGGATCGGGAAGAAATACCTCGCAGCCGGATCGATACGGTCGGCGGGAATATAGTTGTTTGGAAACGGCTGCCCAGTCAATGGATCTTTGATCGAAGTGGACAGCGAAGAGAAGTCAGCGCCATTTCCATCGGCAGGAAGAAATGCTGCCGGAATAGCCTGTTCATTCAGCAACTGCCCATTTCGAATGACCGTCTCTTGAAAGCTTCCGAAGAAGAAAGTCTTATTACGATAGACGGGACCGCCCAGGGTGCCACCAAATTGGGTATAGCGCACTCGCGGCTTTGGCTTGGTCTTATCCGCAAAATAGTTGTAAGCATTGAATATATCGTTCTGTACAAATCCAAATGCGCTGCCATGGAAGGCGTTCGTTCCTGACTTGGTTACGATCACAACTTCGCTTGGGCTACGGAATTCCGCATCGGCATTAATTGACTTGACGCTGAATTCATCAATGGCATCAACGTTTGGTACGGCTGTACCGCCTTCGCCGCTTCCATCATTCGTATTTACACCATCGAGCTGAAATTCTGTCTTATTGTCCCGAAGACCGTTGCCCTGAACATAAGTGATGCGCATATTATCGTCGAAACCACTCTGCCGCATTCCAGGCGTCAGGCCAACCAGCGCAAGCGGATTGCGTGTTGCAAGCGGCAGCTCTCGAATCTGCTGCATCTGAACCACTGTTTGGACTGCCGCGCTTTCCGTTTGAAGACCAGTATTTGTTGCTTGAACAGAGACTGTCTGCGTTGAGCCCCCAAGGTGCAGCACTGGCGTAATTCGCACCTGCGAACCCACCGTCAGTTGTACATTCGGGTTTTCCCATCGTTCGAAAGTTGGAGCTTCGACAGTTACGCGATAAGAGCCAACAGGAAGTGCAAGGATTGTAAATTCTCCCGCACTCCCCGTCTGCTGATGGCTTGTGGCGCCGGTCGCCAGGTTCGTTGCAGTTACGGTGGCATTTGAAATCACAGCGCCGCTCGGATCGCTTACTGTCCCGGTAAGCGAGGCCTGTGTTCCCACCTGAGCAAAAAGACTTGTCGTTAGAAGCAACATCACTGAGAGATACTTGCCCAACAAGTTAGTTTTCATCTTTCCTCCACTTACGTCCTTTGCTGAACTTCACCTACAAAGTGCGAGAAGTAACTTGAAATACGCCGCTTCAAAGTAAGTTCAGCCTTCGTCACTATTGGCCTTTAGAGGTATTTGCGCTGCTTTCGCAAGCGCCATTTCCTCTCAGTACTGAGTGTGTGAGCCATCTTGTCGGCTCAGTTGCATCCTTTGCAAGAGTTTTAGGTAAATCTTCCAAGCGGCTGGACGAATCTCTTCAACAGATAGAAATCGCCTGTATTCGTGCCTGTTTTGCGTCACCTTTCACCCAGCATGAACATTCGCTGCAAGAAAAAATGAGTCGGCGCACAAAAGTGCGCAGACCCCCTCAACCGCTTATACGAGAAGCGGATATTTGGTTTTTCGCCGCAATAATTCCGTCGCCTGCATCTCTATGCATGACAACCAGATCAGATAGCACAAGCTAAAGCGGCAAATTATAGAACGCCATATTTGGCATACACCTGTGACAGATATGCTCCTGCAAAAAGTTCTTTGCGACTGCTCTTTTCTTTCAGTACTTTTTCTTTCGCCTGTTCGAAGACATCCCCAACCATATGAGCAGGGATAGCCACAATACCGTCATAGTCTGCAAAGATCAGGTCCCCTGGATTAACCAGAACACCTCCGCATAATACTGGCACGTTGTAATCCGCTACCTGCCCGCGGCCGCGTGAATCCACCGGCTTAATTCCCGCTGCAAATACGGGGAATCCAAGTTTTTGAATTGTGCGCACATCACGCACTAATCCATCCACAACTGCACCGCGAGCGCCCCGCGCACGTGCCGCCGTCGACAGCAGTTCACCCCACGGAGCATTGCGCTTGGACTCGCATGTCGAAACCACAACAACCTCGCCAGGAAGGATGCTGTCAATCGCTTCGATCTCTAACCCATAAGGATCATCCGGAACATAAAACATGTCCTGACACTGAATCGTTCTTGCCCACCCTGCAAAAGTTGCATCTGGCGAGAGTGGCCGCAGATGCTCTCGCATCGCCTGATCGCGCTTTCCTAACTCATCGAGAGCGTCAGCAATTGCTGCTGTATATAGCTTCGTTTCAAATTCCTGAAACAGCGCTATTTCATCTTTAACCGCCGGCCTTCCTTCCACGCGATGGGCATTATCCTTCGTCTTCACGTCGATCATGTTCTCCTCTGACATTTGCATTCCCTTCAACTCTTCTGCTGTTCCCATGCTGCGTGTACGTTTAGGAGCTCTGTCCGTTTGAATCCTGATAGCGTGCTACTCGAACGCGAGCGGTAATGGCATGAGCTACCATTCCCTCCAACATGCACTGCCTGTCTGTCACTTCTCCGGTACGAATGCTCGCGGCTTTCGTCATGTGCTGATATGTACATGTTTTGAGGAACTTGCCCACCCATACCCCACCGGTATATCTGGCCGCACGACTGGTCGGCAGAATATGGTTTGTGCCAATCGTCTTGTCTCCGTAGGCGACGGTCGTTTCTTCGCCGATGAAGAGTGACCCATAGTTGGTCAGCCGCTCGACAAAATATGCATCGTCTTCCGTATGCAGTTCCAGATGCTCCGGCGCATAGTCGTCGCAAAGCGACAATGCTTCTTCGCGCGAATCTGCCAAATAGGCGATGCCATTATCGCGCCATGAAAGAGCAGCGACATCGCGCGTCGGCAGCACAGCAAGCTGCCGTTCTACCTCTGCAATAGTTTTGCGAGCTATATCTTCGCTCGTCGTAATCAGGCAGATCCCGCTGTTTGGATCATGCTCCGCCTGACCTAACAGATCGCAGGCCACCAGCGATGGATCGGCTGTGTGATCGGCGATGATCAATATCTCGGTTGGCCCCGCAAGCAGGTCGATGCCGCAGCGCCCAAAAAGTTGCCGCTTGGCCTCGGCGACGAAGCGATTGCCCGCCCCGCACAACATGTCCACCGGGGGCGCGCCATCGAGACCGAAAGCCATTAGCGCCAGCGCAGGGACGCCGCCAAGAATGTAGATCGCATCGGCACCTGCCTTCTGAATCGCGTTGATGGTAGCAGGATAATATCCTTTGCCGCGCACCGGTGGAGTGCACGCCGTTACATGGCGCACGCCTGCAACCTTCGCCGGAATAATACTCATCTGCGCGGAGCCAAACATTGGATAGCGTCCGCCGGGAATATAGCTACCCACTGCATTGATAGGAATGTGTCGATGCCCCAGAGTTACTCCGGGACGGATGTTAACCTCCAGCGGAAGCATCGTTGCAAGCTGAGCTTCAGCAAAAGTACGAACGTTATGCTGGCAATAATCCGTATCTTCAATCGCCTGCTGCGGCACCTCAGCGATTGCCTGCTCAATCTGTTTCGCATCCAGCCGAAAAGAAGCTGGATTCCAGTCATCGAACTTATGGCTGTACTTGCGTACTGCATCCATCCCATTCTTTTCCAGATCGAGCAGCATCGCCGAAACGGTAGCCGCCGTCTCCGCATCCTGCTCAAACAACCTGTGCCCGCCTGCCTTAATCAACTTCATCGTCTATCCTCAATCTCCTGCTCTCTTCTGCAACCACCACATTCGCGATGGCCGATCTCTTTCAGTGCTGTTCATCAAGTCTTCGCGGCCCCAGTTGGTCGCTCCACTGAGTAACGCTCCATCCTCCGTCGACGACCAGAGTCGCGCCTGTAATGTAGGAGGCCTCCGACGAAGCGAGAAAGGCTACGGCAGCCGCAATCTCCTCAGGACGGCCAATCCTTCCCAGCGCCGTGCGTGCCTCACGGTCTGCCAGCTCATACGTCTGCGACTTAATATTGCTGAACGTCGGCGTATCAATTGCACCCGGACATACCGCATTGCAGCGGATTCCCTGCCGGCCATAGTCGACAGCAATAGACTTCGTAAGCTGAATAATCGCTGCCTTCGCGGTGCAATAGGCGGCAGTATTCGCAAAGGGATTAAGACCGCCAATCGAAGCCATGTTGACGATAGCGCCGCCACCTTGCTCGATCATCGTGGGCAAACACGCCTTGGATATGCCGAACGTTCCCGAGAGCGTGATATCGATCTGCCTCTGCCACTCCGCCAAAGTTGTCTCTAGAACAGCACCGCCTTTATGCGCAGTGTAGGCAGCATTATTAATCAGCACATCGAGACGGCCATGCGCGGAAAGGACCTGCCGCACTGCCTCGCCCGGCGTGCTTTCATCTCCAAGATCAGCCTCTCTCCAGGTGACTCGCCCATCAGTCATTGCACGACTCACCTCAGAATCGTCTGTCGGAACAAGATCAAAATTGTGCACAATCGCGCCTTCGCGCAGCATCTGCTTCAGGCAAGCCAAGCCAATGCCGGAAGAACCAGCGGTAAGCACAACGACTTTGTCTTTAAATCTCATGGAAATTCTCGCTATCAGACTTTTTCCAAAAATCGGCGCAGCACGTTGGCGGTAATGCGCGATACTCTTTCATCCGGAAAGAGGCTGGTGACCCAGGTGATCGATCCGGTCGAAAAAACCGCTCCTTTGCCGAGGTCCATATACACCATCTCCGCACCGCCATTGCCGGGATTTTCTCCACGCGCAATTAGCTGCACCTGTTTCGGCGAACTTGGCGTTACCTTGTCCGTCTCGTGTCCCGAGGCTCCGCCCGGAACGCGTTCATGCTGGCTTTTTCCTCCAAAGCTTTCGCCCTGCTTCAGCCCAGTCCCCTCCAGAGACCAGTGCGTGGCATCCAGAACCGCATAAGGCGCAGCCGTCATTACCCCAGGATCAGTAAAAGCAACGCCGAGCAATCTCGCCTCCGGAGCGTAGGTGCGATGCATTCGTGATTCATGAATGGCTCCCGGCTCCTTCGAGTCGTCGAATGTGAGACATCTCATGCCGTCTCCTTCGATCACGACCTCGCAGTTCAATCCATTGCCCCCGAGGTACATCAGGCGCCCACCCCGATGCACCCATTCCTCTACACGGCGAAACATCTCCCGCGTCCAGTATTCAGGATGCACGCCGATAACGAGCACCTCATAGGCATTGAGTGGCATGCTTCCATCATGCAGTTGCGCTTCGGCATAGTAGTCGTAATCGAACCCCTCACGCTCCATCCACCCCAGCAGCCGCCACTCCGCAGGAGCAAGCCCACATTGTGCGCGGCCTTGAATCGAATCCTCGATAGAAGAGGCATCCCACGGCGGATTGTCGAAGATATGGTTACCATGGTCCGGGCGCTCGAATGCCAAAGGTTTGTACTCTTCATCGGCAGACGCCCATACACTGGTGGCGCTGGTATAGCGTGCGAGGTCCTGCCGCGCATTGACCGTCGGAGTCGCAGGTAGGGTCGTCGGATTGATGTAGTTCGACCGTCCTCCGAAATTGTTATATGCATTCCATGTATTCGTGTTTGCCAGCACGGCTATCTTCGCGCGCGGGTTCGCAGGAGCCACGACCCACGGAAAGGAGTAGCTCTCTCCCGACGGCGTTCGCGCCCACAGATAATACAGACCGGACCGCTCCGGAGCTTCAATAAATTGCTGAATATGCGGCGAGAGATAGCCCACATTGTTCCAGTTCACACCCGTCTGGGAGTAGTCCCCATCGGGAGTGATCTGCATCACCGCATTCGGCCCGTGCTCGTCATACCAGCTCAGCGTACGGACATATTCCTTTTTCAAGCCATAACGCCATAGCGTCAATTGAAATTGCTCGCGGCTATTGGCGCGCACCTCGGAGCGTTCTCCGCTCCTCGCCCACTTCGGCCACATATATCCCATCAGTGTGTTGCTCAACAACCGGAACTGATACGGCTCGCCCGAACCGAGTGTGCAGGTCACACGTTTGGTCCCATAGCCACCCTTCGCCACCACAACTTTGTATGTGCCGGGAGCAATGCTTCCAAAGAATGCGCCGCTGGGCGAAGACTTCAGCACAGTCGTTGTTCCGTCCGGCGCCGCAATCTCCAGCGCAGCATCGTTCAGCGCGACATAGTTCTCGTCGGAGACATAGGCCAGGAGCCTTAAAGAATCTGGCTCAGACTGCTTACTCATGATCGGAATCACCTTTGTAAAACGTGCTCGTACTGCTTATCGAAAGTTATGTAGCACTGCTTGCTGCGATATGAATACCTATTCTGGCAATCCCTTTCTCTTACAGCAAGAGATTCAGACCAACCGTCCATTGGGCTGGATGAAAGTAAGGAACCCACCAGCCACACAATGAATCTACATATCAACCACCATCTCGAAACACCTCGCTCGCACTCTAATAGGCTTTATCAGAACGAGAACACTTGTCGCACAAGATTGTTCGTATTTGCCTATCAGTCAAATTCCGAACATCTTGATTGCATGAATTTCACGTTGCCTTTCAATTCCGCGACGCAGCATTTAGGGTTTGCTTCTGACTTTCTTCACCACGCTACAACTGAATAAAAATCGCCAACACAGAACTGTTCTTCTCTTGAAGTGAACTTAGCTCGTAATTGATTGCAATAGATTGACAACTGGTACCTCGCATCCTTATAGTCTTGCCCATACCAAAGCCATAAAATTTTCAAAAGAAGTGGGCGTCGAGTGGGCAAAGAAACCGTGAAGGTTCCGATAGAAGAGCTGAAACCAAATGCCAATTCTATGGATGAATTGCCACCGCACCAACCGGTCTGGACTTCTCATCGCTGGGTAATTCTGGGTTTTCTGCTGGCCATTACGGTCATCAACTTCATCGATCGCCAGACTGTATCCGTCCTTGCGCCTGTCATCCGTCACATATTTCATCTCTCTAATGAAGCCTATGGAAACATCGTCGCAGCCTTTCAATTCGGCATGATGAGCGGCGAGCTCCCCATGGGCTGGGTCATGGACCGCTGGGGCTGCCGCATCGGCCTCACGCTTGCCGTGCTCTGGTGGTCTGGCGCGACCGGCGCACAGGCATTTGTACGCTCCGGCACACAACTTGGCATCAGCCGCTTTTTTATGGGCACCAGCGAGTGTGGCAACTACTCCGGCGGCATGAAGGTCGTCTCCGAGTTCTTCCCCTTCAAAGAGAGAACGCTCGCTATTGGCATCTTTAACAGCGGCAGCATCATCGGAGCGGTCATTGCGCCGCCATTGATTGTCTACTTGGCTCATCGCTATGGATTTCGCGCTGCGTTCCTCTTCCCTGCCTCACTTGGGCTTGTCTGGGCCATCGCCTGGTGGTTCACCTACCGCTCGCTTCCTGCACTCAAAGCTGAGCGCAAGCAGGTAGAGGTCCCACTTCGCCTGCTGCTGCGGCAGGCGCCGGCATGGGGCACCATGCTCTGCCGTTTCTTCGTCGGCCCGGTTGTGCAGTTCTACTGGTACTGGCTACCGAGCTATCTCTACAGCGCGCGCCACATGTCGATGATCGAGATCGGCGCGCTCTCCTGGATTCCCTATTTTCTCGGCGGCGCGGGCGGCGTCGCCGGCGGATGGGCCGCCGGCCGGCTGCACAAGCGCGGCGCAAGCAACTACAAGGTGCGCACCATCACCATGTACTTCAGCAGTGTTCTCTGCCTGGCCAGCCTTGTAGTTCCATTCGTCGCCAGCACAATTGTGGCCTTTCTCGCCATCAGTCTCGTCATCTTTGCCCATAACTTTCTTTCAGCAAATATGTATGGCTCCATCACCGATCTCTTTCCGGAAACTGCCGTCGGCCGCGCCACTGGCCTTACCGGCGTAGCCAGCGGACTCAGCGGTCTACTCTTTCCTCTGCTGACCGGCTTCCTCGTCGATCGCATCTCCTACAAGCCTGTCTTCGCGCTGGCCGCATTGATGCCGTTGACCGGGACATTCCTCCTCTTTGTCTTCGCACGCAAGCGCCGCTTCAATCGGCCTGTCGAAGAGATCGTCTTATAGGCAACTGCTCGCGACGTAAATCCCTACAAAATATAGGTAAATTGCCATAGGATCTGGCCGCGACGCTTGCCAAAAAGGACTGGAATAGAAGACCCTTACTGGGTAATTTCTTTTCAAATTTTGGAGGTTTCACGTGATGCCGGTTCGCCGCTCGCTCTTGACCTGTCTTCCATTACTTCTTCTGCTGGTAGTTTCCCCCGGCTACTCTCAAAATTCGGATTCTAATTCCTCACTCTCCGTACCAAACTTCACCCGCTCCTACACTGCTGGCGGAAAAAACTATTCCTACACTGTCGTAGGCAACGAGCCGGCAAAAGGTGGAACAACAACAATCCCCACCGTACTTGTTCCCATTACGCTCTCCTTCGAAGCTCCAGCCGATACTACCGGTAGAAAAGCATCTTTGGATGCCAGCACCGATACAAACAAAGTCATCCACTCCCCCATATTTCAGAAGTACGCCTTTTCTTCCGGCACAACGCAATATGCCGATGCCATGCAGCGCGCATCCTTTAACCAGGCAGCAGCTTCAGCAACGAGACCCTGGCACACTCTGCTGAGCCAGCCTAAAGTGACTCCAGTAAAGATCACTATCCCCGTTGGCTACGGATATGTTCTGACCTCGAAAAAGAACGGCCAAATGATGGCGGTCGTCGATATTCAGTACCTACAGAAGCAGCTATTCAAGCAACTTCCAAAACAGGCTCCCGGAAGCCTAGTGCTTGCAGTAACAAAAGACACGACCTACTATACTCTGGCCGACGCTACTGTCTGCTGCTCCTGGGGAACGCACGGCGTTGATACCTCCGCGGGCAACCGGCAGTCTTTTGTTCTCGCCAGCTATCTCACTCCTAATTCCGTCAGCGACTCCGATATTCAACCAATCACGCAGCAGCTTGCCCAATGGTTCATGGACCCTCAACTCAACCCTCTTGCCGAATACCGCGATCCAAACGCTCCTGGAAATGTATTTCCTGCATGGATGCGACCGCAAAAAGACCGTGGATGCGGCGGCACAGGTATCGCTCAGGTGCTATTCCTAACCGGGCCTACTGATACCAATCCCAGGAGCAATTTTCCTTCATCTCCCGCGTACGTTGCGAATCTGAACGGAACCAGTTATCACTTGCAGAATGTCGCTCTGATTCCCTGGTATACACAGGTCGCCGAATCCGGGGCAAAGAATACCTATAGCTTCCCCGACGCAAATGTGCTCACCGCACCCGCGACGGCTTGCCCGGTGCGCCGACCCCGCGGCGGAAGTGGCCCGTTTGGCAGCTATCAGTCGGCTGCAGCAAACTCTGTTCAGCCAATAGCAATGACTGGTGGTCCAAACGGCCATCAACTTATTGGCTATTGGTCCGGTTATGGTCGTATTCGTGATGTCTCTCCGCAGTGGGACATCATCATCGTTGCCTTTGCAACTCCTGTTAAAGGTCAGGATGGCCTCATGCAGTATCACGTCAACGGCAGTCAGACCCCGGAGCAGTTCAAGGCCGACATCCTTGAAAAGCAGCGCGAAGGTAAGAAGGTAATGATCTCCCTCGGCGGCGGCGGTCAGTTCTTTACGATCAACACACAGGAGGGCGTCAAAAACTTCATCTCTTCCGTCGAGCAGATCGTTACCGAGTACCACTTCGACGGAATCGATCTCGATTACGAATCACCTTCATTCATCCTCGACCCCGGTGATACCGACTTCCGCCATCCCACTACTCCCGGAATCGTCAATATCATCTCCGCCCTGCACGAACTGCGCAAACACTTCGGGCCGAAGTTCATGATTAGTCTCGTTCCCGAAGGCACGCAGATCTCGGCCGGCTATCCCAGCTACGGCGGGCAGTTTGGCACATATATTCCCATCCTGCAGGGCATCCGCGACATCCTCACCTTTGTCGATTCGCAGGACTACAACACGCCGCCGCTGGAGGGGCTCGATGGCGAGTTCTACCAGCTCGGCACAGTCGATTACCACGCTGCCGTCACCGAACTTGTACTGCACGGGTTCCCCGTTGGCCGCAATCCCAAACACTTCTTCGAGCCTCTTCCGCCGGAAAAAGTGGCCGTCGGCTTCATCACCGGCGAAAGCACACCGGAGATAGTCAACGACACCATGCGCTACCTCATCACTGGCAAAGCCAGTACGCCGACGACCTACAAGCTGCAGAACCCCGCCGGTTATCCCACCTTCAATGGCGCCATGTTCTGGACCATTGATGCCGATCGCCGCGAAAACTATCGCTATTCCAACTCAGTTGGTCCGCTGCTGCACAGCTTCCCTGCAACGGCTGTCACAAAATAAACAATCTGAATCCAGAACCGAAGTCTGCGGAAATACGATCTCCAGCAGACTTCGGTTGAATTTTTGTAAATCTTCTGCGCTCAACTTTCTTTTGACATAGTTCCACATATAGGTAAGGAGCACTTCAATGCCAGCCTCGCAACTCTTTCGCAACTGCTCTGCTGCCCTTCTTTTTAGCTTTCTGCTCACCTCCAGCGCATTTCCCGCCTCTGAGCCCGCACGCTCAAACGCCAATTCTATGACGATCAATAAATATGGAATTGTCGCTACCAGTCAGACCCTCGCCTCTCAGGCCGGCGCAGCGATTCTTGCGCGCGGTGGCAGCGCCGTCGATGCAGCCATCGCCGCCAACGCTGCACTGGGAGTTATCGAACCAATGATGAATGGCATGGGCGGCGACCTGTTTGCCATCGTATGGGACGCAAAAGCAAAAAAACTCTATGCCCTAAATGCCAGCGGATGGACCCCTCAAGCGGTGAGCATCGAAGCGCTTCGTAAAAAGGGTGTTACCAAACTTCATGGCGATAGCATTTATTCCGTTACTGTTCCTGGAGCCGTAGCAGGATGGGACGCTCTGCATAAGCGTTTTGGCAAACTCTCACTGTCCGATGATCTTCAGCCGGCAATCGCTTTTGCCGAGCATGGATTTCCGATTACTGAAACTGACGCCGCCAACTGGAAGCAATACGGCATGCCCTACGCCAACAAGCCAGCCTTTGCCTCTATCTTCCTTCCCGGCGGCAAATCGCCCGAAGTCGGACAGATGTTCCGCAATCCCGATGTGGCCGCTTCGCTTCGCATCGTTGCCGCCCAGGGCAGTAATGGGTTCTACCGCGGTCCCATCGCCACCGCAATTCTCAAAGTTTCCGCCGAGAACTCCGGTTTTATGAGCGCCGCGGACCTGGCCGACTTCAAGCCAGAGTGGGTCCAGCCTGTCTCCACCACTTATCACGGCTGGACGATATGGGAGACGCCGCCGAACACACAGGGAATCGCCGCACTCTCCATGCTCAACATCATGGAACAATTCCCCATCGCACAATGGGGCCACGACAACTCCAGAACCATTCACACCGAAATCGAAGCCAAGGACCTCGCCTACGCCGATATGCTGCACTACGTCGGTGATCCTCGCATCAGTGAGATTCCCACCGATCAACTCATCTCAAAGAGCCTCGCAGAAAAGCGCGCCAAGCTTATTACCGATCGCGCCCAGTGCACTGTCCTGCCATCTGTTCTGAAAAACCAGCTTGCCCGTCTGGCCAGCGATACCACTTATCTTGCCGTCGTGGATCGCGATGGTAATGAGGTCTCGCTGATCCAGAGCAACGCAGGCAACTTCGGCACCGGTATCGTTCCTCCCGGCACTGGATTCGTCTTGCAGAACCGGGGTCTTGGTCTCGCCCTTACGCCTGGTCAGCCGAACTCTATGGGGCCACGCAAGCGTCCGCTCCACACCATCATCCCCGCCTTCATGCAGAAGGATGGCATCAACATCGCCTTCGGCATTATGGGCGGATTCAATCAGGCTCAGGCCCACGCACAGTTCGTCTCCAACATTGTTGACTTCGGAATGAACATCCAGGCCGCACTCGATGCGCCACGCTTCAATAAAGGACAGTCCGGCTGTGGAGTCAACATCGAGGATGGATATCCCAGCAATATCTTTGAAGACCTCTCCGGAGAAGGTCACATCGTCAACATCAATCCTCGATACTCGTTGGTTATGGGCCGCGGTAATGCTGTCATGCACGACGACCGTCTCGGCGTAAACTTCGGCGCATCCGACCCCCGCGCCGATGGCCAGGCCGTCCCCGAACAACCACCATTCTAATGAAGGGAGCATGAAGGACGTCATCTCGGCCGCAGCAACGGACGGTTCTACCGTCCGTTGTGCAGTGGAGCCCCTGTATTTGTCTTTGGCTGCTCAGAAGATAATCTTCGCCGCGAACTGCAACTGCCGCGGCGTATTTCCTTGCTTCGTCGCAAGGCCAGCGGAAGAGTTGCCAATCGTTGTTCCCGGAGTACCGGCAATCACCACGTTGTAGGTATTGAACGACTCCGCCCTCAACTCCAGATTCACACCCTCGCGCAGTGGTGTCTCCTTCACAAGCGAGAAGTCCAGATTGTTATACGAAGGCAGACGGAACGGCATCTTGCCCATATTGCCGTAAGATCCAACCGGAATGGCAAACGCCAATGGATTGAACAGGCAGACACCCTTAGGTCCACGCTCTCCAATCGCGGTCGATCCACATCCTCCCTGCATCGGGTTTCCAACCACGTTGGGTCGGGCATAGCTACTAACAGATCCGTTATTGCCTGAAATGTATGCCGGATCGCCTCCAACGTTCAGGTTGTATGGCTGTCCCGACCGTATCTGGAAGAGATAATTCGCCTTCCATCCGCCCAGCAGATACGATGCAACTCCAGTCTGTAGCCATCGCTGCCCTTTGCCAAATGGAAGCGAATAGACTGTGCTCCACGACAAATAGTGCCGCAAATCGTACGAAGATGTTCCGTATGCATTGCGGGGATCAAAATAATTCTGCACCACCGATCCTCCGCCGATTCCGTTCTCCGCCTCAAACCAGCCGCTGCTGTTATCCAGGGCCTTCGACCATGTATACGACACAATCGAGTTCAACGAATTCGAGAACCGTTTCTGCAGCTCCACCAGCAGAGCGTTGTAATTTGCATAGCCCGTATCGGTGGAGTAGTGCCAGTTCGGAGCCATCCACGGAATATATTTCAGTGCATCTACCTGAGAAGGTGTTGTCGTTGCCGGGTTCGATGCATGGCGGGCTGCGTTGGCAAATCCCGTATAGTTCAGCCGTGTGCTCTTCGATCCCGCATACCCTAGGGAGAATAGCGTTGTCGGTGCAAGCTGCTGCTGAACCTGCAGGTTCCACTCTACCGATCGCTGATCTTTATAGTTCGGTTGCGAGACATAGCTTCCGCTCGTCAGCCAGGGACTGGGAGCCACCACCGGATTAGGAAAGTTCCCTTCAAGATTCGTAATTAGTGTCAGCGGATTCTGCGCGCTGCCGGGCCAATATCCATTCTGTTGAATATTGGTCTGCTGATTTCCGATTCCCGTTGTCCAAGGCCAGCTTGCGCCTTCAATATTGTTCTGTACCCACTGGCTGCGCGCCGTAATCGTGTCATAGAACATGCCAATACCGCCATTGATTACAGTCTTGTCGCCCCATGCATAGGCAAACCCAAACCGCGGGCCAATGTTATCGCTAATCGATGGGCCAGCCTGCTGTCCGTGTGCAAAACGAATGTGATCGTTATAGGGCACCGAATCAATCCCACCCGGAATGCATGGATTCGAGAACGTCGATGTACATGCGGGAACAGATGCCTTGCCGATGATAAAAGTCTGATTCGGAAAATCGATGATATTTCCTAACCTGTGGTTAAGCATCTTGATCGCCGGAATATATTCATAACGCAATCCGTAATTGAGTGTCAGGTTGGGTGTCGCCTTCCATGAATCCTGAACATAACCCGCCCATAGCTGCATGCTGAAATAGACTTCCGCATTCGATGGGGTCTGGGCTGTAAACGTTGCGGGTGCCGCTAGCAGCGCCGAAGCAAGCGAATTTCCTGTAGCCAACTTCGTCGCCGGATCGGGCTTATTAATGTTGCTCGTCACTTGATCGCTGAAAACGAACTGCTGATACAGGTTCCGTTGCAACCGGTTCTGGTATATGTAATCCACTCCGGCCTTCATTGTGTGCCGGCCATGTACCCATGAAATGCTTCCGCCACCATTCACCACCGGATTGCCGCGCTGCGAATCTCCCGAGCTGCCCGCGTTGCTCGTCGTATAAGGTGCCGAAAGATTCAGATACATGCCTCCATACTGTTCCACGTTCTTGAAGCCCGCATCCGTTGCTCCTTTCGATCCCACGCTCGAAACCACGGAGTTGAACGTGTAAGGCTTCAGCATCGCACCGCCACGCACTTCAAACAACAGGTTCGGTGTAAACACATGAGTAAACCCGCCACCGAAGTTATATGCGTGATAATGCGAAATGTTCGATGCAATCGTGCCTGCAACCGGCTGTGAATCGTAAACCCACATTTGGCTGATGCGCCCAAAGCCAAAGTTCTTATCGCTCAAATGGAAATCGAGCCGCACTTGATACGAATTATTGTTATCGATCTGTGCTCGATTCTCGACAAAGTTATAACCTGACGCTTCCGTCCCAAGAGAGTTGGGCTGCGCATAATAGGCCTTCATATAAGCCAGCATCGTCGGATTCAACATCGAAGATGGAATCTTCAGGCACGGAACGCCATTTGGCTGCTGTCCATTTGTAGCCGGCAGAGGGTTCCCGCTTGCATCACACTGGAACTGCTTTACAGTACACGATCCTCCCGTGCATACCGTCGAGTATGGGTTGTAAAACTTGTGCTGATAGTAGGAGGTCGAAACATCGGAGAAATCTCCAGCCAGCTCCTGCGATGTCGGCACCAACGTTGTTGACAATGTCGGCTTCGAATATCGCCATCCCTCATATGCGCCATCAAAAAACACTCTGTTCTTAATCAGTGGGCCGCCCAGCGACGCTCCAAACTCATTCTGGGTATAGTGGCCCGGCTTGGCTGGGGTTGTTGTAGGCGTTCCTATTGGACACCGCCCAGTCGAGCAAAAGTCAGAAAAGCTATCGCGCGCATCAAAGGCATTGTTCCGGATAAACTCCCACACCGATCCATGAAACTGGTTCGTTCCCGACTTCGACAGCATATTCACAATACCGCCAGTCACCACTCCATACTCTGCGCTGTCGATATGTGATTGGACCTTGAACTCGC
The DNA here is from genome assembly GCA_035656355.1 of Edaphobacter sp. Classification (GTDB taxonomy): domain Bacteria; phylum Acidobacteriota; class Terriglobia; order Terriglobales; family Acidobacteriaceae; genus Edaphobacter. The sequence goes on from DASRSR010000169.1 coordinate 25,034, forward strand.
TCATCGCATCGACAATTGGCAAAAATCCATAGATCGCGCCGCGCAAGTCCGTGTTCACAATTCCGTCCATCATGTACAAAGTCTCGCGGTTCTGCTGCCCGAAGAACGAAACCTTATAAAACGCCGTTCCTGGAATCGCTGTAATTCCAGCGTCCGTTGTGCTGATTCCCGATCCCTGCGCTGTCGAAACCGGCGTCACGCCCGGCGACAGAATCAGCAGAGAAGTTATGTTCCGGCCATTCAGCGGCAACTGCTGTATCTCTTTTGCCTGAATTACCGTGCCCAGATCCGAACTGCTCTTCTGCAGCATCACGCCCACATCCTGTGCCGAAACCTCAACCGTCTCCGTTGCCGCCCCCACAGCCATCGTCTGGTTTAGTGTCAGCGACTGGTTGACTGACAAATTGAATATCGGGACATCAATCGTCTTGAAGCCATCTTTCGCAATCGTCACCGTATATGGCCCTGGACTGATATTGAGAAAAACAAACGAGCCCGTATTATTCGTCATCGCATGGCTCTCAATATTTGTATTGGCGTTCTTCAGCGTCACCGCCGCGCCTGGAATTACCCGCCCCTCCGAATCGCTCACCGTCCCGTTCACTGAACCTGATGTGTTTTGAGCAACAACAAATTGGCCGGCGATCGTTGCCATTAGCGTCAGAATCACCAAAATATATTTGCGAGTCGACATGATGACACCTCACTAAAACGCTTTCATCTACAAGCTGTACGGCTTTCTATTGACCTCTATAGAACGATCGAACTCTATACTTTTCGCCGTGTTGGGTACGCTATGAGAGTCATAGAACGATTGTCAAGGGCAAAAAGATATTTTCTCTTACGGAAATTGCTCTTCAGATTAGCGTTCTACTGACCGGGCGTAATTTCTCACAACGCGTTCCAACGTTGTCATTTTTAACGAACTTTCATATTTCCATTTCCACTCTTTGCATTTCCATTCCGTAGCGTAGCGAAATGTTCGGGTGCTCCATTCATGCCGCTGCCTAATCGGGCATGGGTGGGATGTATAAACTCTCGACGCACGTCATCTCGACCGGAGCGCAGCGAAGTGGAGAGATCACTGTATTTTTCTTTGAATCTCCATTCCGTAGCGCAGTGAAGGAATCTGCTTTGCCTTCATCCATAAGCGCCACCGGCGCGACATATACCAGCCTGGGCGCTAGCCCCCAGGACAAGGTCACGCAAAGATCCGCGAGAGCTAAAAGCCCGCATTTCGCCTTACACCGATTGCAGCTCGATCACCTGGGTCTCCGCATCAAGATTCGTGATTCTAAAGCTGCGAATCTGTCCTGCGCGCACCTCATCTGCCTTTGTCTCAGCAACAGGTCCGTTCTTCCAGCGGCTCTTCAACATCGAGCTCAACGCCGACAGGTCAACCTGTCCAACAGCAGCAATCGGCTCCGGTTTTTCAGCCGCGACCACCATACGGCATCTGGCACGGATTCCCTCGCCCAGTTCCACCACTGCATCGCCATCAACAATCTCGATCAGACGTCCCGTTACGACATCGCCCACTTTATGCTCAGCGATGTATTCATCCAAGCCTGTCGGTACAAGCTGTTTCATGCTCAGCTTAATCTGTCGCTTCTCTTTATCGACGTCAAGCACTTTCGCCTTCACTACTTCGCCAACGCGCAGCACATCCTGAGGACGTTCCACCCGCTTCTCCGCGCTAATTTCGCTGACATGAATCATGCCCTCCACGCCTTCCGCCAGTTGCACAAACGCGCCAAACTTCGTAAGGCTTACGACTGGTCCTTCCACCGTTGAGCCAATCGCAAACTTCTGTTGCGCCTCGACCCACGGATCGCCTAACGCCTGTTTTAAGCCCAGCGACATCCGCCGCTCGTCCGTATTAATGCCAAGAATCATTACCTCGACCGTCTCACCCGGCTTCAACAAGTCGCCAGGCTTGCGAACCTTCTTCGCCCACGACATCTCCGACAGATGAACCATGCCTTCAATCCCAGGCTCCAGCTCCACAAATGCGCCAAAGTCCATCACCCGGGTAACAACTCCGCGCACGCGCTCTCCCACCGTATACTTGCCAGCTACCGCGTCCCAGGGGTGCGGTTGAAGCTGCTTCATACCGAGCGAAATTTTCTGCTTCTCCGCATCGGCCTTCAATACCTTGGCCTCAATCTGCTGTCCTGCCGAAAGCACGTCCGCCGGCTTGTTCACACGTCCCCAGGCAATGTCGCTGACGTGCAGCAACCCGTCTACGCCACCAATATCCACAAACGCGCCATAGTCCGCCAGACTGCGTACCGTCCCCACAACGGTATCGCCTTCTTTAATCTCCGCGTACCGCCGTTCCTTCGTTGAGCGAGCCTCTTCTTCCGCCACCGAGCGGTGGTCCACCACCACATCTTTCTCAGCGACGTCGAGCTTGATGATCCGGCAGGTAATCTCCTGCCCGACCAGCTTTTCCATCTCCGCGGTTTCGCGTGCTCCGCTGCGAGAAGCAGGCATAAACGCACGCGAACCCACATCGACCGTCAGTCCACCCTTCACCACTCCTGTTACTGTGCCAACAATAATTGCCTTCTCATTGAAGGCCTTCTCCAGCGCACTCCAATCCTTCGGACGCTCTATCCTCTGTCGGGAAAGCTCGTAGTAGCCCTCCTCGTTGCGACCCTTCACCGTCACCAGCAGCTTATTGCCAACCTCTACTGTCTCATTGGCGTTCTGAAAGATCGTCAGCGGCAGAATGCCTTCCGTCTTGTACCCAATATCCACAAACACAGACTCGGCAGAGACAGCCACAACTGTCCCTTCGATCTGGCGAGTGTCCTCGCCTACACGCCGCACATGGCTCTGCTCATACTGCGAAAGAATCTCGCCAAACGATTCAACATCGTTGGTGTTGGTTTCAGGTACAGCAATCTCTGGATTGGACATATCAGGCATTCAGGGTGAGAGTCTCGGCACGATAGTTCCCGCTATCGTCCGGTCTGCTTAGAATATCACCGGCGCCCGGTTCAATTTCTTTACTCTATGGAAGCTTCGCTTGTTGCGGCGTCTCTCTTCTCAGATATTCCAAATATCTTCCGCAGCGGTCGATGCACGGCCCGTAGTAATGCCCGCACAGCCAGCACCGCAGCAACCAGCAATACCACCGCAATCGTCGCTGCCACCATCGGATGATGCGTAGCAAACCACGTCAGTCCCACCGCTGCCACATCTTCTGTACTGCTCAGTGCGATGTTCGATACTGGCTCCGGACTTGGTGTTACCACCGCGCGCAGAGCTGTCTTCGAGCTATGCGCCGCCAGCGCAATCGCCGCACCCAATCCCGTAGCAAAAATCTGCATCTGCGGAGAAAGCTGTGCGCTCGCATGGTAGGCCACCAGCGCTGCCACCGGAACCCGCACCAGCGTGTGCAGCATGTTCCACGCCATATCGAAGGCGGGCACCTTGTCCGCGAAGATCTCAATCGCGAACATCACGGCACACACCACAATCACCCACGTATGTCCCAGAGAATCCAGCCCGGCAGGCAACGCCACCCAATGCGTCCTCGCTAGAATGCCCAGCGTCAGCACTGTGGCATAGATATTCAATCCAGCCGCAAAGCTGGCTGCAATCACAAGCGCGGTAATGTCGGCTGCCGTAAAGTGCATGTGCCCGGAATTCTACAACTTCACTCCAGCGTCGATCTCTTTTAATTTCTTCAGGTCTTTATGAAGGCAGCTCTGATGAAATTTAGATTCTTAGGGCAGTTGTCATCAGTTCCGACGTCGCGATAAAAGGAAGGTAATAGTCGAGCTACGTCATCTCGACCGGAGCCGTGTAGCGGCGAAGTGGAGAAATCCTTGTATTTCTAACGCTTAGGCGCCCACGTCATCTAAGTCCCCGCCAACCCCAGCTCCTCCGCCCGCGCCTGCATCGCTCCCAGACAGTTGCCAATATGCTCTTCCACACTTAGACCCAGCAGTTCTGCTCCTGCCGTAATGTCCTCTCGCTTCACCGCACGGGCAAATGCCTTGTCTTTCATCTTCTTCTTTACTCCGGCAACCTCTACCTCTCGAATGGACTTCGAAGGCTTCACCAGCGCACATGCCGTCAGAAATCCGGCCAGCTCATCGCACGCAAACAGAGCCTTGTCCAAATGCGTCTCTGGCTTTACGCCTGAATAATCCGCATGGGCAAGAATTGCGTGGAGCATCTCCTCCGGCCATCCCTGCTCACGCAAATAAGCCACACCTTTAAACGGATGCTCCTCCATCGTCGGATGCCGCTCATAATCCATGTCATGCAACAGCCCCGCGCAGGCATACAGATCAACGAACTCTTTTGCCTTCTCCCCATTCAATCCAAGCCGCTCCGCCTCATGCGATCCATACCATTCCGTGCAAACCGATACCGCCATGCCATGTTTGCGCAGCGATTCGCTCTCAGTCCACTCCCGCAGCGTCACCAGTGCTTTCTCCCTTTCCAACTCTCTTCGCACCATACCCTCCTGCTCCTTAATCTCTGCTCCGTGCACTTCACAAGTTACTACTTTGGTTCTCAACAGAGTTTTTCTGGCATTTTATCGATATTCAGCCGTTTTCCTCTTGACTCTTCAGTTACCCAGTGTCACTCTAGGCACATCGCATGTGCCGTTATCGGACGTGTGCTGCGGTCCTTGCTCTGGGTCCGCCCGCAACATACAACTATGGCAACCATGATGGCGCCTGTCGAACAGCGTGAGGTTCTGCGCTGTGACCATTGCAGCCTGGTGCAGTTCCGCACGTCGAACGCGCTATGCCGCCGCTGCCACAAGTGTCTCGAGGTCGAAGAGCCTGCACCGGCTGTCGCACCCATTGCGCTTGTCTCTCAACAACCCGCAACCGAAGGCGGCCTCCAGGTAGCTGCTGCTGTCCGCGATCTGCGCCACGTGCGCAACCTGTCGCAACGCCAGCTTGCCGCGCGCATGAATGTACCGCGTACCTACATCTCCAAGATCGAGAATGGCAAGGCTATGCCTACCCTCTCCTCGCTCGATCGCCTCGCCCGCGCTCTCCAGGTAGATATATCTGCCCTGTTGCGCGACTCTAACAACCGTCACCGCGATGAAACCGCTGTGCTGATGAATGATCCCTTCCTGGCCGAAATCGCCGAGTATGTCTCGCACCTCGATGCCCTGCAGCGGTCTATCTTCTTGAATCACGTGCGCGAACTGGCAGCCGGACGCCGCCGCACCGCATAACTTCTTTTCTGGCCTCGCGCCGCGTTGTCTGTCCTCTATAACAGGAAATACAACGCGGCGCCTCTCCTTTTAACTGACATTTCCGTCTCAAACGCTCAAGTGCCTGCCATCGCACTTTATCGCGGTATGAATGAGACGAACGAACTGATTTTGGCAATAAACCTTTTCGATAGAATAGTCCTCGTGAAAAGACTGGCAATCCTCGGTTCAACTGGTTCCATCGGCAATAGCACCCTCTCTATTTGCGAATCGTTCCCCGACCGCTATCAGGTCATCTCGCTCTCCGCCGGTCGCAACCTCGAAGCGGCGCTGGCACAGTCAATCCGCTGGCGGCCAAAGCTGATCTCGATGGCCACCGAAGAACTCGCCGACACCCTCCGGAAGCGGCTCCGCGCCGGAGGCATCACCTGTGTCGAGGTCGTCCACGGCTCTGCCGGGACCGTCCGCGTAGCCACGCTGCCGGAGGTAGACTTCGTCGTCTCCGCGATCGTCGGCGTCGCCGGACTTGAAGCCACCTATGCTGCCGTCTGTGCAGGCAAGACCATCGGCCTCGCCAACAAGGAATGCCTTGTCGCCGCCGGTGAGCTCATCATCGCCGCCGCAAAAGAGCACAATGTTGCTCTGCTGCCCATCGACTCCGAGCACAACGCCGTCCATCAGGCCATGCGCGGCGGCACACCGCAAGAGGTAAAGCAGATCTGGCTCACTGCCTCGGGTGGCCCATTCCGCAATACGCCCTTGGCAGACTTCGACCACATCACGCCTGCGCAGGCTCTTAAGCACCCTACCTGGGTCATGGGACAACGCATCACCATCGACTCGGCCACCATGATGAACAAAGGCTTTGAAGTCATCGAAGCCTGCCGCCTCTTCAATCTGCCGCCTTCTCAGGTTCGGGTTACGGTTCATCCGCAATCCACCGTTCACTCCCTGGTTGAGTTCGTCGACGGCAGCATCCTTGCGCAGATCTCGGTCACCGACATGCGCTTGCCTATCCTCTATGCTCTTGCCTACCCCGAGCGCGTTGCCGTGTCGGAAAAGGACAAGCTCACCTTCGATCTTGCATCCCTCAGCCGGCTTGATTTTTCTCAACCCGACCTCGACCGCTTCCCTTGTCTTCGCCTTGCTTATGAAGCGGCAGAAGCTGGCGGAAAAGCACCTATTGCGCTCAACGCTGCCGACGAAATTGCGGTCGCAGCCTTCCTCGATCCCGATCCCGCAAAAGCCATCCCTTTCATGGATATTCCGCGTACAATTGAGAATGTGCTGATCGAAACATCCGGCCCGCGTCCTGCGACCATCCAGCAAGTGCTGGAGGCAGACCTCGCCGCAAGAGATTGCGCGCGCGAAATTATCGCCCGTCAATCGACTGCCCTTCTTCGGTAGCCATTAATCTCTACTCAGCCACGAGGTCTCCACTCTCCCATGTCGACAGTTATTGAGCTTGCCATCGTTCTTGGCATCATGGTCCTGGTTCACGAACTGGGCCACTTTATCGTCGCCAAGCTGTGCAAGGTTCGCGTCGAAGTCTTCTCCATCGGCTTCGGAACCCGCCTCTTCGGCTTCAAGCGCGGCGAAACCGACTACCGCCTCAGCCTGCTTCCGCTCGGCGGCTACGTCAAGATGTCCGGCGAGATGCCCGGTGAAGAAAAGAGCGACGACCCGGCAGAGCTGGAGAACCATCCTCGCTGGCAGCGCATCCTGATCGCGCTTGCAGGCCCCTTCGCCAACTTTCTGCTCGCCGTTGCATTGATGACCGGCGTCTACATGGTCCACAACGAAGTGCAGGCTTACATCAATGGCCCTGCTCATGTCGATTACGTCACCGTAAACAGTCAGGCAGCGCACACTGGCATTCGGAGCGGTGACACCATCGTGCATTACGACACCATCGAAAATCCCACCTGGGACCAGGTAGCCATCCGCTCTCTGCTGAACCTCAACCAGAACATCGCCTTTTCCTACGTTCACGACGGCAAGCGGACGAACACGAAACTCTTCGTCGAGTCCAAAGGAGGAGCGGAAAACTTCTCCCTCGACAATCTCGGCTTGATTCCGGTCATGCAGGAGAACCCTGTTCAGGTCGCCAGCCTGGAACCCAACATGCCCGCGGAGAAGGCCGGACTGAAACCGGGTGACAAGGTTATCGCGATGGACGGACTTCATCTGCATTCTGTTTCGCCTCTGCTCGCCTATATGCAGGACCAGTCTGGCAAGCCAGCCACACTGACCGTTCTGCGCGATGGTCAGACATTGACCCTGCACATTACACCGAAACTGGCAGACGCTGGCGATGGCACCAAGGACTATCGCCTCGGCTTCAGCGCCGTTCCACCGCCAGTGAAGGTCCAGCGCCTTCCCTTCGGCAAGGCAGTCGTTGCCTCCTGGCAGTTCAATAAAAAGGGATCGCTGCTGATCGTCGAAGTGCTGAAGCGCATGTTCACACGCCAAGTATCCGTGCGCAGCCTCAGCGGCCCCATCGGAATCGGCCAGCAGGTACACCAGGCAGTGGACATGCCCGGATGGACTCCCATCATCGGTCTGATGGCTTACATCAGCATCAATCTAGGTATCTTCAATCTATTGCCGATTCCCATTCTTGACGGCGGCATGATCCTCTTCCTCATCATCGAGAGCATCATTCGCCGCGACGTCAACCAGCAGTTCAAAGAGCGGGTCTATCAGGTTGCCTTCGTCTGCCTGCTAGTCTTTGCCGCCTTTGTGATCTTCAACGACATCACAAAGCTCGGAGTCTTCAACAAGGTCAAGCCTTAGAAGGCCGACCGCGGATCAGACGGATGGACACGGATAAAACTTCTATCCGCATTTCTTCCATCCATGATTATTTTTATCCGTTCTTATCCGCGGTCGATTTTCTTAGCCGAAGCCTGCAACTCGGCAACGATCTCCGTTGCGGCCTTGCGCGCATCTTCTTCCCTATCCGGAGGAAAGCTGATCGCGCCCACGCGAGCGTGTCCGCCACCTCCGTAACGCTCGCAAATTGCCGCCAAATTGATCAGCTTCTCCGCGGGCAGAAGAGTCCAGGGATTCGTCCCTACTGCAACCTTGGTCCGAAAGCTCGATTTGCTTAGACCAACGTTATAAGTGCCTTCAGGATGCAGATAGTAAGGAATAAATTTGTTATAGCCTTCTGTCGGCTGGTCAGTAATGTCGAAGGCGATAACACCTTTTTCCACCGTCGCGCGTGAACGAATCAGCTCAATCGCTGCGCGATGCCGTTCCATCAGCGGGTCCAATTGTTTCTGAATAAATGGCTGATCGAGCACCTCCTGTAGAGACATCTCCGTCAGCAAAGGAATCAATCGCGGCACCAGATTATTATCGCTGGAGCTTTCAATCACCATCGTCAGCTTCATTGCTGGCGCGGCCATCTCCACTGCTGCCTGCGCACTCTCATATTTCGCACCGTCCACGATGTCTGCCCATTTGATCAGTTCAAGCAGCTTGGCAGTATCGAAGCCGAAATTGATCTGGCCGATATCGGCAATAAGGCTGGTACAAGAGACATACTGCGGATCGTAAAACTTTCGCATTCTCTGCGATCCATCCGCCTGTCCACGTTCGAAGTCTTTCTGGTCCTCCGGGGTCAGAAACGCGCTCAGATGATGATCAAACCACCATGTCACTTTGGGAGATCTGGAGTATTTGAAATCGACAATCGCATTCTCGCCATCGCCAAATTCGCTTTCATCAAACAGCGCACCTGCGCGATGCACCAGCCCGTGATACTCGTATGCTTCCGCGCCGCCAATGCACTGCTTGTGAAAACGCATAAACATTGATGCCGAGCAGGCACCGTCGAAACACTTGTCGTGATAAAAGATCCGGCAGTTCAAGTAACCTCTCCTGTAAATCGTTAGTTTAACTCTTTCCAAATTGTTTACAGGCGCGCAACCTGATATCGGCTCTCTTCGAGGTCCAGCTCGCGCTCCATCGCGCGCAGAACGTCATCGCTGATGCGGCCTTCGTCCCGCAACCGAATAATGACGCGACGCTCTGCCTGCACAGCACCCTCTGCAAGCTCTATCACGTGTCGATAGATATTGGCATCGTCATGATGATCATCTTCTCCATGACCACTTTCCAGTCCAACCAGACGATGCTGATATCGGTCCAGCAAATCGTCGAATGCATGAAAGAACGCTTCTCCACGACTTTTGCGCCCTTCTTCCAGATAAGCGATTGCCTCCTGGAGAGCCATCTTTCGAGCTTCTCTTTCCTCAGAACTCATGTCGGTCGCTCCTGCCATTCCGAGCACACGAATCAACGATGGCAGTGTGAGTCCCTGCAAGACAAGCGTCACCAGAATGACACAGAAAGCAAGAAACACAATCAGGTTACGCGGAGCAAAGGTCCTTCCGTAGGACAATGTCTCCGGAACGGAGATCGCCGCAGCCAGTGCGATAACACCGCGCATACCAGTCCATCCGATTACGAAGACAGCGCGATTTCCCACTGGCTTATCGGCGTGGCCAGTCCATCGCCGCACCAGCGATGCCATCTTTACCGCAGGAAATACCCAGACCATGCGCAGGGCAATCAAAATGATGCTGAAGAGCGCACCATACTCCAACAACGTCACCATGCCGTAAGCGCCGCGGATTCCAGCCAAAACATACGGCAATTGCAAGCCGATAAGAACAAAAACGAGGCCATTCATGATGAAGGTCAGGGCGTCCCACACAGCCATCACCTGAATCCGCACACCTGGCGAGAAGAACGTTGCGCTCCGGCGGCTCAGGAAAAGTCCACACGCAACAACGGCGAGCACACCCGAAGCACGTACATGTTCCCCTGCCAGATAAGCCGCATATGGAACAACCACGCTGACGACAATCTCAATTGGCCCATTGTCGATGAACCGCTCCAACCACGCCACAACAACGCCAATCAGAAGCCCGATGCCGACGCCTCCAATAATTAAATAGAGCAGCCGCAGCGTGCTGCCGCCAATCGATGGCGTGCTGCCGCTCATGATGATTCCCAACCCAAGCTCCAGCGCCAGCAGACCGGTTGCATCGTTCAGCAGGCTTTCGCCCTCGAGAATGTCGACGATCTTTCGTGGCAATCCGATCGACTTCGCAATCGATGTCGCCGCAATCGCATCCGTAGTTGCAACAACAGCGCCAAGCAGAAACCCTGCCTTCCAGTCGAGCGCCGTTATAAAGTGCTCGGAGAAGAGGGAGACGCCCCACACTGTGAACCCCACCAGGCCAATCGCGAGCATCGAGATGAGGACAAGATTGCTCCGGAACTCTCTCCATGAGGTTCCCCAGGCAGCAGAATTGAGCAGCGGCGGCAGAAAAATCAGAAAAATAAGGCTTGGATCCAGTGGAATCCGCGGCATGTGCGGCACAAAGCTGATGGCCAGGCCGGCGAGCACCAGCACGATGGGATAAGGCACCTTTAACCGGTGGGCAACCACCGCAAAGACTGCCACCATAATCAGCAGCAGCAGAATCACTGTCTCTAATGCGTGAAGACCAGCTCCGGAAGGCATCCGGCACAACCTCCTTTCTTACGGAAATTTCTGCGCTCTGGTACATCCGAGAATAACAGCGTGCTGAGGCCCAACACACCGATTTAGACTTTGAAGTAGAGCATGAACTCCTTCGATTCCGAAACTACCGATCCGGTGCAGCTTGCACACCGTTTTCCCAACAGGAATGCTTCTGAAAGAAATAAGCGGTCTGCCACCTCGCACCGTCGCATCTTCCGAGCCATTATCGCTGTAGCATTTCTGGCTGTAATCCTCTCCGCAGTTGCTCTGATTGCAGGCCGCTACTGGATACGCCATGCGATCCGCGATTCCCTGCCGCAGATTGATGGCACACTTTCGATTGCAGGACTTTCGGCTCCGGTTACAGTACAGCGCGATGCGCAGGGAGTTCCTCATATTCACGCCGCTACGGTGGACGATCTCGTCATCGCACAGGGCTTTATCACCGCGCAGGACCGCCTATGGCAGATGGACATTTTGCGCCGACATGCTGCCGGAGAGCTGGCGGAAATTCTAGGCCCAAAGCTTGTCCCGCATGATCGGGTGCAGCGCATCCTTCAGATTCGTAATACAGCCGATCATGCCGTTGCATCGCTTCCTGCGGACCAGCTGCATTGGCTCCAGCTCTACGCTCAGGGTGTGAACGACTCTATCGCGGCACAGAGCGCGCATCTTCCTATCGAGTTCCGCATCCTACGCTATCAACCGGCACAGTGGACGCCGCGAGACTCTATTCTCGTGGGCTTAGCCATGTTTCAGGACCTGACCAACTCTTTCCCGCAGAAGCTCAATCGTGAAGCGCTTTCAGCGAAGCTGCCCCATGAACTTCTCGCCGATCTTTATCCTGTTGGCTCGTGGCGTGACCATCCACCGATGCAACCCCAAATTGACCTTACCAACCCAGCAACTGAATTCGTTCCAATACCGCTCGACAGTACGCAAAGCAAGCTGACGCTGCCAGTTCCGATACCCGATCTATTGGCTCTGCAAAAAATCCTCTCTGCCAGCCGCTGCGATGGCTGCATCTCAGGCTCGAACAACTGGGTTGTCTCTGGCACACATACTGCCTCAGGCAAGCCGCTGCTCTCCAACGATATGCATCTCAGCCACAGCGTTCCGGGAATCTGGTACGAGGCCGGACTTGAGGCAGGCTCGTTTCACGCTGCCGGAGTGACGCTTCCAGGCTTTCCCTTTGTTATTGTCGGACACAATGAGCATATTGCATGGGGCTTCACGAATCTCGGCGCAGATGTGCAGGACGTTTACATCGAACATGTACGCGGAAGCGGGTCTTCAGCCGAGTACGAAACGCCAGACAATCGCTGGCATCCTTTGTTGCACAAGCGAGAGATCATCCATGTCCGTAGCGGAAGTGATGTTGTAGTCGATGTTGCAGCTACGCAACACGGTGATGCTGTTACACCGTTGATCTCTGCTATCTTCCCCAAAGAGAAGCGCGCACTTTCGCTCCACTGGACGATCTACGATCCCAATAGCATTGCGCTACCATTTTTCAATATCAATTCTGCCGTCGATTGGCCTTCCTTCACTACAGCTTTCGCAAGCTATGGTGGGCCGGCACAGAATGTTGTCTACGCCGACGACCATGGCAACATCGGTTACCACGCTGTGGGGAAGATTCCTATTCGCGGCAGTATCTCGCAGCCAGCGGCCC
>DASRSR010000170.1:0-14097 GCA_035656355.1 Edaphobacter sp.
CGAATGTCCTTGCCGCTGCCATCCCCCACCGATAGACTTCCAAGAGTGTCGCCCCCCCGCCATCTTCTGCTCCGTTCCATCGCCGCCATAGCCATATCTGCGCTTATGGCCATATCCGGCTGCCGCAGCAACAGCTTCCCCGATGTCCCCCCCGGCTACCATGAGTTTGCCTACATCAGCAACGGGGCCTCCAATACCGTCACCGTGCTTGATCTCGTCTATATGCGGACCGATCGCACCCTGCGTGTCGGTGATAATCCAACCGGTCTTGCCGTTAATCCGCGCCGCAATGAAGTCTACGTCGTCAATACCAATTCCGGGACCGTCTCGGTCATCGATGCTGAATCCAATCGAGTAGTAGCCACAATCCCTGTTCACCGTCGGCCTTATTCCGTCGATGTAGACAACACCGGCCGACGCGCCTACGTCGCTAACTCCGGTTCCAACTCCGTCAGTGTGATCGATCTCGACCAGCGCCGTGAAATCTCCGTTGCCGGCACGGGAGAACAGCCGGGTTTTGCCCGCATCTCACCCGATAATCGCACTCTGGTTGTCACCAATCGCGGCAGCGGAAGCGTCTCTATCTACGATGTCGCGCCATATGAAAAGTTGCAGTCAGATCCCGGGCATATTCTCCACCTGCGCGCCGCTTTCTCCGGGTGCCCCGGCGCGACCGACATCGCCATCCTGCCAGACTCCTCCAAAGCCTTCGTTGCCTGCTCCGGCGGCCATCAGGTTATGGCGATTAGCCTCGCCGCTGCACCCAACTCGTGGGCGGCAAAACAGGACCCCGCCGCTCTTCAAGATCACATGCTTACCTTCCTCGACGTCGGAAACACCCCCACCAGCCTGGTGATGAAGCCCGATGGCGGCGAAATCTTCGTCACCAACTTCAACTCCGACAGCATCTCCGAGATCGCCACCTTTACTAACGAAGTTGGCTGGACCACAGCCATCGGCAACAAACCCGTTCGCGGCATCGTCAGTCACGACAACAGCACGCTCTGGGTATCGAACTTTGGAGCGGACTCAATCAGTCTCTACAGCATCGACGATGGTCGTGTCGTAGGCAGCGTCCACACCGGCTCAGCACCCGACGCACTCGCCTTCTCTGCCGACGAGCATCTTCTCCTGACCACCGATGCCCACTCCGGCGATGTATCCATTCTGCGCACCCGCGACAAAACCGGCCCCACCCTCTTCAGCATTCTTCCCGCTGGAAGCTCTCCCAACGACATCGTCACTAAAGCCTTCCGCCTGAAATCCTAGATATCTTGAGCCCCTGTATTTCTGCTTTATAAGAATGCAAACCTCCAACCTTCGTCATCTCGACCGAAGCCCCGCAGGGCCGCAGTGGAGAGACCCCAGTATTTGCATTTCCTCGTCATTCTGAGCGCAGCGAAGAACCCCGCATTTTGTCTTTTGTTGTCGTCCTTCCGCGAAGCGGGAGGATCTGCCTTTGTTCTTTTGAAACTTCCTTCCTTTAACCGCAACTGAAAATACCCGGGGATGTCCCTACTGCTTAACAATCCACCCGACCAGGTCCACTGCTGCGTCGAAGTTGTCGTAAGCCACCGGTAGATGGTTTCGCCGGTCAACGTATTCGTTATATAGCCACGGATCAACCACTGCGAACACAGTTCCCTTTCCATACTTTGCAACCGCGATCATTACGTCCTTGCCCTTCGTCACGACTGCCTTCGCAGGGCTGCTGGGTGTAATCGAGCAAGTATCTTTCATATAAGCCTGGTGCGGATGCGCGAAAACACCTGTTCCTGCCGGAATCATTACCGTTCCAGCCGGATAGTCATTGCCGATAACGTGATTAATCAGCACCTGATTGAAATGGATTCCAAAGCGATCACTCAATTTGTTGAAGTGCTCAAACTCGGCATTCGGTCCGTCGTTTTCCATCAGCAGCAGAGTGCCGCCAGCCTTCACCCAATCTGCAATCACATTCACGCTCTTTGCATCCATGTAGTGCGGGTTAGGGTTTTTCGAAGGAATATCGGGTGAGGGCAAGATATAAATCTGCGCCTTCTTCAGATCCGCCGCCGTCGGAGCCGTCTTCTCTTCGGCCAGCTTCACACCATAACGCTGAAATGCTCTGCCGAAAAACGCAAAGCCATTATTCGTGTCGTCGGTCCATTTATAGTGATACAGCTCAGTCTGTCCCGCTGCGTTCTTCCGCGTCTGCGAATTGAACCAGGCATCAACCAGGGCCGTCTTTCCCTGCCCCAACGCCTGAGTAGCAGTCTGCTCCATCTCGCTGCCAGCCAATAAAAACGCTCCCGTCGTCTTGCCATCATTGGCTGCACTCTTCAGTGACATCTTGCCGCCATCATGGGACACAAGCTCTTTCTGCGCCGCATCCCATCCCTGCTCAGCGCGTGATTCATACGACTGCGGTAGAAACCCCAACCGCACCCCTTTAGCTACGGCATAGACCAGCATTAGATTCTCTGGAGCCTTTGTCGCTGTCTTATCCTTCTCTGCCGTGGCAACAGCACTCTTCAGCGCGGAGATCAGCTCTAGCCGCTGCGCCTGCTCTGTCGGCATCCATGCCAATGTATCGACCAGTGCCGCTGCATATGCGCTCCGCTGCATATGCGTTTTTGCCGCCAGCAGCGCCTTGGCAATGCCTGAAAAAGCCTCTGGCTGATGGAACGTTGCTGCATACATCGCTAGAAATGGAGCCGCTTGCGCTGCATCCTTCGATGCGGCCAGCTTATCGTGTAGCGCCTGCGCCGCCTTATAGTATTGCGGCTTCTCTGTTACGCGGTAAACCAGCAATACCGGCTGTCCCATCGCAACGTCATTGACGTTGCCTCCATTCGCCGCCAGATAACGATCCACCGCGGCTTTGATGAAATGAAAATCCTGACCAACTGCCGTTGTATGCCACTCCGCAGCCAGCCCGTCCAGCAAGATCCCTTCATCGCTCCACGACGCCTGCTGCATCTGTGCCGCTGTTACCTTCGCTGCTAACTCCCGCGAAGGAGATTGCTGGGCCACTGCCACCTGCATTGCCAGGCAGCCAACCGCTGCCAATCCAGCTAGAATTTTCATTCTCAAAAACCTCAGTCGAAATATAAAAATATGCAACCCAAGCATACTCTGATTGGCCACACACTTCATCAGCAAAATCCTACAATATAGAGCCTGTCGTTACAGCCGCCCGCAAAAAGGCCCACCTGGCAAGGTGGGCCTTTGTTACTTCCGTTTCGAAGAAGATCGCAGACGCTATTTCGAGAAGATGGAATTGCCCGGTGTCGTCTCTTCATTGGCATGAATCCGGTTCTGCGCTCGTTTCGCGCCCTGCATTGCAATGTGATCGAGCTTCTCCTCGTCGCTCTTTCCCACCTCAGTTACAGAATTGTCTTCTTCCAACGCTTCGTGCGAGGGACGAGCCCCCGTTTTGGTCGAGTTTAGGCCTTGTGCCATACATCACCTCTGCCTTAAAAGAGGGCGAATTGCTCCATCAGGTTGCCAGCCTCAGCAGAGTATCCTTTTCTAAGCAGGTAAGCCGGTCAAAAGAAAGAAGCTTGATGTCCAATCCAATTCTCTCCGACTTCATCATCGACACACACGCCGATACGCCGCAGCGATTTACCGATGAGGGATGGGACTTCACCGCCCCGCTTCACGGCGGCATGTTGAACCTTGAAACCGCGCGGACCGGAAACGTTGCCGCCGAGTTCTTCGCTATCTGGGCCGAACCGCAACAATGGAAAGGCCATTATGCGCACCGCACTTTGGCATTAATCGATGGTGTTCTGGAACAGGTGCGAAAACACCCTGACAAGATCGAACTATGCTGCTCTGCTGACGAAATCCTTGCCGCGCACAGGCAGGGGAAATTTGCCGCACTCATGGGAATCGAAGGTGGCCACTCTATCGAAAATAATCTCGGCCTTCTTCGCAACTACTACCGGCTTGGCATTCGTTACATGACGCTTACCTGGTCGAACACCAATGAATGGGCCGATTCCTCCGGTGACATAAACGATCCAAGCGTGCACCATCACAACGGCCTGACTTCATTTGGCAAAGAGGTCGTGCGCGAGATGAACCGCCTCGGAATGATGGTCGATGTCTCCCACGTCTCCGATAAGACTTTCTGGGACACGCTCGACGTCAGCCGCGCTCCTGTCATTGCCTCGCACTCTTCGGCCCGTGCGCTTACACAGGCACCGCGTAACCTCACCGACGAAATGCTTCGCGCTTTGGCTGATAAAGACGGCGTCGCAATGGTAAACTTCTTCCCCGCCTTCATCGATGAAAACTGGCGCTCTGCCTGGAATGCGCAGCGTCCGGAGCGGCGCGAAGCGCACGAAAAATCCGCAGCTCACTACGTGGCTCGCGGCGAAGCGGTACCCTTTGCTGTCTCCGACAAGATCGACCGCGAGTTCGCCGCAAAGATCGGCCGAGCCCCATTTGCCTCTCTCATCGATCACTTTGACCACATGATTCAAGTCGCCGGCATCGACCACATCGGCATCGGAAGCGACTTCGACGGAATGCCCGTCTTGCCTGAAGGCATCGACTCCGCTGCCGATCTCCCCAAGGTTGCCGCCGCTCTCATCGCTCGCGGATACACCGCCGATGACATGAAGAAGGTACTGCACGGCAACCTGCTCCGCGTGTTTCGTGCCGTGCAGGATGTCTCCGTATAACACTGTCCCAAATCTGCATCATCCTGAGCGAAGTGCGTAAGCGCGGAGTCGAAAGAACCCTGTATTTGTCTTTAAAATTGTTATTCTGCCGTCGCATCCGAGATTGTCGATTCACAATCACTGCAATCCGTAGATATTACGGCACAAATTTCGTGCGCACCATGCCCCATCTTCTTCCGTTCACCGCATCCAATCTTTCTTAACGCTTATTTGAGGAGCTACGATGCGATCAAACAAACCATCTATTTTGCGCGGCCTCGCCACCGGAATCACTGCCGGACTTGCAGCGACATTCATCATGGATCAATTTCTAAAGTTGAGCACCGCTGGCATGAATGAAGTCGAAAAACAGAAGAAGCTGGCAGAGCACGAAACACCATGGCAAGTTGCGCACGAACAGGTGCAGAAAGAACAGGCCGCTTCACAACAGGAAGACTCAACCGAGATTGTCGCTCGTCGGGCTGCAGAAGCCATGGGTACTTATCTGGCAAAAGAAGAAAAGAAAAAAGCTGGCCAGGCTGTCCACTATACCTTTGGGACATTGATGGGCGTCGTATATGGAATATCCGCAGAGTTGGTTCCCGAAATAACAACTGGCGCTGGCACGGCGTTTGGGACGATACTCTTCCTCGCAGCAGATGAAGTCGCCGTTCCTGCCTTTAAGTTGTCTCCCTCACCGCTGCAAACACCTGCATCCGACCAGTTGCAGCATTGGGCCGCTCACGTAGCCTATGGAGGCTCACTGGAGATGGTGCGCAACCTCATCAGACGATTGATGTAGAACCCGTTGCATTGCCGGTGGCATCACGTCTGCGATAGCCTGTCTCTATGATGCTTCGTTCCTTTGCTCTGGCTTTGGTCTTCTGCGTACCTGCGCTGGCGCAAAGTCCACAAGCTTCTTCGTCGTCCTCTTCCCAAACCTCTGCGCCATCTAGCAGCCAATCATCTTCTCCGCCTTCCAGCCAGGCTTCCGATCTACCCGATGCTCCCGGCGCCACGACCGCAGCTGCGCCGGAGGTCGTGCCAACTGGTCCAACCGTCGTCATCGACACCAGCATGGGCCGCCTGACCTGCAAGCTCTACGACAAACAGGCGCCTATTACCGTGGCAAACTTTATCGGCCTTGCTGAAGGTACCAAGGATTGGACCGATCCTAAGACCCTCAAAAAAGTCCATGGCCAGCCCTTTTATAACGGCACCACCTTTCATCGCGTGATCCCCGAGTTCATGATTCAGGGCGGAGACCGCATGGGCGACGGCACCGGCGACCCCGGCTACTTCTTCCAGGACGAGATCGATCCTTCGCTCACCTTCGACCAGCCCGGCCGCCTTGCCATGGCCAACGCCGGCCCTGGCCCAACCGGCGGCGGCACCAACGGCAGCCAGTTCTTCATCACCGAGACTCCCCAGCCTCAACTTAATGGCAAACACACTATCTTCGGCCAGTGCGACAAGCACAGTGTTCTGCTGGTCGCCTCCATCGCACGTGTTCCTCGGGACAGTAATGACAAACCTCTCACCTCGGTCGTCATTAATCATGTAACCATTGCGCGCGAAGGCCAGCCGATGCCTCCATTACCCGCTGCGCCTTCGCCCGCACCTGCAACTTCGGCCCCGGCTCCGGTCGCGAAATAGCTTTCTTTATCCGCGACGGTCACGTCCGGCGTCGCTCAACCATATTTCAACTACAGGAGAATGCTGCAATGCCCAAAAAGCCCGGCACCTATGCAACTTTTAAAACCAGCGAAGGAACCATTGTCTGTGAGCTGTTCGAGCAGGATGCCCCTCAGACCGTCGCCAACTTCATCGGCCTCGCCGAAGGAACCAAGAAGTGGGAGAGCCGCAGCAAGAAAGGCGACAAGCTTTACGACGGAACCATCTTCCATCGTGTCATCCCCAACTTCATGATCCAGGGCGGCGACCCCGAAGGCACCGGCATGGGTGGCCCTGGCTATAAGTTCGCCGACGAAACTCGTGGTTCAAAGCACGGCTTCCAGCAACCCGGAAAACTCGCCATGGCCAACGCCGGCCCCAATACCAATGGCAGCCAGTTCTTCATCACCGTTGCGGAAACCAACTGGCTTACCGGCAAACACACTATCTTTGGCGAAGTAGTCGAAGGCTATGACGTCGTCGAAAAGATTAGCAAAGTGAGCCGTGACGGCATGGACCGCCCCAAAAAGGACGTTGTACTCGAGTCCGTCACCATTGACCGCGTCGCCTAGTTCCGTTTCTGTTTAAAAGCAAGGCCCACTCGATGAGTGGGCCTTGCTTTTAATTTTAACTAACAACCAGCAACTAACAACTGTTTCTACGCCATTCCAATCACCGAGCACAGGTCCTTCACCGCAGCGGCGCTCTTGTTTAGTGCAGCCTGTTCGTCTGCCGTCAGCTTAATCTCGATGATCTGTTCCAGTCCCTTAGATCCCAGTTTGCATGGCACACCGACATACAACCCGGAGATACCATACTCTCCCTGCAGGTAAGCAGCGCACGGCAGAATCTTTTTCTTGTCTTTTAGAATCGCTTCAACCATCTCAACCGCTGCCGCCGAAGGCGCATAGAACGCGCTGCCGGTCTTCAGGTATTTCACAATCTCTGCGCCGCCGTTCGCCGTGCGCGTCTCCAACTCCTTCAGACGATCAGCAGAAATCAGCTCCGTAATCGGAATGCCCGCCACGGTCGAGTAGCGCGATAGCGGAACCATCGTATCGCCGTGTCCGCCCAGCACAAACGCCGTTACGTTCTCGACCGAGACCTTCAATTCATCGGCGATAAACGTCCGGAACCGCGCCGAATCCAGAACACCGGCCATGCCAATCACGCGTTCGCGCGGCAACCCTGCCTGCTTGAACGCCGTCTGCGCCATCGCGTCCAGCGGGTTCGAGACAATAATTAGAATCGTATTCGGAGACTGCGCCACTACCTTCGAGACCACGTCGCTCATGATCTTGAAGTTCGTATTCAGAAGATCGTCGCGGCTCATACCCGGCTTGCGCGCAATGCCGGCAGTAATCACCACCACGTCAGAATCTTTGGTGTCCGCGTAATCATTGGTGCCGATCACATCGCAATCGCGCTTCTCAATCGGCATCGCTTCGCGCAGATCCAGACCCTTGCCCTGAGGAACACCCTCAACTACGTCCAGCAGCACCACATCCGCAAGCTCCTTCGCTGCAATCCAGTGCGCTGCCGTCGCGCCTACATTTCCCGCGCCTACAATCGTTACTTTCTTCCGACCCATTTCATCTCCAATTCTTTAGATTGTCATTCCGCAGCGAAGCGAGGAATCTGCTTTTTCTCAGCGATTCCTAACCCATGTTCTCGATCATGCGCGTAGCAAACTCGCTCGTCTTCACTTTGGTCGCGCCCTGCATTCCGCGCTCAAAGTCATACGTCACGTACTTCTGCGCGATGGTCTTCTCCATTGAAGACTCGATCAGCCGGGCCGCTTCGCTCCAGCCGAGGAAGTCGAACAGCATCACGCCACTCAACATCACCGAGCCTGGATTGATGACGTCCTTATCGGCATACTTCGGAGCCGTTCCATGCGTCGCCTCAAAGACTGCATAACCGTCGCCGATGTTCGCACCTGGAGCAATGCCCAGACCGCCCACCTGCGCCGCAGCAGCGTCAGAAATATAGTCGCCATTCAGGTTGGTCGTAGCCAAGACGCTGTAGTCATCAGGCCGCAGAATAATCTGCTGGAAGATCGAGTCCGCAATGCGGTCATTCACCAGAATCTTCTTCTTCCACTGCCCATTACCGTGCGACTTGCCAATGGCGGCCAGTACGTCCTTCACTTCTTTCACGATGCTGTCGCCAAAGTCCTTCGGAGCAAACTCAATACCCGGCTCAATCAGCGCAGCATTCTGCTCCGGCGTAAGGTTCGGGTTCTGCTCCACATTGCCCAAAATCCAGCTCTCACGCTCGGTTACGGTCTGGTCGCGGAACTCCTGTGTTGCAACCTCGTAACCCCACTCGCGGAACGCGCCCTCGGTAAACTTCTGGATGTTGCCCTTGTGCACTAGCGTGACCGTCTTGCGGTTATTGTCCAGTGCATATTTGATCGCTGCACGCACCAACCGCTTCGATCCGGTAATCGAGATCGGCTTCACGCCCACACCCGAATCTGTGCGAACCTTTTTCTTGCCACCCTTCAGCATCTCGTCGTTCACAAAATCAATGAACTTCTTTGCCTCAGGCGTTCCTTCGCGGAATTCGATACCCGCATAGATGTCTTCCGTATTCTCACGGAAGATCACAACATCCAGCTTCTCCGGATGCTTCACCGGGCTGGGCACGCCGCTGTAATATTTCACCGGGCGCACGCACTGATAAAGGTCCATCAACTGGCGCAATGCCACGTTCAGCGAACGGATACCGCCACCCACCGGAGTCGTCAGTGGCCCCTTAATCGAGACGCGGAAGTCTACCGTCGCCTTCACCGTGTCATCTGGCAACCAGTTCTGTGTCTGGCGATACGCCTTCTCGCCCGCCAGCACTTCAAACCACTTCACCGAGCGCTTGCCGCCGTAAGCCTTCTCCACCGCCGCGTCAAAAACACGCTGCGAGGCCTTCCAGATGTCGCGGCCTGTGCCGTCGCCTTCAATGAAAGGAATAATCGGATGATCGGGCACCTGATATGCGCCGTTGACATACTGAATTGCCTGACCGTCCGTCGGGACGGCAATGCCGTTGTAGCTCGTCTGCATGAGTAAATGGCTCCGCTTGAGCAATCTTCCTGTAGGCGCATCGGAATGTCTCAGGACTTATGGCCGTTTCTCTCAAGGAAAACGGTGCTCCTCAAAACTTTCCGCTTCACAGTAACAGGAAAATTGATCTTGAGATGTACCCGAAGGCTATCATCCGCCAGATGCCACTTGCAACGAAGGTGCGCTTATCGAACGAGGTAGTAATCCACCGTCGCCACGACGCGGACCTTCTTCATAATGCTCGAATCCTGCGACATACCTGCGCCACCGCCACCCTCTTCGCCGCCCGCACCTGCATCTGCGGCAGAGATCGAAAACACTCCCTGGTTCGCTGTGCGAATCGATCCCACCTGGCTACCGGAGTCTGCCGCGAAACGGTCCGCCGCCGCCCGCGCATTCCGAGTCGCTTCGGTAATCATGTCTGGCTTCAGTGCATTCAGCCCATTGAACACATACCGAATTCCCTGCCCATATCCGCCGCCAACTACAATTCCTGCCTGCACCAGCTCAGCCGTCTTCTGACCCGCCTTCGCGATCTTGTCCACGTCCTTCGAGTTCACCGTGACCGTCTGCTGCACAATGTAGCGCGGGCCATTGTTCGAGCCTCCGCCATATTCATTGGCCAGCTTGTCCGTCACCTGAATCTGACCAATCGTAATCTCATTCTGCGTAATTCCTTGCTCGGTAAAAAACTTCAGAACGGTATTCTTGTCCGCTTCGCTCTTGGCAAACACCGCCGGCAGATCGTTGCCCGCTTCCTTAAATGTCACCGGCCATATCGCGCTGTCTGATTTCACCGTCCGCTCCACCAGACCCTTCACCGTGACATATCGGTCCGCCAGTCGGATGGCCTTGATCTGTGACCCAAGTATCCAGCCGCCGATCACCAGTCCAAGCAACAGACACACACCGAGAACGACAGCAGATGCAAATGGATTTGAAGAGCGTTCGGAATCAAGCACAGCGAAATCCTCCTTTGCAATGGCACAAGCAGCATACAGCAATCATGTACCTCGAAAACTTATTTGCCATCATCCTTCCCCAATCCAGCCTCCTGCCTCACCATTCATCTCATCTCGCCAAATCCGATTTAAACTTCATCAGTTGAAATACTTACATCGGAAAGATAAAAAACGCCAGAATAGTGAGCCCTATCATCTGTTATTGAAGCCCTATCATCCTGTATGTATAAAATCTTGCTTCCAAGGTTCTCTGGATGGGAGTCTCATCGAGGTCCGATTCTCCTAATACTTAACAGTTAGAATAGGAACTTAATCCCACATGCCCGCCTCATGGGCCGGAAAGTACTCAATTCGCAATGCATCGCTGGTCTCAACTGTTTATTCCCACCCTCCGCGAAGCGCCAGCGGACGCCGAAGTCGCCAGCCACAAGCTTCTCCTCCGCGCCGGTTATATCCGGCAGCTTGGAGCAGGCATCTATAGCTATCTCTTCCTCGGCAACCGCGCCATCAACAAGATCATTGCCATCATCCGCGAAGAGATGGACAAAATCGGTCAGGAATTTCTTCTCCCTGCCCTGAACCCACGAGAAATCTGGGAAGAGAGTGGCCGTTGGTCCGGCATGGGCGAAAACATGTTTCGCCTCAAAGACCGCAAAGGCGCCGAGCTTTGCCTGGCGATGACCCACGAAGAGGTCATGACCGAAGTCGCTCGCAAAGAGCTGCGCAGCTACAAGCAGCTTCCGCAGATCTGGTATCAGATTCAAACCAAGTTCCGCGACGAGCCGCGTCCCAAATCAGGTCTGCTGCGCGTTCGCCAGTTCATCATGAAGGACTCCTACTCCTTCGACCTCGATGAAACCGGCCTGGACGAGAGTTACAAAAAGCACGATACCGCCTATCGTCGCATCTTCAACCGCTGCGGACTCCAGTTCGTCTCCGTCGATGCCGACTCCGGAGCGATGGGCGGCTCAGCCTCGCAGGAATTCATGGTTTACACCGATGCAGGCGAAGACATCATCGCCAGCAGCGCCTCCGGCTATGCTGCCAATCTGGAGAAAGCCATCAGCCGCCTCTCTCCCGTCGAGGACCTTGCGCCAACTGGCGATGGTCAGCCGGAACTGGTCCATACTCCGGGCCAGCGCACCATCGAAGAAGTAGGAGCGTTCCTCAAAACGCAGCCGCAACACCAGATGAAGACCATGGCCTACATGGCCGAACTGCCCGAAGCCGACCATGAAAAACTGGGCAGGCTTCGTCCGGTCGTCATCTTCCTGCGCGGCGATCACACGCTCAATGAGGCCAAACTCATTGCTCTCGCCGGCGCACCTGTGCGTCCAATGACGCCGGAAGAACTACAGGCTACCTTCAATGCACCGGCCGGGTATCTGGGCCCCATTGGCATCGAAGCTGCACCGCATCCGAAGAAGCCTGGCACACTCGTCATCCTCGACAAAGCGCTCGAAGGCCGCACGAATCTGATCGCTGGAGCCAACAAAGAGGAGTATCACCTGCGCAACGTGACGCCGATGCGCGACTTCAAACCGACTCTGGTAGCTGACGTCCGCAACGTGATTGAGGGCGAAGGCTGCCCAATCGACGGTTCCCCATTGCGCTTAGGCAAAGCCGTCGAGATTGGCCACATCTTCAAGCTCGGCTACAAATACACCAAATCCATGGGAGCAACTGTCCTCAACCGCGAAGGCAAAGAGGTCATGCCCATCATGGGCTGCTATGGCATTGGCATCGAACGTATCCTGACCGCTGCAATCGAGAGCTCTGCCGCCGCAAACGGAGGCTCCGCCTATGCGTTGCATCCCTCCATCGCGCCGTTCCACGTCGTCGTTACCATTACCAACATCAGCGACGCAGCCTTGCGTGAAGCCGGAGAAAAAGTAGCCGCTGAGCTAGAAGCTGCTGGCCTCGATGTCCTTCTTGATGACCGCGACGAGCGCGCCGGAGTCAAATTCAAGGACGCCGATCTGGTGGGCATCCCTTATCGAATCAACATCGGACGAGGGGTTGCCGAAGGTAAAGTCGAATTTGTCGATCGCCTTCAAAACGCGAACAGCGATATTCCGCTTACCGACGTTGCCAATCAGGTCTCTAAACAGATAACCTCCACGCTGCGTGCAGCGATGCCAACTGTGTCACAGTAAGCGTCTAAGAGAAAAGCCTCTTGCCAGTCAAACTCAAATACGGCAGTAAGTCCCGGTCCAATTCCGGCGATCCACTCTTTCGTTCCGGGTGGACTCGCATCCTGCTGATCTCTGTATTGGGAGTGCTTGCCGTCGGCGTTGCTGTCTTCGGCTACTTCTATATCTACTATCAACATGTTGTGAACGACCGCCTCGCCGCCGGCCCAATCTTTGCCAGCGTCTCGCAGATCTACGCCGCGCCGCGTGAAGTCCGGCCCGGACAGAAACTCTCCGCAGCCGATATCGCCGCCGACCTGCGTCGCGCCAATTACAACAACAATCCCCAGATGGGGACCTTCAATCTCAACGGCGACAGCATCTTCATCAAGCCTGGCCCGCAGAGCTATCACAGCACCGATGGCGCCACCATTGACACAACCGGAGGCGTGGTTCGCAAAATCACCGCCGAAAATGGAGTCGCCCTCGCCGCTTACGATCTGGAGCCGCAACTCATCACAGCGCTGTCGGCAGATAAAAACCGCACCAAGCGCCGCATGGTCAGTTACAAAGACATTCCTCCGCGCATGGTGCAGGCCGTCACCGCAATCGAAGATCGCCGCTTCTTCGAGCACTCGGGAATCAACTACGTCCGCATCGGCAAATGCGCCATTGAAGACCTTTGGTCTCGTCATCTGACCTGCGGCGGTTCTACGCTCACCCAGCAGCTTGCGCGTGGGTTTTTCCTCTCGCCCGACAAGAGATTTGTCCGCAAGTTCCGCGAGATTATGATCACCTTCCAGCTCGAAAATCGCTTCACAAAAGAGCAGATCTTCGAAATGTATGCCAACGAGATCAATCTCGGGCAACGTGGAAGCTATGCAATCAATGGCTTTGGAGAGGCAGCACAGGCCTACTTCGGAAAGCCGCTTCGTCAGTTGGATACTGCCGAATGCGCTCTGCTCGCCGGCATGATTCAAAGCCCCAATCGTCTCAATCCTTATCGGCATCCGAAGCGCGCTATGGAGCGCCGAAACGTTGTGCTCGACTCCATGGTCGAAACCGGAGCGCTCACGCGCAGTCAGGCAGAACGCTTCAAAGCAGAACCGATCCGTCTGGCTTCTTCTGATATCGACGCCAGTGAAGCACCGTACTTCGTCGATCTTGTTCATGACCAGCTCGTGCGCCGCATCGGCGATCAAGACCTGAATCATCAGAACCTGCGCATCTATACCTCGCTCGATCCCGACCTGCAACGCGTCGCCTCCGAAGCCGTCGATGCCGGAATGAAACGCGTGGATGAGATCATCCGCAAGCGGCGTAGAAAAAGCACCAAACCGATTACCTATCCGCAAGTCGCTCTGATCGCGCTCAATCCTCACACCGGACAGGTGCTTGCCCTTGTTGGCGGCCGCAGTTATAGCGCCTCCCAACTCAACCACGCTGTTGCACAACGCCCGACCGGATCGATCTTCAAGCCCTTTGTTTACGCTGCGGGCTTCAACACCAGCCTCAACGGTCTCTCACTCGGCAGTAATGGTGTCTTCACTGCGATTACCAAGCTGAACGACGATCCTCAGGACTTCGGGATCAACGGCCAGTCGTACATGCC